>NZ_CP020946.1:3455408-3769537 GCF_002208115.1 Bdellovibrio bacteriovorus | reverse complement strand
TTCCAATCGGGCCGACGGCAAAAGTACGCAACGCTGTCGAAGCTGCCCGTTTACGCAAATTATTTGAACATGTCGGAGGCCAGCTGGGCCTAAGCCTCGATATACGGATGACCGACGGACGGCAACCCATTGGGCGCGGCATCGGACCTGTGCTAGAGGCGCGTGATGTCATGGCCGTGCTGCGCAATGACCCAGCTGCGCCGGCCGATCTACGCGATCGCGCCCTGCTTCTCGCCGGCGCACTGATCGAAAGCGATATATCGGTAAAAGGTGGCCAGGGCATACACAGGGCGCGCGAACTGCTTGTCAGCGGCGCTGCAATGCAAGCCATGGAGCAGATCATTCAGGCACAGGGTCCCAGCAACATAGCCCTTGAACCTAGCCCTTCCGGGCGGGAAGTGTTTGCGACGAATGCCGGCGTGGTGCAGGGCATCGATTGCCTGCGTATTGCCCGAATCGCCCGCGTTGCAGGGGCTCCTATGTTCAAGGGGGCCGGCGTCGATCTTATTTGCAAAACCGGCGACGCAGTTCGGAGCGGCGATGAAACCAGCTTTGGCAACGCCGGGGGCCTTTGCCCCAGTTTTGCAGGTCCCTGGGCGGCGCCTGGCATGGTTTCCAAGGTCTTGAAGATGTCGCTGCAAGGCGACTCGCCCATCCGCTTTTCCCTCAAGCCCGAGTCATGGTGCCGTCGCCGCTCGCCTCGCAAACCCAGCCGCGTTCCAGCTCGTTGGTCAGCGCATTCAGCCGCACGGCCAGCGCTTCGGCTGCCGGGCCGGACCCTGCTATTGGTGTGGCTGCCTGTATGGGTTTTACCCTGCCCGAGAATTTCCGTTATCCCTATGGTGCAACAGGATTTTCTGATTTCTGGCGCAGGTGGCATATTACCCTCTCGGCCTGGCTGCGCGATTATCTCTATATACCCATCGGCGGTAACCGCAAAGGACCCGTACGCACATATATCAACCTCATGATCACCATGCTGCTCGGCGGTTTATGGCATGGCGCCAACTGGACTTTTGTCGTATGGGGCGCATTGCATGGTTTATACCTGAGTATCGAAAGATTTATACAGGGCATGAAACCCAATGCAGGCCTGCAAAATGCACAGGTAGCCGGGGTGTCGATGCGACTGGGTTTTGTGAAAGCCCTGTTTGTATTCTTCCTGGTGAACGTGACCTGGGTATTCTTCCGCGCGCCGGACTTTACATCGGCCTGGCAATTGCTCACGGCTATGTTCACCCAGAACAGTAAGGGGGAGATTGTACTGTCTACCCTGCAGGTCATCAGTGTATCGGTAATCATTGTAGGTATGGTGCTTTGCCATTGGCGGATGCGCAATACCAGTGTGCTGGCCACAGCCGGAAAATTACCATCCTGGTTACTGGGACTGGTATGGGCCATACTGCTCATCCTGCTGATCCTCAGCCAGGAAAGCAGCGGATCTTTTATATACTTCCAGTTTTAAAACCCCTATTGTTAAAAAGCCTCCCTGTTGCATAACAGGGAGGCTTTTATTTGCAGGAACAGCAGACTATTTGTATCTTACTCACAGGCAATTGTACCGTACAATTGGTTTTATTCCAGCCAGGCATTTTCCGCTCGCATCAGGTAAGCAGAACTCTTCTTCTGACACTAAAACCTATCGATATGGAAACAGGAACTTCCCCCTACCAGTACTCCATGGCTACCCGTGGTATCCTGGGCGGTTTATTTGTGGGCATCGGCACCACCGTTATCAACCTTATTTTCGACCTGGTATACCGCAAGATCACCGGTTATGAGTTTGCCGAATACGTAAACATCAATTCCATCATTTATTTCACCATACCCACATTAATTGCTGCCGGTATTGTGTATGCTGCCATGGTTGATTTCTTTAAAATGGGCGGCCTGCTCTATACCCTGCTCTGCATTTGTCTGATTACCATTGTGGCGTTTATTCCACTCGGTCCGAATATGATGCCCACCGGACAGCCCGGATTCGCCTACTGTGTGCAGGAATGCCGTGAGGTTTGATTGCGCAATCAGTTCAGGGGTAGGCACCCAATCAAACGGTTGTTTGGTAGAATTCATGCCTGAATCCTATCCGAACGTCGTGTTGGAGTCCAGCGGTCCAGTCTAATCGAGTGCGGCATGCCAGTCTGCGGGCGTCCATTGGCGAAAATCCCCGGGCGGCGCGCCGTCAGCGTTGTTCACAAGGATGTCCGGCGAAGGACATGCCGCCAGTGCGGCATCACGCCCGGCGGGCGTCGTGATGTTGGCCACGACGTAGCGGACTTCATGGCCGGTCTGCGCGGAGATTTCCGCGGCAGCCCGTGCCAGAGTTTCCTCTGTGCGGGCGGCGATGAAGACCTTGACGCCCTCCTGTGAAAGCTGCTGCGCACAGGCACGGCCCATGCCCTTGCTGCCCCCAAACACAAGCGCTGTTTTTCCTCCCCCCCCGCTGGTGCCGCTGAGCGAGCCGGCGCGGCAGGCCATCGAGGACTATGCCGGCTGGCGCAGCGACTTCATCGAAGGCAAGACCTCGCCCTGGCTGTTTCCCTCGCGCGGCGAGAGCGGCCATCTGACGCGGCAGCGCTTCGGCCAGTTGCTGAAGGAAAATCCATCCGAAGGCCAAGCTTCGGACGGTGGCGCAGATCTGAGGACGGGCTGACAGATGCGGCTCAAGACCTTCCAGGCTGAAACCATGACCGAGGCGATGGACCTCGTGCGCCAGACCCTGGGCGACGAGGCGATCATCGTCTCCACCTATACCCACCGCAACTTAATAGGGTCTACAAAACCGCTAGCCATGAAAGCTGCCCGTCAACTGACGATTGCCATGTTATTGGTAGTTGTTATTACTGCCTTGTATGGAGGGATTTATATGATTGTGGATCCATCCGGCACATCCCTGCACTTGCCCCCATCCACAAGGGTCCCTTTTCTTTTTATCCATAAGACTTTTTTATGGACCACATTTGAAAAATTGTATTGCACCGGTGCCATTTTGGGTGTTTAACGGCCTCACCTTTTGGGGAAGGTAGGGGGCGACATGAAACTGATCAACGTATCTAAAGCATTGGTTCTGACGACGACGGTTCTGGCAGGTTTGGTGGCGTGTTCACCGGCTTCTCAAAACGCGGTTAACACTCAAGGCACAAGCATTATCGGCGGTGAGCCGGTAGAGACTTCTGATTCCATCGCAAAGACCACAGTGGCTATTATCGCCTCTGTGCAAACTCAGGATGGTCAGGAAGGTTCCTTCATCTGCACGGGTTCTCTGCTTAAAAACAACATGGTTCTGACTGCGGGTCACTGCGTTCCGGTTGTGGGTGAAGAATACAAAGAAGTGGCTATCTATATTATTTTCAACACCGACATCAACAAAATGGAAAGAGCTGATGTTCGCCTGGTGACCGATGCCGTCGTTCATGAAGACTACGGTAAAATGGGCGAGCAAGGTGAAGACGCCAACGACGTGGCGGTTTTGAAGTTCGCAGGCGCAATGGCTCCGGGCTACAAAGTGGCGAAGTTCTTGTCTGACGAATCCCTGCTGGTTCCAGGCACGAAAGTGACTTTGGCTGGTTACGGTCTGATCGAAACAGACGGTGTGAACACGAAATCTGACGACCGTCTTCGTAAAGTGGATGTGGAAATCGTTGAATCCTTCGGTAAAACTGAAATCCTTTTGGATCAGTCCCAAGGCAAAGGTGCCTGCCACGGTGATTCCGGTGGTCCGGCGTTCCTGGAAGTCAAAGGTCAGCAGTACGTTTGGGGTATCACCAGCCGTGGTGCCGGTAAAGACGGTAAAGATGACTGCTCTTTGGTGAGTGTTTACACGAAAGTGAAATCCCAGGCTGACTTCATCAATGGTGCGATGAAGACTCTGCAAAAAAGAGCAAAACAAACAGCGGTCGCAGCGAAATAGTTCCTGCTAAGTTTGAAAATAAAAAAGCCACACTGAGATAGTGTGGCTTTTTTCGTTTTAAGGTGTGAATCGATTAAGCGCTTTCGGCGCCGTCTTCCACATGCATTTCCAGGAAGACCATCTGCAGGTATTCCGCCATCACCTCTCGCAGTTCTTCCAGCGTCAGGCTGTCGGGGTTTTTCCCGTGCTTTTCAAGCAAACTATTGAATTCTCTTTCGACAGGGTCCTGAGGCAGTCCAGTTGCCGCAACCACTGTCTTCGCCAGATTATTTCCCATGATCAGCCTCCATGCTTTTCAAAGGTCTCTAATTGAAGACGACTTCAGTCCATCAAGAGGTTAACGGGAACTCAACCCCAAACCCCGAAACAAGTCCAAGGTCCAGTTGGCAGCCTAAGAACGCCTGTGGGTGTGTTCTTTGGCCCAATGCCGCGCCCCTGGCAGACACCAGTACAGGAACGGCAAAAGCACCCGTCTTGGCAGCAAACGGCGGATATAATAAAACACCGTCGCATCCAGGGTGGCCGGAATCCACAGCGGCGGGTTTTCGGTCTTCATGGTGTGCAGAATCTGTTTGGCGACCTTTTCCGGAGTGGTCAGCGACATGTTCATCATCTTTTCCACAAACGGGGTCATGTTCTTGTAGAAATCGCAGTAAGGACCGCTCCAGTTGCGGGTCGGGTCCGAATTCTGCGTGTGATAGACATTCTTGTGGGACGGGCTGTGAATGAAGCCTGGTTGCACCAGGGAGATCGTCACACCAAACGGGCGCATCTCGTACCACAGGGCCTCGGAAGCGCCTTCCAGTGCGAATTTCGAAGCTGAGTACGAGGACATTGTCGGCATCGCCAGCATCCCGCTGACGGAAGACACGTTGATGATCTTTCCTCTGCCCGTTTCGCGCATGTGTGGAAGGCACAGACGAATCAAACCCATCGGCCCGAAATAGTTGGTGGCCATTTGCAGCTCTTCGTCTTTTTCAGTCATGTGTTCAACGACCGCACGATAAGAGATGCCGGCATTGTTGATCAGAATGTCGATGCCGCCCCAGATTTTGCTGACTTCATTCACCAAAAGCAGGCGATCGGATTCTGAGGTCACGTCCAGCGGACGGATCAGCAGGCGTTCGTCCTCCAGAAATTCATCACGAAGTTTATCGAGACTCTTTTCCCGCGCGGTCAGCACCAGACGGTACTCAGGATGCCGGCGTAACAGGTGGGCGACGGCCAAGCCGATGCCAGTGGAACATCCCGTGACTAAAACGACGGGTTTGAATTCTTGTTTGTGTTTGCGACGGAAGAAATGAAAAAGGGGCCCCATAGGACCCCATTATGTTAGACCGTTGAACCCGGTGCAAAGTTTTTAGGTCTGCCGCCCGGCATTGGTGGGGGCGCCTGCGGTGGAGGCAGTGGACTCACCGGGCTGCCTTCCGGATCTGCATCACGGAATCTATTGTATTGGGCGTCGAAGCGCATTTTCACAGGGCCGGTGGCACCGTTACGCTGCTTACCCACGATCACTTCGGCGTGACCTTGTTTGTCCGGATTTTCTTTGTCGTAGTAGTCATCACGATAAAGCATCATGATAACGTCGGCATCCTGCTCGATGGATCCGGATTCACGCAGGTCAGAAAGCATAGGTTTTTTCTCGGTACGTCCCTCAACCCCACGATTCAACTGGGCTAGTGCAATAACTGGAATCTGCAATTCCTTGGCGATGGCTTTCAGGGACTTGGAGATTTCGGCAACCTCTTGCTCACGAGACTGCATCTTTTGTTTCATGCTCATCAACTGCAAGTAGTCGATCATGATCAGATCAAGGCCGTGTTCCGCTTTCAAACGACGGGCACGGGAGCGGATCTCAAACGGTGAAACCCCTGGCGTGTCATCGATGAAGATGGAGGCCTCAGAAAGCGCGCTGGCGGCGTTGATCAGTTTCGGCCATGCAGAATCCTGGATACGGCCGTTACGGATCTCACTCATGCTGACTTTGGATTCCGCAGACAACATACGCATCATCATGGATTCTTTACCCATCTCCAGGGAGAAGTAAGCCACGGTCTTTTTCAGACGAAGTGCCACGTGCTGGGCGATATTCAGAGAGAACGCTGTTTTACCCATGGACGGACGAGCGGCGATGATCGTCATCTCTCCAGGGTGCAGACCGGCGGTCATTTCATCCAGCTTTTTGAAGCCCGTGGCAAGACCGGTGATCTCGGCTTTGTTTTTGTAAAGCTCCTCGATCTTCTGGATGGAGGCTTTTACGATTTCCATGGAGCCGACAAGACCGGTTTTGGTTTTGTTCTCGCCCACTTTGAAGATTTCAGATTCTGCCTGATCCACGAAGGATTCCACGTCGACGAAATCCTGATCATAGGCTTTTTCAATCAACGAGGAATTGATCGCGATCAGACGGCGCAAAGTCGCTTTGTCTTTCACGATTTTCGCGTGTGTGGAAATATTGGCAGCAGAAATGGTCTTATCCAGAAGACTGATCAGATACTCAGGACCGCCCGCAACTTCCATGTGTCCCTGGGACTGCAGAACGTTGGTAACGGTGATGATATCAATAGGCTGGCCCTTGGCGTGCAAGTCCTTGATAGCGTCGTAGATTTTCTGGTGACCAGGTTTATAGAAGTCATCGGCCATCAGGACGTCGCCGACCTGATCGAGAGCTTCGCGATCCAGCATCAAACCGCCCAGGATGGACTGTTCGGCATCAAGATTTTGTGGTGGAATTCGCGTACTCATTGAACCCCTCTAGAGTAACGAAAATTAATAGAACTCAAAATTTGCGGGCCTCGTGCGTGGTGGTGGTTCTAGGTGGCCCGCTGATGCAAGACTTGAACGATACTAGTTCATTTTCTTTACACGAATCTTATAGTTGTCAATTTTCTTCTTAAGGGTGTTGCGGTTGATGCCAAGCATTTGCGCGGTTTTCACCTGATTGCCGTTATAGGCGCGCAAAGCCAGCTCAAGAAGAGGTTTTTCAACTTGTTCCAGAACCACATTGTACAAACCGTTCAGCTCAACTTGTGCTTCTTTTTGCTGGGCAAAAAGAACTTCTAGTTTGCTTTTAACTAGTTTCTCCAAGCTTACAGATTGAAGGTTAGCGACAAAAAGATTATCGGAACTGTTTAGGTTCGGCGTCATGGAACTCCCAAAATTTCAGACTGAATAGTTAGAGACTATACTCCGCGTGTTTCGGGATTCCAAATATACTTATGGAGCTGCAATTGCAACCTTGCTGATGAATTTTTCTGCAAAATTTTTTCTGCCAACCAGCGTTCAGACACTTGGCCGTATGATGGGCTGTATAAAACCACAAATTTTTCAAATAAATTATGTTGACGGCAGAATTCCTCAGACCATTCGAAATCTTTTTCTGAACAGATGACGAACTTGTATTCATTATTTTATTTGGGTGGCGATGACAGCCTTCCTTCTGACAATGGTGAGTTTTGGCGGTAAGGCCATTGCTATCCTCGCAGTAAATATTTTGAACGTCGCAATCGTTCTTTATTTCTTCCAGGGGCTGGCAGTGTTGGAGGTATTTCTGAATTCGATGAGAGCAGGTTTGTTCATTCGGGTTCTGACGTACATAATCTTGGTCGGTCAGTTATTGCCGATTCTGGCAGTGGTTGGCTTGATCGATTACTGGGTTGATTTCAGAGCGCGTCTTCGCAAGATGAAGACACCATCTGAAAACAGCTAAAAACTATGGAGATCACATGAAAGTTATTCTTCAAAAAGACGTTAAAGATGTAGGTCGTGTTGGTGAGTTGGTGAACGTTTCTGAAGGTTTCGCGAGAAACTTCCTGTTCCCACGCAAACTGGCTGCTGAAGCTACTGAAAAACGCGTAAAAGAGTATGAGCACTTGCAACGTGTTGCTGAAGCGAAAAAGAAAAAAGCTTTGGCAGAGAGACAAGAACTTCTTAACAAAATCAACGGCACCACAGTTACATTCAAACTGGCTGCTGGTGAGACTGATAAGTTGTTCGGTACTGTAACAACTACAGACATCTCCAAAGAACTTCAGAAAATGGGTCACTCTGTTGACCGTCGTGACATCCACTTGGAAGAGCCAATCAAAGTATTGGGTCAGCACAAAGCGGTTGTTCGTTATTCTGAAGGCATGGAAGCAAAGATCCAGATCGCTGTTGAGCGCGCGTAAGCCGCATTACAGGCTTCTGAAAGCTGAATGTTTCTTTAAAGGGACCCCACAAGGGTCCCTTTTGATGACGAACTTGTATTCCGTGCTGGGAGTGGAAAAGCCGATGTTGGCCATCACGAATGAATCTGCCGCACCACTGTCCGGAGTTTTCACGTCCAAAATTATTTTTACGCGAGGATCCACCTGCTCAACACTTTTTGATCCACTTGTTTCCAAAGAAACCAAGTAACCTTTGTCGCACAAAGTTTTCATCAACGTGTGAACTTCTTTTTGTAACAGCGGCTCACCACCGGTGATGCAAACATTAGGTGCCTTATGAGAATCGATCTCGGCGATGATGGCTTCCAGGGTCTGCATTTCACCTTCATAGTAAGAATACTTGGTGTCGCAGTAAGTGCAGCGCAGGTTGCAGGCGGTCAGGCGCACGAACACCGTGGGGCAGCCCACATAGGTCGTTTCACCTTGAATACTATAGAAAATCTCATTTATTTTAAGCATTTGACTGGCTCTTTGTCGGGCATACCGGGGCTTAAGTCAAGGAAGGCCCCGGGGAGCATGACTAACTGCTGGGAATTTCGTAAATTTTTTAAATGAACCAATTCCTTAAAAAGTTTCGACAGGACGTCATTTCAATAGGCTTTTTAGGCTTGGGGCTTTTCCTCGCCCTGGCCTTGGTTAGCTATAACCCTATGGACCCTTCCCTGAATTCCATGGGACAGGGGCTAAGATCCACAAATTACTGCGGAATTGTAGGAAGCTTCCTGGCCGATATGCTGTATCAGGCAATGGGCCTTGCGGCCTGGGTCGTTGTGGCCTGCTTTGGTAAAATCGCCTATGCAAGCTTTAAGGGTGAATCCCTGAACCTAAAAAACATTCGTTTTGTCTGGGCTTTGCTGCTGATCGTGAATGTGGCGGCTTTGTTCAGCCTGTATTTGCCGAACACGAAGATTTTCCAGGGGCAGATCTATCTGGGGGGCCTTTTGGGTCTGGGCGTGTCCCAGGCGCTGATGCAGGCGTTTAACTCGGTCGGTGTGCAGGTGATTTTGTGGTCGTTGATGGCCGTGCTGGTGGTGTTCTATTCCGAACGCACTTTGCAGGAGCTGGCAGAGATTCCTCAGGGCCTTTTGGCTGACATGAAAAAGAAAAAGTTCACCGATAAAATTGCGGCGTTCTTTTCCGGCATGTTCGTGAAGGAAGAAAAAACCAAGAAATCCAAAAAAGACGAAAAAGCCAAGGCGGCCATTTTCCCTCTTTCCGACAAGAAGTTCGTAGAAAAACCTTCCGAAGAAGAAGAGGAAGAGGACGAAGAACTGGAAGAGCTTCTGGCTGCGGCGGAAGAAGAAGACGAGGAAGAAACCGAAGAGGATGAGGAAGAATCCGACGACGAAGAAGAGGAAGAAGTTCCTGCCGTTCGTCTGGCGCAAAAACGCAAAGTCGTGATGAAGGCCAAACCTCCTCGTCGTATTGAAAACTGGGACATGCCGAAACTGGCGCTCCTGGAAGATCCTCCGGCGTCCCGTATCAAGATCGACAAGGCCGAGATTCAGCGTAAAGCCGATTCTCTGGTTGAAAAACTGAAGAACTTCTCCATCGAAGGCAGCATCCAGGACGCCAAACCCGGCCCGCTGGTCACGATGTATGAATTTAAACCTAATGCCGATGTGAAGATCTCAAAAATCTCCGAGCTTGAAGACGACTTGTCTTTGGCTCTGTCTTCCGAATCTGTGCGTGTGGTGGGACACATCCCGGGAACGGATGTCGTGGGTATTGAAACCGCGAACCTGAAGCGTGAAACAGTTTATTACAAAGACCTGATCGCTGAAGATCAGTTCTGGAGTGAGGATCTGGCTTTGCCGATGGCCGTGGGCCGTGCGGTGGATGGTGAACCTAAAGTGGTGGATCTCAGAAAGATGCCGCACTTGCTGATCGCCGGTACGACGGGTTCTGGTAAGTCCGTGTTTGTGGGCTCGATCATCACGGGTCTGTTGTTCAGGCATTCACCGAAAACGCTGCGCCTGGTTTTGATTGACCCGAAAATGGTCGACTTGGCGCCATTCTCGACTGTTCCGCATCTGGTGCTTCCACACGTGACCGAACCGAAGAAGGCCGCGACGGCGCTGAAGTGGGCGGTTCGTGAGATGGAAAAACGCTATAAGTCCCTGTCCAAATTCGGTGTTGGTAAAATTGAAGCCTTCAACGAAAAGACCGGCAATCTTTCCAAGGCCGACGTGGAAGAGCATGAAAAAATCAATCAGGAGCTGGAAGAGGGCAAAGCGAAGCTCGATCAGTACTATTACCAGCCCCTGCCTTACATCGTGATCGTGGTGGATGAGTTGGCGGATTTGATGATCGTTGAAAAACAAAACATCGAAGAGCCGATTCAGCGTCTGACCCAAAAAGCCCGTGCCTGCGGAATCCATTTGATTCTGGCGACCCAGTCTCCGCGCAAAGACGTTGTGACCGGTTTGATTAAAACGAACATCCCGGGCCGTGTGGCCCTGAAAGTGGCGTCCAAAATGGATTCCCGTATCATCATCGATGATTCGGGTGCGGAACGTCTGTTGCCGAACGGGGATATGCTGTTCCAGGCTCCGGGTGTGGGAAAACCAACTCGTCACCACGGACCTTATTTGTCTGACGGCGAAATCGGCAATGTCGTGAAACACTGGGCATCGCAAGCGGAACCTGAATACGATCCACTGGCGATGAAAGCGCTGGATGGATTTGCTGGTGGTGACGGCGGCGAAGCAGGTGGCGGCGATGGCGGCGGCTTTGGTGAAGAAGAGTACGATGAAAGATACGACGAGATTCTGTCTTGGGCTTCTGAGCAGAAAGAAATCTCTGCGTCTTTAATTCAGCGCAAATTCAGACTCGGCTATCCGCGTGCTGCCCGCATGATTGAAATCTTCGAAAAAGAAGGTGTGGTGGGTCCAGCGAACGGCAGCAAGCCGCGTCAAGTTCTGGTGAGTAGTTACAGAGAACAATAAATAGAGCCTTGACTGCACCACCCTTGGTCGTGGTCTCATTAGGAGACCATATAACCATTCAAGGAGGAATTTATGTTCAAGGCTATTATTGCGGCCCTAGGTTTGGCGTTCTCTGTTAATGCAGTTGCAGCACCATCTATCACGGAAGTAGTTGTTCAGGCTCAAATGCCTGGCATTTTGGAACAGGCTCAAACTACTGGTTTGGACTGGAAAGTTGGCGACAGAGCTGACTACAGCATCGACATGGGCTTCATCAAAGGTTCCATGATCACGTCTGTAGCTTCTATCGGCGCTGATGGCATCTGGATGAATCAGGATATGGATCTTGGTTTTGCTGGTAAGCAAAAAATGGAAATGCTGATCGATCCAAACACTGGCGAAACTAAAAAATTGCTGGTGAACGGTAAAGAACAACAAATCCCTAAACAAGACATCGAAGTTATCGAAGTTAAAGAAGCGCGCATCACTGTTCCTGCTGGAACTTTCGATTGCATCCACGCTCGTCTTAAAAACAAAGAAGACAACTCTGAAATCAACGCATGGATCAATCCACAGTTGGTTCCAATGTCCGGTTTGTTGAAACAAGTTGCTCCAAGCCAATTCGGCCAAGTGACTGTTGCTTTGAAATCATTCCAGAAGAAATAATTCATGAGAATGACAGTGATGAGAGCCGCCTTAACAGCGGCTCTTTCCTTTTTTGCCCTGCCCGCTTTTTCTCAGACGAAACTTCCCAAGTCTGAGACCTACAAAGATATTATCGAAAAAGCCTATAATTTGAGTCTGCAGCGCGACCGCACTCAAGCGCTCAATATTCTTTCGGCTGCGATTCAAAGAGAAACCCGCCCTCAGGCGGTGGCGGAACTGAAAAAAACCGTCAGCGAAGTTTCCAACATCTTTTTCAGTGACAAGTCCCAGCAGCTCTATGAAACCGGCGTGTCTTTGCGTAAGGCCGACGTCAATCAGGCCTTGGACAAGGTCTCGGAAGCTGCGCGCATCGAGCCTGACAACTTCCCCATCGTGATTGAAATGGCGCGCCTGATGATCGCCAAGGGTGACTGCAAAGCAGGCCTAGAAACTGTAAGAAAACAGCTTTTGGTAGTGCCTTTTGATGAAGATCTGAAACTGACCCAAGCCCAGGCGTTGGCTTGTCAGACCAAATGGCCGGAGTACCAGAAAGTGTATGACACGGTGGCGGTGAAGAAATCTCCGCTGCAGAAGTACTGGTACGCCCTGGAGGTCCAAAAGTTTCTGGATCTTAACAATCCGCTAAAAACTCAGGAATCCTTGGCTCTTTTGAAGAAAGCGGACGAAAAATATCCTGAATCCTACTATTGGCAGTGGAAAGTGGCTCATTCTCAGAAAAAGATGAACACCGAGCAGGCTCAGAAATACGTGATGACCTGCAAAAACATTTCTGCGAACCAGTACAGACAGTATATGATAGACCCCATGCTTTGCCGACGCGTTTTGGAAGTCGAAGGCGAGCTTAAGGGGATGAATGGAACCGCTGAATAAAATCCTTCTGTTTGCCGTGTTGGCCTTGAGTGTTTCCGCATGCGGAGTCAAGGGCCGTCCCCTGCCACCATTGAACCCGGCCCCGCTGGGCCGTGGTGAGCCGACCTTCAAGGATGCCAACCAGGCGCCGAATCCAAAAAAGAAAACCATCAAAAAAAATCAGGATGATGACACCTCTGCCGAGACGGAGGAGCCATGAACCGTCTGTTACCGCTGTCGATCACCAAGATGTCCGGCGCGGGAAATACATTTTCATTGATTGATGCCCGCAAGGGCTCGGCGTGGGCCGACTTGGAAAAGACTCTGGGCATGAGCCGCCCGCAGTTTGCGAAATTGGTGTGCGACCGTGTTCTGGGTCTTAGCACCGACGGTTTCTTGCTGATCGAAGACGGCAGCGAAGGTTTTGATTTTCACTGGGACTTTTACAACAACGACGGGTCCACGGCAGAAATGTGCGGCAATGCCGCCCGATGTGCCGCGCGCTTTTGTTATGACTCTCTGGACGTCAAAGGCACCGGAGTCTTGCGCTTTAAAACCGGCGCAGGCCTGGTGGTGGCGCAAATTTTAGGTAATAGCCGCATCCGCGTGAAAATGCCGGAAGCGCGCTTCATCCAGGAGCTGATCGAACTTAAAACCAAATCCAGCTCCACAGAAAAATTCGCCCTGGTGAACACCGGTGTTCCGCACTTGGTGCAAAAGATCCATGCGTTTTCCGACACCGTGGCCTTAAAAGACATGGCCCGTGAAGCCAGATCCCATCACGATCTGCAGCCCGCAGGTGCCAACGTCACGTTTTATGCCGAGGAATCCGCGGGAAAAATCAGAGCCGTGACTTTCGAGCGCGGGGTGGAAGATTACACCTTGGCCTGCGGCACGGGAGCTGTGGCGGCAGCGTTCGTTCATAACAAAGAAACCAAAGAATCCAGCGTGGAAGTGCAAATGCCCGGTGGTTCAATGCAAGTGACGTTCATCAGTGGTGATCCCCACCCGCTGATGGAAGGGGATGCCGTATTTGTCGGGGACTTTAAATACAATCTTGAGGTGGTAGGATGAAAAATTTCAAAGGCACGTTCACCGCACTGGTAACGCCATTTAAAAACGGAAAAATTGACTTTGCTTCTTTGGACAAACTATTGAAGCAGCAACTGGCTGGTGGTGTGGATGGTTTTGTCGTTAACGGAACCACGGGTGAAAGCCCGGTCCTGACCTCGGCGGAAAAAGCGGAGTTGTTTAAGCACATCCGCAGTTTCTGCGGTGACAAAGTTGTTCTGATCATGGGAACAGGATCCAACAACACAGCCCAGACCATTGAAGATTCCCGCAAGGCCGAAGAAATGGGTGCGGATGCGATTCTGGTGGTGGTTCCTTATTACAACAAACCACCACAGCGCGGATTGTATGAGCACTTCAAAGCCGTGGCATCTTCCGTGAAGATCCCGACCATTCTTTACAATGTTCCGGGCCGCACGATCACGTCTCTGGAGACCGGCACCATCCGTGATCTTGCCAAAGTTTCCGGCGTGGTCGGCATCAAAGAAGCCTCTGGAAAAATTGATCTGGCCAGTGAAATCATCAAAGCCTGCGGCAGTGAATTTGTGATGCTGTCCGGTGATGATGGCACGTATGTGGAATTCCTGGGCGCTGGCGGTCACGGGGTGATCTCGGTGGCGTCGCATGTGATTCCGGCGCAAATGGTGCAGTGGAAAAAATGGGTGTCGGAAGGGGCGCTGGACAAGGCCCGCGCGGACATCGCGAAATACAATGACCTGATCGACCTGCTTTTCGTTGAAGCCAATCCGATTCCGGTGAAAAAAGCCCTGCAACTGATGGGTCTTCTGGATTCCGCAGAGTTGCGTTTGCCACTGGTGGAGCTGGGTGCGGAAAACACCGCAAAACTTCAGGCCGAAATGAAAAAAGTGGGTGTGCTGTGAAGAAGATCAAAATCGGCCTGATGGGCTCTGCCGGCCGTATGGGGAAAGAGATCGCTGCCGTGATTGAAGCCAATCCCCGCTGCGAACTGGTGTATGCCCCGCTGCGCTCGGAAAAGTGGGATGCGAAGAAAGCTCAAGCGGTGGATGTGTGGATTGACTTCACTTCTCCCGAGGCCCTGAAAGATGTTCTGAAAAAAGCCAGCGAAACCAAAACACCGGTGGTGTGCGGAACAACGGGCTTTTCCAAAAAAGAAAAAGAGCTGCTAAAAACCTACAGCAAAAAGATCCCGGTTCTTTGGTCTTCCAATATGAGCCTGGGTGTGGCGGTGCTGAACGAAGCACTGAAAGCGTTTTCCGCGATTTCACACTTTGATTTCCAGATTGAGGAAATCCACCACAACCGCAAGAAAGACAGACCTTCCGGAACGGCGATCACCCTGCAGGAAAATCTGGAAAAAGCTGTGGATAAGAAGCTTCCTGAAGCTTTGGCCATCCGCGGGGGCGGTGTGTTTGGCGTGCATAAGATCTTTGCCATGAGTGATGAAGAGGTTCTGACTTTTGAGCACACGGCTTTGAATCGCACGGTCTTTGCGAAGGGTTCTGTCCAGGCTGCGGAATGGCTGGTGAAACAAAAGCCCGGCCTTTATCAGATTCGTGATGTCCTTTTCGGAAAAAACAAATGAGTCCTGTGCGACATTCGGCATTGATATATCTGACGCTGGATCTGGTCGGCGGCACTGAGAAGGCCAAAGGTCTTCTGGCGAAACTGTCAGAGTGTGGTGACATTGTGGCGATCTCCTCAGTCTATAAGCGCTATCTGACCCCTGAGCGTCTGGATTTGAGTGCGCGCATGGAATTTGTGATTCGCTTTGAAACCATGATGTCTGTGGATCAGTGTCTGCACATGATTTTGTCGGGCTGTGAACAGGGCGCTCCGGGCCTGCTTCAGCGCAGCCATGCGGAGCTGACCCTTTTGACTTTCGATGACATGATTTTGATGTCCCCGCGTCTGACGCTTCCCTATCCACAACTGCACCAGGATCCGCTTATTATTCGCTGTGCCGCAGAGGCCTGGGGGCAATATGAGCATCCCATCTATCAAAAGAGCTTGAGCGAAATTGCGCGCTCCGCCCTTCCGGCCAAGCAGGCCGAGTTCCATATTCAGGGTAAAAGCCTGGTTGATTTTTAATCCTGGAAAACGTACAAATTGAGGGTATCCAAAAATCACGTTTCCAGACTCGGGAGTCCCCATGAAGTTTTTCATTGATACAGCAGAAATTGAAGAAATCAGACAAGCCAATCTTCGTGGTTGGGTTGACGGTGTTACAACAAACCCTTCTTTGATCGCAAAAAGCGGCAAGGACTTCCACACCGTGATCAAAGAGATCTGCAAAGAAATCACCGGTCCAGTGTCTGCCGAAGTGATCAGCCTGCAGCACGAAGAAATGGTTCGTGAAGGTAAAGAGCTGGCAAAACTGGCGTCCAACGTTGTGGTGAAAATCCCGATGTGCGAAGACGGCATGATCGCTGTCAAGAAATTGAAAGCGGAAGGCATCAAGACCAACGTCACGCTGGTGTTCTCTCCAATGCAGGCATTGCTTGCCGCTAAAGCGGGTGCAACGATGGTTTCCCCGTTTGTGGGCCGTCTTGATGATATTGGTGTTGAAGGTATGCAGATGGTTGATCAGGTTATTCAAATGTACCGCAACTATGACTTCGAGACTGAAGTATTGGTAGCCAGCGTAAGAAGCCCGATGCATATCCAACTTGCAGCGGAAATGGGCGCGGACATCGCGACTATTCCATTTAAAGTGATGCAATCCATGACTCACCATCCGTTAACTGACAAAGGTATCAAGATGTTCATGGATGACTGGAACAAGGCTCAGAAGAAATAATGATGAAGACCTTCGTCTGGGTATTCCTTCTTGCATCGACGCTTTTTTTTGCTGGTTGTCGCACTGGTGGGGTGATCTTGCGTGAAACCCCACTGAACTTGAGTGAGACCCGTCGTGCGATTGTGGCCGTTATTGGCGAGCCTAAATCCATCAGTCAGAACGGGCGCGAGATGACGTCTCAGTACTATGACAAAAAAGGCAAGAATATCGATAAGATGGATATGGCCAGAGAACGTTTCTACACCCATGTCACGGTTCTTGGTGACCGCCGTCCTTACGATGTTCAGGTCCAGGTTCTGGTCGAAGGTCGTAATGAGGATGGCGGTTTTGACCTGCTTGACCGCGACGACGACAAAGCCGCGCCCATCGCGGAAAAGATCCGCCAGTCCCTTAACCAAAGTCGCGACAGTCGTAACGTGATTGACGACTTCCGTTCCTTCTAAATACGATTAAGGCTAGTCAGAAATGACTATTCTTCAAATGAGGTGACTGTTGCAAGGAATGCGACTGAAGCGGTTCATTTTACCGCTCCTGGTATTAGCTGGAAGCTTATACTGGTCAAGCCCCACGGGTGGCTTGAAGTTCATACCTATTTACGAAGCGCTCACCATCAAAGCTCAGAAAAATTCTCCACCACATATCGCCTTTGAAGAACTGCTGGAATCCGAGAGGCAACTTGCAGAGTGGTCAAGAATTGAAAAAGTAAAACCGTTGAATCTTGCCACAGAAAAATCCACCGCACCGCTGTTTGCAAAGCGCGTGGAGATTGCTGAAATGGTGATTCAAAAAACTCCGGAAAGATTTGTCGCCGAAGCGCCGACCACGGCAACAGTGGATGCGGATCCTACGGCATGGATGAATGATCTTTCCCCTGCTCAGGCGAAGCGACTGCAAGTGGCTCAAAGCCGCAGTGAAGTCATCGGTCAGGACTGGAGCCAGCCAACATGGTCTGACATGGCCAAAGAGGTTCTGGAAAAATCCGGCGTGATGACGGCGGCAACATCTTCCAACCCGCGTGTGTACGTGGCGGGTGTGGATGCCACCGGCAAAGCCAATACAAAGATCCCTCAAGCTGAAGTGCGCATTCCGGATCGCAACAACCAGCCCTCTGATGACGGCATGAATCCTTCCTATGGTCTGGTGGAAGAACAAAGACCTGCGGGCATTCGTTCCATTTCCGGTCCGCTTGAAATCACCGGGGGTCTGGCTGTCACCAATGAACATCATATTGAGATCCGTCGCAGTGACGAGGGTGTCTTAAAAGAACTGGGCAAGGTCAATCTTGTTCAGGGTCAGTATAATATAGATGTTGAAGACGTGACCGGATCCATCATTGCCCGTCTGGTGGATAAAGAGGGCAAGACCCTGGGTGAAGGCAGCTTCCGCTTAAACCGTGTTGCTTCGATTGCGCAAAACCGTTTGCAAGGGCCTAAGATTCGCATCGAACCCCATCCTGACTTTGGCGGCATTGTAACAAGTGCTTACAATCCAAAACCGGATGATGCAGCTCCCGCGAAGACCCTGGTGACCTTTGTGAAAGGGGCCAAAGAAGTTGCTCCGAAAAAAGACGGTGCCGTGGCTATGGATAACGTGACCAAGGGATCCACGACAGTGATGCGGGCGGCGGCGCCTTCGCACATGCAGACGGCTTCCATCGTGGTTTCAGGGCAGGAATTTAAGACGCCTCTTTATCCGGCGTCCATGATTCAGGCCTTGCAGGATATCTTAAGCCAGCAAAGACAGATGTCCTTTGAAGGGGCACCAACGATCATCTGGGGTAAGGTCAGCCTTGACGGCAAGACTCTTTCCGGAATTGATGTCGTAGTGGAATCCGATCCAAGCCTGGTGCCGGTGTACTTTAATCAGTTCATGCTTCCGGATCCAAGTCTGAAAGCCACGGGTGATAACGGTCTGTTTGCTTTTGTAAATGCGGAGCCAGGTTTCCACTCCCTGCTGGCAACAAGAGCTGAAGCCATCGTGGGTTATCAAAACGTGGTGGTCGAAGAAGGTTCGGTAGCTCAAGGGGACATTCAGTCCACCATGAAAAACGAAGCCGTTCCGCTGCGGGTGTATGACGCCTTTGCCGGGGACGCCGTTCCAGCCACCGTGACCATGCAAAGTCTGCAGAGCGAATTTGAAGTGCAGGGCGCCACCACGGTGACTTTGCCGAATTTGAAACGTTACGGTCTGATGCGTGTTCAGCCTGAAGGCACCGACTATGTGGCGGCGAGATACGTTTACAATGACAACGATGAATACGTGCATGCGCCGGTGGTTCGTTGGTCATGGTTAAGTGCGATTAAAGGTTATCTGAAAATTGATGATCTGCCGACGGCAGGTGTGATCGTGGGCTTTGTTCCGGATGAAAACTTTGAAGTTTATCTGGCCGCCTATGATTCATTCAATCCGCGCCAGATTGTGTACTTCGATATGCAAGGCCGTATCCTGCAAAATGGCAAGGGTATTGCGGGCGGTGGTTTCATTCTTTACAACGTTCCTGAAGACATCCACGAAGTTGTGGTGGTGGGCGAAAGAACGCAGAAGATCTATTCCCGCGTTCTGCCGGTGGATCCAAACACGCTGTCCGTGCTTAGTTTCCGAGAGTAAATTCCGAAACACACTTCTTGAAATAGTTCCCGCGATCTTCAAACGACTTGAATTCATCAAGGCTGGTTCCTCCCGGACTGAGCAGCACGGTATCACCTGGTCGGGCCTTCCCCAAGATGTCGCACATGGCTTCGCCCAAACGGGCAAAAGAGTTTCCGGCAAGGGTTGATTTTTTCTGGGCGATTTCACGGCATTCACCAAAGAAGACAAACTCGATGTCTTTCAGATTTCCCAGTGCTTTGAGATCCTGCCACGGAAGATTTTTGTCGCGACCGCCCAGTAGCAGCCACAGCTTTCCCGGTTTTGATAAAGTGTCGTGAGCCGCCGCAGCTGCGATCAGCACGCTGTCCATGGCGGTGGCTTTGCTGTCGTTGATGAAACGAATGCCCTTGTGGGTGCCAACACTTTCCAGACGGTGCACAAGGCCTTTAAAAGCTTTCATTCCCTCAATTGCGGATGAAGGCCATTTCGCCGCCAAAGCCAGAGCGCTTGCCAGCGCCAAATTGTCCTGATTGTGCTGGCCAATCAACTGCGCTTTTTCAAGTTGCAAAGAAGTCAGGGCCTTGTCCGAACGGGAAATGATCTTCACCTGTTCAGGTCCACCGTTTTTATGGAAGTATTCTACAAGATCGCCACCTTCACGGTTCAGCAGCAAAGCATCTCTGGTCAAAGAAAGGATCTTCCACTTGGTGTCGTAGTAGTGTTTAAGGCTGTCATATCGTTCCAGATGATTGGACGTAAAGTAAGTGATGGCAGAATAATCCAAAGACAGACCTTCGCAGTTTTCCAGTTGATAGCTGGAAAGTTCCAAAATCACCCAGTCTGCGCGAGGGCGCTTACCCTCAAGAACATCTGCTGCGTAGTCCGCAAACGGAGTGCCCAGGTTGCCTCCGACAAAGCCGGTTTTTGAAAAGGCCTCTAGCCCCGCGCCCAAAATGGAAACGGTGGTGCTTTTTCCCACCGAACCGGTCACGCCGATCACTTTTTCGGAGTCCAAGGTCGAACATGCCAGGGAAAGCTCACTGGTGATTCGGACTCCGTTTTTCTGTGCATCTTGGATCCAGGCTGATGCCAGGGGAACACCCGGGGACACGACCAGTGTGCCGGGTTTTTGATTCATCAGGACCTGAGGATCACGAAACTGAGCCGATTCCAGTTTTCCATCGAAGGTAAGAATGGATTCAGGTGCATGACCAGCCAAAATCAGCAGGCGCTTGGCGGCCTCGCCGCTTTTTCCCATGCCGACAATTGCAATTGGAGTCTTCAGGTTCTTGATAAATTCTTTCATCTGCACGATCATAGACTTGGGAGGCAGATTTGCCCACTTCTTTTTCAAGACCTTTTCCTGATTTTAAAATGGCGTCGCACACTGCGATCATCAGTGATTTGCATTTGTGTGAAGCTGAACCTGTGAACCTGCGCTTCCCGTTGTGGAAGAAATTTAAGACACGTCAGTTCTTCTTTGATGACACGTTTGAAGTGTTTCTGAAGAACTGCGAGGAAAAGGCGCAAGGAGCATCCGTTGAGCTTGTTTTAAATGGTGACATCTTCGATTTTGACAGTGTGCTGCGTTTGCCGGATGAGCCGGTCTTTCATGTCAGTGGTCTTGAAAAGCGCCGCGGTCTTTTTCCGATTGAAGAGCGCTCTCGTTTTAAAATTGAGGTGATCCTGAAAGATCACGCCGACTGGGTGCGTGCTTTGCGTGAGTTTGTCCTGCGTGGCAACCGTGCGGTCTTTGTCATCGGCAATCACGATCTGGAACTTCACTTCCCGGAAGTGCAGGCTGAAATTTATCGTCACCTGAACTTGCCGGAAGACAAGAAGCAGCAGGTGCGCTTTGTCGAGTGGTTCTACATCAGCAATCAAGACACGCTGATCGAACACGGCAATCAGTACGATCCATATTGCATGTGTGAGGACCCGATCAATCCGTTTGTTCGTGGTTACAATTTTGTTTCGTTGAAACTTCCCTTTGGGAATCTGGCTTGCCGTTATCTGATGAACGGAATGGGTTTCTTCAACCCGCATGTGGACAGTAATTACATCATGAGTATTCCGCAGTACATTAAGTTCTTTGTGAAATACATGCTGCGTGCGCAGCCGGGTCTGGTGCTGACTTGGTTCTGGGGTTCGGTGCTGACGTTACTTCACTCGTTCTATGATCGTCTGGCGGCTCCGATGAGAAATCCTTTAAAGATTGAAGACCGCGTGTCTTTGATTGCCGAAAAGTCGAACGCAGAACCCCGCATGGTGCGTGAGCTGAAAGAGCTCTTTGTGGCTCCGGCGGCCAGCAATCCCTTCCTGCTGGCGCGAGAGCTGTGGCTGGATCGGGCATTTATTATTTTCGTGGCGTTCTATCTGATCTTCCAACTGATGATCGTTGTCCGGGCCATTTATGAAATCTCATTCTTCTGGGCTTTCATTCCGTTGTTCCTGCTGTTGCCGTTCTTCTTATTTTACAGCAAATCGGTGACCTCCCTCGTGTCTGGCTACAAAGAACCCGATGACCGTGTTCTGGCTATGACCAGTGCAATCACTAAAGTGAATCGCATAGTTTACGGGCACACTCATCACACCCGTCATGAAATGATCGGATCGGTCGAACACCTGAACAGCGGGTGCTGGTCGCCGGCCTTTTTGGATGTGGAATGCACCAAGCCGTTGGATCAAAAGACGTTCGTGTGGATATCCCCGGGTGAAGCCGGAGCCCGTCAGGCAGAGCTTTTCAAGTTCGTGGATGGAAAAGCGGAGCTGTTAATGAACCCGGGGCGCTCTTAAATTAGTGCGCCGCAAGAAGATTTCATATTGTCATTCACAGGACCCTATGCAAACCTTTTATCTGTTCGATTAACATGGATGGAGAGGTATATCATGGCAGAAGTACTTGTAGTAACAAGCAAAGTTAAAAAACTGATCAAAGAAAAAGGTCAAATGAACACATCTGCTGAGACTATTGACGTACTCAGTAAAGCCATTGAGCAACTGTGCTTGAAAGGCGTTGAATCTGCAAAAGCTGACGGTCGTAAAACCGTAATGGCTCGCGATATCGTTATCGACCACCTTTAATTCGGTCGAACGAAAATTCGTTCAGCATTGGTTCAATTTTAAAACCCACGGCCCTGAAACCGTGGGTTTTGCATTTTTTACGACAGAAAAATTCCCCCGGAGTTTTAATGATCAAAAAAGCCGTGCCTGCCCTTCTTGTTCTCGCCGCTGTTGTTGCTTGCTTTCTATGGCTCAAACCCTCTGAAGACCTTGCTGTTCACAAGCCCCCTGTGGCGGAAAGCCAGGAGCCGGCTGACTTAGAATCTGCATCCGATTCCGCCCCCAGTGAAGTAGCCGCAGCCTTTGAGTTGAAAACTGCGGAACCGGCCGGTGAAAGTGTTCCCTTCGAGGAGCCAGCTTCCCCGCATGATGAGCCGTCAGTCAAAAATGAACTGACTTATGTGGTGCAAGACGGTGTGGCTGTCGTAAACGAAGACATCGTGATTGGAGTTCCCCGCAGCGCCAAGCTCCGTGGCAGTGTCGCCCTGGAAAGCGTCCAGTTGTGGGAAAACGGCGTGGTGCCGTTTCATATCCAGGATGATGTGCCCAACAAGTCAGAAATCATTCAGGCTATTGCCGAGTTTGTGGAAACTCCAATCAAGTTTGTTCCTTACAACCATCAGGAAGATGTTCTGGTGTTTGAAGCCGGTTCGGGGTGTAAATCCTATCTGGGAAAAGTCGGTGGCAAGCAGCCCCTGTGGATTTCCTCAGGCTGCGGTGTCACTGAGATCACCCACGAGATCATGCACGCCCTGGGGTTTATCCATGAACAAAATCGCAGTGACCGCGACCGGTTTGTTGAAGTGATGTGGGACAATATTCAGGAAAAGTACAAACACAATTTTGAACTGTTCCCGGCGTCATTGATGGTCTTAAGCGGGGCTTCGTCGTTCGACTTTGAATCGGTCATGCTGTATCAGCCGACGGCTTTCAGTAAAAATGGCGGAGTGACTCTGAAATCAAAAACCGAAGCGCAACTGGCACCCAGCGCGGCCCTGAGCGCCGGAGACATCCAGCGCCTTGTGCAGGTTTACGGCAAAAACTAAATCATGGCCTGCAGTTCATCCCAAGAGATGATCTTCACACCCAGGCCTTGAGCTTTTTCCACTTTTGATCCGGGATCATCACCCACGACAAGATAATTGAGCTTGGATGAAACCGAGCCCAGAATTTTTCCGCCGTTTTTCTCGATCAGATCTTTGGCGTCATCACGCTTCACCGGCAAAGTTCCGGTGATCAGGAAGCTCATCCCTGAAAGGGAACCCTCTTGCGCGCGCACGGGTCCTGCGATTTTCACGCCCAGGTCCATCATCGCATACACCTCATCGACAAGCTTTGGATTGCCTGTCCAGTCGCGAATGGATTTGGCGACCTTGGCGCCGATTTCCGGCACCAGCAGCAGTTCTTCCTCCGTCGCGGCCAGGAACTTATCAATCGTCAGGAAGTGATCGGCCAGATGTTTTCCGGTTTGTTCACCCACGAAGCGAATTCCCAGAGCGAAGATGAAACGCGCCAGCGTCGGGTTTTTACTGTTTTCAATAGACTTGATAATGTTGTCAGCAGACTTGTCACCCTGACGATCCAAAGAAAGAATTTGTTCTTTTGTCAGACGGTAAAAATCCGAAAAGCTGGTCAGCAATTTGTTGTCGACCAAGGTTTCAATCAGACGATCACCCACTTTGTCGATATTCATCGCTCTTCGGGCCACGAAGTGTTTCAGGGATTCTTTCACCACAGCGATACACAGTGGATTCACACAGCGGGTGACCACTTCGCCCTCGGCCTTCACGGCGACGGAACCGCACGCCGGACAGTTTTCAGGAATCGAATAAGGCAAACGGTCCGCAGGGCGCTTGTCAGGATTTACAACCTCCACGATTTCCGGGATCACGTCGCCGGCACGCTGAATGATCACGGTGTCGCCGATGCGGATGTCCTTGCGGGTGATCTCATCCTGATTGTGTAAAGTTGCATTGGTGACCGTGACGCCGCCGACTTTCACGGCCTTCATGATGGCCACCGGAGTCAGTGCCCCCGTGCGGCCCACCTGGACGACAATGTCTTCGACGGTGGTTTGGGCCTGTTCCGGTTTGAATTTCGCGGCGGTGGCCCATCTGGGACTTCTGGCCACCAGCCCCAGATCATCCTGCAGGCGCAAGGAATTGACCTTGATCACCACACCATCGATATCAAAGGGAAGTTTTGGGCGAACCTTTTCAATGTGGTGATAGTACTTCACAACCTCTTCCGGTCCCTTGGCCACCACCAGCAGTTCTTCTTTATAGGGAAGAACCGTCGGGATGCCGTGCGCACTGAAGTATTCCTGGATGTTCTTTTGGGTGTTGAAGGTTTCCCCTTCCACCGCACCCAGGGCATATCCAAAGAAACGCAGCGGACGTGAGGCTGCGATTTTGGAGTCCAGTTGTCGAACGGTGCCAGCCGCGGCATTGCGGGGATTGGCAAAAGTCTGTTGACCATTTTCCTGCTGAGTTTCATTCAGCTTGGCGAAGTCTTCTTTAAACATCAGAACCTCCCCGCGCACTTCCAAAAGCTCGGGTGGGTTTTTATGAGCAAGCTTTAGTGGAATGCTCTTGATGGTCTTGATGTTGTGGGTGACGTCTTCACCCACGGTGCCGTCGCCACGGGTGATGGCGCGAATGAACTGGCCTTTTTCATAGATCAGTTCCATGGAAAGGCCGTCAAATTTTAGCTCACACAGGTATTCCACGGGATCTTCGGTGTTGAGAAACTTGCGGACCCGTTCGTCGAACTCAAAAATATCTTCCGGAGAATAACTATTGGCCAGCGAAAGCATTGGCAAACGGTGCTGGGCTTTGGCAAAGCCCTCCAGAACTGTTCCGCCCACTCTTTGTGAAGGTGAATCGCTGAGGTCCAGACCTTTGGGGTTTTTTTCCAGCTCCAAAAGTTCGTTGAAGAGCTGATCGTATTCGTAATCTGTAATGATGGGCTTATCCAGAACATGATAGTTGTGGTCGTGTTCGGAAATGATCTTTTTGAGCTCTTCATGACGTTTTTTGGACATAGAACAATTTGCACCTATCTCTGAGGTCCAGTCACCATCAAACGCATTGGGCAAAAGATGACTCTGAAGATAGTTTGTAATAGCGTAGTTGTCGATAGACCGAGAGGAGCTTCCGGTGATTGACAAAAAGACGATCGAAACGATTGCCAAACTTGCCCGCCTGCATGTGACGGATGAAGAAGCCCAGGAATACAGCACCCAGCTGGCCAAGGCCCTGACCCACTTTGAGCAGATTTCAAAAATCAACACTGCCGGAATAGAACCTTTGGTGACCCCAACGGAAATTGAGGCTTACTGGCGTGAAGATGTTGTCAGTCAGGAATTCACGGCCGACGAAATGACTGGCAATGCTCCGGATCGTGCCGGCAATCTTTTTAAAGTTCCCCCGGTTGTTTAGGAGGTTGATTGTGGATTTAACATTTGCCTCTATTTCGGAAATTGCCGAAGCCGTCAAAACTCGCAAGGTCAGTGCCAAGGAAGTGGCACAGCATTTCCGTAAGCGCATTGAGTCTTTGAACCCGAAACTGAATGCCTTCACTTCCCTGAATCCTGTCGCGGTTCAGGACGCCGAGGCCTTGGATGCACGTATTGCCAAGGGCGAGGATGTCGGTCTGTTGGCGGGTGTTCCCTTTGGAATCAAAGAGATGTTTTGTACCAAGGGTCTTACGACCACGGCCGGAAGCAAGATTCTGGAAAACTTTGTTCCCCCTTATGACGCCACAGCGGTGGCGCGCCTAAAAAAATCCGGCGTCGTGGTGATGGGAAAATTGAACCAGGACGAATTTGCCATGGGTTCATCCAACGAAACGTCTTTCCACGGAGTGGTGAAAAATCCGTGGGATCTGGAGCGAGTGCCGGGCGGATCTTCCGGAGGCTCGGCGGCCGCGCAGGCTTCACGTCTGGTGGCGGGAACTTTGGGAACTGATACGGGCGGATCGATCCGTCAGCCCGCCAGCTTCTGTGGCATTGTCGGGGTAAAACCCACTTACGGCCGTGTCAGCCGCTATGGCATCATTGCTTATGCGTCTTCGCTGGATCAGGCAGGCCCCATGGTAAGTTCGGTGAAGGATGCGGCTTTGACCTTGGAAGTGATTTCCGGATTTGACCCGCAGGATTCCACCACCGCACAGAAAAAAGTCCCCGCCTGGAGTCAGAATCTGAAAGCCGATGTGAAAGGCATGAAGATCGGTCTGATGAAAGAATACATGACTGGAAATTTGCATCCAGACGTGCAAAAGACTGTGGAAAACTCGGTGGATACATTGAAACAACTGGGTGCTGAGATTGTTGAAGTCTCTGTTCCCATGACCGAGTTTGCCGTGCCGGTGTATTATCTGGTGGCCGCCAGTGAGGCATCGTCGAATCTTTCCCGCTATGACGGCGTGAAATATGGATACCGCGCGGAATTTAAAAATCTGTCAGCTGTGGATTTGGAAGAATTCTACAGTCAGACCCGCGGGCAGGCCTTCGGGGCCGAGGTCAAACGTCGTATCATGCTGGGAACCTACTGCCTTTCTAGTGGTTACTATGATGCATTTTACAATAAAGCCGGTCAGGTGCGCCGCCTGATCATGCAACAATATCTGGAAGCCTTCAAAAAATGTGATGTCATCCTGAGTCCTGTGACCACCGCGCCCGCCTTCAAGATTGGCGAGCGGGTGTCTGATCCGCTGGCGATGTATCTGAATGACATCTTCACCACTTCAACAAATCTGGCCGGGCTTCCGGGAATGAGTGTTCCCTTCGGGCAATCTCAAAGCGGTCTTCCCATCGGCATTCAACTGACGGCAGGTCACTTTGAAGAACAAAAAATGCTGAATGTGGCTTATGCACTGGAGAGCGCCTCTTTGGTGAAAGGAAAACATCCCCATGTCATCTAGAGGCTATGAAGCTGTCATAGGCATTGAGATCCACGTGCAGCTAAGCACCAGGACAAAAATCTTCAGCTCGGAAGCAACCACCTTTGATGCCGGTGACAATGAAAACACGTCACCCGTCAGCGTGGGCATGCCCGGCACCCTGCCGGTTCTAAATAGCAAAGTGGTTGAGTACTCGATCAAAACGGGCCTTGCTCTGGGTTGTGACATCCGTCGTAAATCTGTTTTTGCCAGAAAGAACTATTTTTATCCGGATCTTCCAAAAGGCTATCAGATTTCCCAGTACGATCAGCCGATCTGTGAAAACGGCTCCATCACCTTTAAGGTGGAAGGGAAAGAAAAAACTGTTTCCATCACCCGCGCACACATGGAAGAAGACGCTGGAAAATCCAATCACCACGGCGAATACACTTTGATCAATTACAACCGGGCCGGCATTCCACTGCTGGAGGTGGTCTCGGGTCCTGACATGCGGACTCCTCAGGAAGCCGCCGAATACGCACGCACGATCCGTCAGATTGTGCGGTACTTGGATGTGTGTGACGGAAACCTGGAAGAAGGCTCTTTGCGCTGTGACTGCAACGTTTCGGTCCGCAAAGAGGGCGCCACTCAGTTCGGAACCAAAGTCGAAATCAAAAACATCAACTCGTTCCGCTTTGTGGAAAAAGCGATTGAATATGAAATTGAACGTCAGATTGACTGTGTGGAGCGAGGTGAAAAGATTATTCAGGAAACCCGTTTGTGGGATCCGGACAAGAACCGCACCTTCTCAATGCGCGCCAAAGAAGATGCGCAAGACTATCGTTATTTCCCGGATCCGGATCTGCTGCCGGTGATAGTTACTGACGACATCATTGAAAAGTACAAAAAAGAACTTCCGGAGCTTCCGATTGCCCGCGCGAAGCGCTTTCAGGAGCAGCACGCATTGCCAGAGCTCGATGCCGCCGTGCTGACCACGGAAAAAGATCTGGCGGATTTCTATGAGGACACAGCGAAAGAATCCAGAAATTTCAAGGCGTCCTCGAACTGGATTATGACAGAGCTTTTGCGTGAATTGAATTCCGCCAACAAGAACATCAAAGAATCCCCCATCAAACCGGCGCAGTTGGGCAAAATGATCGCGATGATCGACAAGGGCACAATTTCCGGTAAGATTGCCAAAACCATCTTCCAGGAAATGTGGGACTCCGGAAAAGATCCGGAAGTCATCATGAAGGAAAAAGGACTGGTGCAGATCTCGGACCCCGCCGCCATTGAAAAACTGGTGGATGAAGTGCTGGCGGCTAACGCGCAGACCGTCGAAGATCACAAGTCCGGCAAAAAGAAAAACCTTTTTGGCTTCTTTGTCGGCGCGGTGATGAAGGCCTCCAAGGGGCAGGCCAATCCGGAACTGGTAAATAAGATCCTTCAGGAAAAGTTGAAATAGAACAGGATAAAGAAATGAAGAAAGTTGCAGCACTTGATCTGGGAACGAACACTTTTCTGTGTCTGATTGCTTCAGGCGACAAAGACGGAATCAAAAAGGTGCATCGTGATTTGATGCAGGTTGTGCGTTTGGGTCAGGGGGTTGGTCAGACCGGCGAATTCCATCCCGATGCCTTGGCCCGGGCCCGCCAGTGTCTGACGGAATTTAAAAAAGAAATCGATTCTGAGCATGTCGATCAGATTCTGGCGATGGCGACCTCGGCCGCGCGAGATGCGCGTAATGGTCAGGAGCTTTTTCGTATTGGCGAAGAGCTGGGAATTCCGATTGAAATTATTCCTGGCGAGGATGAAGCAAGAATCACTTATCTGGGCGGGACTGCCGGGGGCACCGATCCGAATGTGACTTCCCTGGTGGTGGACGTTGGCGGTGGCTCCACCGAACTGATCGTTGGCAAGGGCGCTGACATCCTGTACGGCCACAGTCTTGATATTGGGGGTGTTCGCCTGACGGAAAAGTTTGTCACAACCCAGCCGGTGATCGAAAAGGATCGCAAGCCCTTGGAAGCCTATATTCAGGAGCAACTGGCGACAATTTTGCCAGAAATTACAAAGCACAAGATTGATCAGATCGTGGCTGTTGCGGGAACACCCACAGCGCTGGTGGCGATCGAGGTCGGTGGCTTTGATGAAAAGAAAGTGGATGGTTTCTTTTTGAAGAAAGACCGTCTGGCCCATTGGGTGGAGGAATTTGCCCGTACCACCGTCGAAGAAAAAAAGACCAAGTACCATCTGGGCGGCCGAGCGGATATTATCTTTGCGGGGGCCTCGATCCTGCTGGCAGTGGTGGAAGCTTTAAATTTGGAAGGTATGGTTGTTACGACCAAAGGGGTTCGGTATGGTGTTGCGCTGGAAATGTTCTACGCTCGCTAAGTTTGTCATGTTTGCAGGACTGTTCCTGGTCCTGCTTCCGCAGGCCTTTGCGGCCAAGGAATTTTCAAAGAAGAAAGTCACTCTGGGCTCCAAGACCTTTGTCGTGGAGGTGGCCGAGACACCTGACCAGCATGAGCGCGGCCTGATGTTCCGCTCACAGATGGGTGAAGATGAAGGAATGCTCTTTATATTTAAAAATGAGGAAACCCGATTCTTCTGGATGAAGAACACATTAATAGATCTGTCCATTGGCTACTTCGACAAAAGTCTGACCTTGATCGATGTGAAGGAAATGAAGTCCGGGAAAGGTGTTCCGGACTCGGCCTTGCCGTCTTATGCCAGTGCACAACCTGCGAAGTATGCGCTTGAAATGAACAAAGGTTGGTTCGATAAAAATAAAATAAAGATGGGTTCCAAACTCAAGATCCACTAGATCAAAAGTCCAGTGATTTTCTTAGTGTTTGCATGACTTCGATCTTGTGCTTAGATTGTTAATAACGCTTTACTGAAACAGTATGTTTCGTGGCATCAATCAAGGATGAATACATGATGAAAAAACTCGTTATCTTACTAGCGTGCCTAGGTCTGGCATTCCAAGTAACAAGCTGTACGTCTAAAGATAGCCAAGCAGACGCTGAAGTTGCTTCCGACTTCGATTCCGCAGACCTTGAAAAACTAGAAGGTGATGACGCCCTTGAAATTGCTGGTGATGACTCTTTGGCCAGCGACCAACTGCCAGAAGATGCTCTGGGCGAAACCACAACAACCACTGAAACAACAACCACAACTGCTGAAACGACTCTGGGTGATGATCAGGCCACCACAGAACAGACCGATGTCGCGACGACCACTGAAACTTTGCCAGCCGACCCGTTCGCAGAAGCTCCTGCTGCCGATGTTCCAGCTCCAACAACTTCTGTAGCTGAAACAACAACGACGACGGACACTTCCTCCAACTCTGTCTTTGAAAGTTCCACTGTGACTGAGTCTTCCACGACAGTGGTTGATTCCTCTTCGGAAGCTCCGAAGAAAGCCAGCGCTCCATTGCAAAAAGTTGCAACAACTCCTTGGAAGGCCGGCGGCACCTGGTTCAATACAGTTTACTTCGCTCGCCCGGGTGACACTTTGAAAGGTATCAGCCAGATGATCTATGGCGCTGACAAGCGCAAGGAACTGAAAAAAGGCAACCCGACATTCAATTCCCGCGACGTTCGCGCTGGTGACAAGGTTTACTACAATTCTCCAAATCGTCCGGACGACTCTGCCCGCATGATCACTTACTACGAAGACAACGGCATTGCGCCTGAGACTTACGTGGCTAAAGCCGGTGACAACATCAGAAAAGTTTCCAAAGACCTTCTGGGTTATGACAACGCATGGAAAGAGGTTTGGTCCTCTAACTCTGTAGACTCCAAAGGCAATATCGCTGAAGGTACAGAGCTTCGTTACTGGAGAGGCGGCGCGGTTGCTGCGGCTCCGGCTCCGGCGCAACCTGCGATGGAACAACCGCACCAGGAAGTGGCTGGCAATATGCCTGCGGCTCCTGCGGAAGAAATCCCGGCTCCACCAATGCCGGAAGATCCAATGGCTCAGCAGGCTCAGATGGACATCCCACCGCCTCCGATGGAGCAAGCGGGTGATATGGCTCCGCCTCCTCCGCCGCCAGACATGGCTCAGGACATGGCGCCACCACCACCACCACCACCAGTGGAAGCAATCAATCCTCCGGCTCCGCAAGTGGCTGAAGAAGCTCCGACCGGCATGGATAACGACACAACAATGGCTTTGGCAGTTGTTGGTCTGGCAGCCGCAGGTTTGGCAGTGCTGATTGTGATGAGAAAGAAAAGAAAACAGAAAGAGCTTGAACAGCAGGCTATGGACAACACCCACGTAGGAACATAATCAGGTTCCCGGGTCCTCCAAAAAAGAAAAGAGCGAGTTTTCACTCGCTCTTTTTGTTTTTCCGGATCTTATCCGACTTTTTTAAAGATCGTATCCATTACGGACCGGCGATCGTTTCGGGAGTTTTCCACGAAATAGATCAGGTCATCGACAATCTGAACGTCACGGTTGTTCACCGGCATGAACTTCACGCCGACCCCAACAGAGTTGGTCCAGATCACATGAGCGGCGATCTTGCGCTCACGACCGGCCACGATAATGACCAGGTTTAGTTTTTCGTTGGCGCGAACTTCTCCGCCCTCAAACTCTAAAAAGGCTCCCGTGATGCTGATATTCTTAAGCGTGCCTTTGGTCTCTTCGCGCGCGTAATTGCGCTTAAAAGACACCTCGAGGTTAAGAGGGGTTCTTGGTGCCGGAACTGTATATGTGTCCTCCACGTCAGACTCCTTGTGCTTAAATTTGGATACTATCCTTTCGGTATTACTTACCAAAAATTAATAGGGAGTCGGGGTGATTTTTGAAATTTCAGGTTAAAATTTTGAAAACCGGACCTTCCCAGGCTCATATTTAAACACCTGAAATGGCTTCACTTTTAGAAAACAAAAAAACTGTTAAGTTTCCAGTCATTATGAACAACTTTCTGTTTCCTCGACCCTGTTTCACCCTGAAACAATCAGCTTACAAAGGGGCTCCCGGGAGTTTTGCTGTTGACAAGCGGGGGGCGGCTCAAGGACAGTGGGGTCATAACGAATAAGTACGAATCCAGTCGGATCGGCTTCCTATATATATCGCTCTTTTTTCTGATTTAAATCCCTACAAGGAGAATTTGTTTGTCTGAACCTAAAGATCAACAAGGCGTTGAGGTGGTAAAAAAACGTACCCGCACTGCGAAGAGTACTACTGAAGAAACCTCTGCTCCAGCAGCTGCCGAAGCTTCCCCAGCACCTGCAGCCGAAGCCGCACCCGTTGCGCCACAAGCCACTGAAACTGCCCCTGCCGCTCCAGCCGGTCAGGAACCTCGCCAGGACAGACCTCAACAAAATCAGCAACGCCGTGAATTCCGCCCGCACAATCGCGACAATCGTGATCGTGGGGATCGCAATGACCGCGGTGACCGCAACGACCGTGGGGATCGTGGTGGTCACAGAAACGATCGCGGCAACAATCAGCGCCGTGACTTCCGTCATGACCGTGGCCGCGATGAAGCCCAGCCGATGGGTGATGACGCTCACTCAGCGATGCCGGCCCAGGTTCAGGACGTGGATTTGGCGGACATTTCTTTGACCGACGAGGAAAAGAGCTGGTTGTCCTCCAAGGACTTGAAATCAAAAAACATCACGCAGCTAACAGAGCTTGCGAACAAACTGAAAATCGAAAACGCTGCCGGTCTTCGCCGTCAGGACATGATCTTCGAAATTTTGAAGCGTGCCGCGAAACTGGGTCAGGACATTTATGGTTCTGGCGTTCTGGAAATCCTTCCGGACGGTTACGGTTTCCTGCGTTCTCCGGATTACAACTATCTTCCAGGTCCGGATGATATCTATGTTTCTCCATCCCAGATCCGTCGCTTCGGTCTAAGAACCGGTGATACGGTGACGGGAACAGTGCGCCCGCCGAAAGATGGCGAGCGTTACTTTGCATTGTTGAAAGTGGATTCTCTGAACTTCGAGACCACTGAAAAAGGCAAAGACAAGATCTTGTTCGACAACTTGACGCCGCTTTATCCTAACGAGCGTCTGAAGCTGGAACACAGCCCTGGTGAATACACCACGCGTGTTGTGGATTTGATGGCTCCGCTGGGTAAAGGTCAGCGTGCCTTGATCGTGGCGCCACCAAGAACGGGTAAAACCGTTTTGATGCAGCAAATTGCCAATGCGATCACGCACAATCATCCGGAAGTGAAATTGATCGTTCTTCTGATCGATGAACGTCCGGAAGAGGTGACCGACATGCAACGTACCGTAAAAGGTGAAGTTGTATCGTCCACGTTCGATGAGCCACCAACTCGTCACGTTCAGGTTGCCGAGATGGTTATTGAAAAAGCAAAACGTCTGGTTGAACACAAACACGACGTTGTCATCCTGCTGGATTCCATCACTCGTCTGGCGCGCGCTTACAACACGGTTGTTCCGCCTTCTGGAAAAATCCTGTCTGGTGGTGTGGACTCCAACGCCCTTCACAAACCAAAACGTTTCTTCGGTGCGGCTCGTAACATCGAAGAGGGCGGATCTTTGACTATCATCGCGACGGCTTTGATCGATACGGGTTCCCGTATGGATGAGGTTATCTTCGAGGAGTTCAAAGGTACTGGTAACGCCGAGATCCACCTGGATCGCAAGCTGATGGAAAAACGTATCTTCCCTTGCATGGACATCAACAAATCCGGCACTCGTAAAGAGGACCTGTTGGTTGATAAAGCAGACTTGAACCGTCTGTGGATCCTGAGAAAAGTTTTGGCGCCCATGAACGTTATCGACGCGATGGAATTCCTGATCGATAAAGTTGAAGGCACGAAAACAAACACCGACTTCCTGAAGGCGATGTCTGGACCAGGCTAAGCTTTGCTTAGCCCTGGATATTGGAGATTGGAAATTTGAGGTTATGAGGAAGGGAGTCGATGAGACTCCCTTTTTAATTTATGGATTGGGTTGTGGTTGAGGCTCGGGCTGCGGTTGAGGTTGCGGTTGCGGTTGGGGCTCTGGCTCTGGAGTGGGTTCGGTTTTTTTCAAAGTATCGGTTTCACAACCGCCATAGATCTGATCGGTGTTGATGACACCTTCAAACGGATAGACGAAGTCGGACATTCCGTCGGAGCCCTCTTTGGTCGTATTCACCGTCAGCTTGTGGTTTAAGCCTTCAGAGGTGATATGGATCAGGCCGCCTTTATCAAATGTCACTTTACCGGTCAGCTCAACCGAGCCCTGATCCGGAGTGGAGACTTTCACCTTGTTGGTGTCGGAGTTATAGGACACGGAAATAAAAGGTTCAGTGAAGGTGCAATAGATGCTTTCGGCCGATGCCACATGAGACAGGGTTAAAACGGCCGCAAAAGGGATCAGAAACTTCATGGAATTCCTCCTTGTTATAGTGGCTCAAGGGTAGGTGCGCCCGGGGTGGCTCTCAAGATTCCGTCAGGGGCGAAGGCAAAATACAAGGGGCTGTCGGCTTCGGGGAGGTCCGGTTTTCCTGGCGTTGGCGGGAGCCCCCGAGGTTCATCTGGGGTTGGTCATGATATATCTTAAATATACGTTATTATTAAATATTAACGAAACCAAGGGTGGCCATGGTCGGCGGATCTGTTGCTAAAAAAAGCAGCGATTTCTGCTCGACACGGGGTAGTCAGTATGTTACATCCTTACAGCTTAAGACCCATAGGTTAAATTATTTAGAAGGAATCAGGTCATGAAACAAAACCTACACCCAAAAGTAAATACTGTTGTATTTAAAGATATCTCTTGCGACTTCAGTTTCTTGGGAACATCTACTCTGCACTCTTCCGAAACTGTTAAATGGGAAGATGGTAAAGAATATCCACTAATCAAAGTTGAGATCTCTTCTGCATCTCACCCGTTCTTCACTGGTAAGCAACGTGTGATGGATACTGAAGGTCGTATCGATCGTTTCAAAAAACGTTACGGCAAGAAGTAAATTTCAGACCTCCGTTCGGAGGACGTTCTTGTATGAAATGCGGTTCAATCTTCGAACCGCATTTTCGTTTTCAGCGATGGTCCCAATCCCGATCAGCATGATTTATCAGACCTATCAATAGATCCAGGAGCCTCAGCCATGTTCTCGAAGTTAGATGCAGTCGAATCTCGTTACGAAGAAGTCAATATGGCTCTTCAAAGACCGGACATTGCCTCTAATCAGACGCAATACCGTGCTTTGATGAAAGAACTGGGCAATCTGGAAAAGATCGTTCTGGTTTATCGCGACTATCGAAAGAAAACTGAAAACCTGAAAGCCAGCAAAGAGCTTCTGACTGCGGAACAGGATGCAGAAATGCGTGAACTGATCCGTGAAGAGGTGAAAGAGCTTGAAGCTGAGCTGCCTGAACTTGAACAACAGCTTAAAATCGCCCTGATTCCCAAAGATCCGAACGACGACAAGAATACCATTCTTGAGATTCGTGCCGGTGCCGGTGGGGATGAAGCGGCTTTGTTCGCTGATGAATTGTTCCGTGGTTATGTTCACTATGCCTCCACTCAAGGGTGGAAGGTGGAGATGATTTCTTTCTCTGAAGGCAATGCCGGCGGTGCCAAAGAGATCATCGCCAGTGTCACGGGCGATTCCGTCTTTAGTAAACTGAAATACGAATCCGGCGTTCACCGCGTTCAGCGTGTTCCTAAAACGGAAGCCGCGGGTCGTATCCACACGTCCACTGTGACGGTGGCGGTGATCCCAGAGGTTGAAGTTTCGGAAATCAAGATCCCGATGTCTGACGTGCGTATTGAGACCATGCGTTCTCAAGGCTCCGGCGGTCAGTCGGTGAACAGAACTGAATCCGCAGTTCGTGTCGTGCATTTGCCGACCGGTATCGACGTTAAATGTCAGGAAGGTAAATCACAGTCCACAAACCGTGAGCGTGCTTTCCAGATCCTTTACGCAAAACTGCAGCAGATTGAGGACGAAAAGGCCCGTAAAGAGGCGTCCGATGTCCGCCTGGAGCAGATCGGTACAGGCGATCGTTCTGAGCGCATCCGCACCTACAACTTCCCTCAGACCCGTATCACCGATCACCGCATCGGTTTGACGATCCACCAGCTGGATCAGGTTATGAGCGGTTCATTTGAGTTGCTGATTGACCCACTCATTGCTAACTTCCAAGCAGAGGCACTTAAAAAACAAGTCTCTGCTTAATGAATGAAACTAAAAGAAATACTCGATAAAACCACAGCTTTCTTCAAAGACAAAAAAATCGATACTCCACGTTTGGATGCGGAACTGCTTTTGGCTCACGGGCTGAAGCTGGAACGCATTCAGCTTTATTTGCGCTTTGATCAGCCGATGAAGGATGAAGAGCTGGCCGTTCTGCGTGAACTGGTCCGCCGTCGCGCTTCCGGAGAGCCGGTGGCCTACATTCTGGGTTATCGTGATTTCTTCAATCACCGTTTCGAGGTGAACAACCAGGTGCTGATCCCGCGCCCGGAAACTGAACACATTGTGGAAGATGTTCTGGCGTGGGCTTCGGACAAAGAAGCATCCTTGGGTCTTATTGACCTGGGATGTGGTTCGGGGTGCATTGGATTGAGCCTTTTGAAGGAATATCCAAACGCCAAGCTGATCGCCGTGGACCTGCTTCCGGGGGCCATTGAAGTCGCGAAACGAAATGCGCAGGCGCTGGAAGTGGCCGATCGGGTTCAATTCCTGAACCTGGATGCGGGAAATGTGGAAGCCATCATGTCGGCTTACAAGGACTTCACCGGACAAAGCGGGATTGATGTGTTGGTTTCCAATCCTCCGTACATCGCTTCGGATGACCCGCAGGTGGAAGAAAACGTTAAGAAGTTTGAACCCAACTCGGCTTTGTATGCCGAAGACAGCGGCTTGGCCCTACTAAAGGGATGGTCCAAAGCTTTCGCCCCCTACCTGAAGACACCGGGCTTGATGTTGATGGAAATGGGAATGAGTCAGGGACCGGCGATGAAGCAGGCCTATGAAAGCTTAAAAATATTTAACGAAATCAGTGTCATCAAAGATCTTTCTGGGCATGATAGAGTCATCCGCGGAGAAACACATGGATAAAATGGTCGTCATGGGCAATGGCCCACTAAAAGGTACTGTCGCTACGAGTGGTGCAAAGAACGCTGCTCTGCCAATTTTGTTTTCGACTCTTCTTGCTGAAGGCAACCACGTCTTCACCAATATGCCGAAACTGAAGGATATCGAATCCACTTCTGAACTTTTAAACAGCCTGGGCTGTGAAACAAAGTGGGTGGGTGATGAATTTCACGTTACTGTGAACAAGCCTTCTTCTTTTGAAGCGTCTTACGATCTGGTTCGCAAGATGCGCGCAAGCTTCCTGTGCATGGGCCCGATGCTGGCAAAATACGGTGAAGCCGTTGTTTCCCAGCCGGGTGGTTGTGCCATCGGAAGTCGTCCTATTGATTTGCATTTGGACGGCTTCAGAGCCCTGGGCGCAACAATCACGCAAAAAGAAGGTTATGTTCACGCAGGTTCCCCGAAACTAAAAGGTGGAACTTTCCTGTTTGAAACAGTGACCGTGGGTGGAACTGAGAACGTGATGATGGCAGCGACTCTTGCTGACGGTGTGACGGTTCTTGAAAACGCGGCGAAAGAGCCTGAGATCGTTGATCTGGCTGAATACCTGAACAAGATGGGTGCCAAGATCACGGGTCATGGGACCAGCGTGATTCGTATTGAAGGCGTGGCAAAACTGACGCCTGCAAAACACTCTATCATGCCTGATCGTATTGAAGCGGGAACTTTGCTGATTGCCGGCGCGATCACCAAAGGTCAAGTGACGGTGACGAAGTGTGTGCCGGCTCATCTGGAAGCACTGATTCTGAAAATGCGCGAAGCGGGCTTTAAGATCGAAACAACGAAAGACACCATGACGGTCTTCCCTTGTGACAAGTGGGAGGCGGTGGATATCACCACGGCTCCTCACCCATTGTTCCCGACAGATCTTCAGGCGCAGTTCATGGCACTGATGACGGTTGCTCACGGGACCAGTGTTATCACTGAAACTGTTTTTGAAAACCGTTTCATGCACGTGACCGAGCTTTGCCGTCTGGGTGCGGATATCACGCCGAAAACCCGTGTGGCCGTTGTTCGTGGCAGCCCTGGTCAGTTGACCGGTGCGCCGGTGATGGCAACGGACTTGCGCGCCAGTGCTTCATTGGTGCTTGCGGGTCTGGTGGCTTCCGGTGAAACCGTTGTCAGCCGTATTTATCATCTGGATCGTGGATATGAAAAGCTTGAAGACAAGCTTTCCTCCCTGGGTGCTAAGATCAGAAGAATTGAATAAGAAAGAAAAGGCTCCTTCACGGAGCCTTTTTTATTTCTGCGAACTATTTCCCCACACAGGCTTTGATGGCTTTACTGAATGCGGAAGATCCGGTGATGGAGGTTCCAGAGTTTGTATAACGAGCCCCCGCCTTCACCACGTATTGTGCGCGGCAACCGCCGTGAGTGTTGATCCCGACAAGTTCATTGGTCTTTTCGTTGATCACTGGTGCGCCCCAACTGCCATATGAAGTGTCGGCATCGTGTTCGATGATTTCAGGAATCAGGAAGATGCCCGCTTTCACAAGTTTTCCATGGGACACTTGCTGCGCAAAATGCATCTGTTCCGGATTGGAATTGGCCGGCATTTCACCGTGTTTGATGTCATAAAGATCATTCAAAGCGTAGCCATAGCTGACCACCCGAATAGGATCATTATTCTGGGATTTCTTCGTCGCTATATGATAGAAGCCCTGAACAGCCCCTGCATTTTTGCCTGTCACTTCGTTGGGTTTCAGTCTTAGCACAGCCCACTGATGTCCAATGCCGTCCGCTTTGTGGCGTTCCGTGCCTTTTTCTACATAGTAACGGTCTTCCAGGGAAGACTTCTGCGCGACACCGGCAACGGATACCGGAACGTTGAATTCGACATAGTCACGGTCCAAAGCACACGCCCCCACCGTCACAACACAGTTGTCACTGACCAAAGTCACTGTGCAGCCTTGAGTGGCGCCGTCTTTAACCAGGCGGCCGACCTTGCTGTCGAAAGAAAGAGCGCGATCATCAGTGCCGCCGCAGATTTCAGCGTGAGCCAAAGACGAGAAGGTGGAAGCAAGTAAAAGAGAAAAAATGAACTTCATTGAAAGACCTTTCTAAAAAATTTTGAAAGATCTAATGGGACAACCAACAACAAATCAAAACAAAGATCACTGCTGCAACCATTGGCTGCGTAAACACATGCGTTCCAAAAATTAGCAGAAACAGAAGGTGGATTTACAAACCCAGAGCATCCATTTTTTCTTTTTCATAGGTGTCGTTTTCACCCGGATAACGAAGTTCACCTTCGAGCTTTCCGCTTTCTTTCGCCAGCGCCCAGATCAGGCTTTGTCCTGAAGGCATGCTGTTGGGAAGCTTTGTGAAGACTGGATCTTTGAAGGCTTTTTTTGCATCGATCACTTTCCAGCCGCGTTTTTTAAACATCGCAATCAGATCATCCAGGAAAAGCGCATTCACCAGATTATAGTGAACCAGTAAAGTGTGCTTCACCTCATGGCCCAGGACTTTTTTGGAAAGATCATTGTAATACTGGGCGCGGTCCCACATGTGCTCCAGGTAAAAATCGCGGAATTTGGAAAGATCAAAATCAGGATCGGTGGCAAGTTTGTCGCGCAGGCGGCGGTCCACATACCAGTCCGAAGCATCAATGGTCACGTGTCCATTGCGATAGGAGTTCTTCTTCATCCAGTCGCGAACCGCATCGCGCTTTTCGGCGGTGTCCCCTTCTGCCAGCATCGGGAAGCGGAAGATCTTTTCAAAGTTCTTCTGGGATTTCAGCTGCTCATCGCATTGCTGGATTTCGGCAATCTCGTCACTGACGCTGACCTTGGCGTCGAAGCGATTGTGGTTCACGGTGTGATTGCCGATCAGGTGTCCCTGGTTGGACCATTCCGCCAGCAGCTTTTCGTCCCGCGGGGATTTCAGGTGTTTGCACGTCACAAAAAGGGCGGCTTTGATTTTATGTTTTTTCAGGGCCGCTAAGATGGCTTCGTTTCTTTTTTCCGCAGGAAGGTGGGTTTCTTCATGCACATTAAAGTCGTCCATGGTGATGGCAACTTCGGTGGACTGTGCGAAGCCGGGAATGATCAGGATTGCAAAAACAGCGATGAGTGATTTCATAAATCAACCATGGCACTTAACTTCGATTTTTTGAACTTTTAAAAAAGAAAAGGCCTGCAAGGAGGGGGATCCGCAGGCCTTTTTAAGAGAAAAAAACAGTCTCAGCCCGCGGAGGGGATGGGGCTGAGACTCATGATTGAGATTACTGAGTAACCTCGCTGATACCAAACACAAAGAAGACGACCGTTTTGTTCCCGAAGCCGAAACCAGGGAGGGGGTCCACAGTTTCCAGCTCAAAATTGGGAGCAAGTTGATGTTCAAGTTCAATACCGCTCATCATAACTTTAAAACCAATGTAAGGAGTCAGGTCGATTTGTGACTTCAAAAGGAAGAATGTTTGCTGGTCAGCCATCGCCAAAACGAGAGAGCCGTCAGCCAAAGCCACGATTTCACCTGTGTGAGTTTTGAAGTTGTAGTTTTGAAGATCGGAAACACCGACTTCTTCGCCCATTGCATTGTTTGGCAAAACACCAGCACGTGCTACCGCGGAAATCGCCAGTACTACCAAGATGTATGCTGCAATCAAAGCGTTACGAATCACTACTTACTCCCCAAATCACGAACTTACGATGTCCTATAAAGCAAACCGTGTGCCAATATGAGACAGTCCTGAAAGTGCATTTAATTCGATCTGAGGTCGGCCAGGCTCGACTTAAGCACTCAAATCGGAACCAGGGGTAATTCCATAATGGGTTTTAGGTTCTATTCTGGAACCAGCTTCCTTGACTAAAGCACAGACCTTGAGACACCCCCATGAGGGTCGTAACCTTTGTCAAAAAACCTTTGTATAATCAGGTGTCTATGTCACGCATTCAGGTCACTTGGGTTGTTAAAACTAGAAAAGGTCAGGTCAAAGGACCTTACTCTACCGAAGCCATTCTTAAAATGATTGGTGAGGGTGTCTTTTCCGGTCAGGAGATGATTTCTAAACTTCCCGATGGCCAGTGGACGCTGATTTCCAAAGAGCCAGCGTTCTATGACAAACTTCTGGAAGCCCTGGAAGGTGTCGTTGACGTCGATCCGAAAAAAGCCCAGAAGATGGAAGCTGAAACCGTGATCGTGCAGGCACCGAAAGCTCCGCGCAACAACACGAACACCGGCAGCACCCCTTCGCCGGAAAGCTTCGCCAACGTTCAACCGCAAAAACCGCTGCTGCAACAAATTGATGTGCTGGATACACCGGCCTATGTTCCGCCAGCGCAGAAGATCGCCTCGGTCAGCTCGGGGGAATCCAAGTCTGATTCCGTGATTGAACTTTCCAATATCAAAAACATGGAAAAAGGCGAGATCGCCAAATCCCTGAAAATCCCCGCCTTGATTTTAATGGTAGTGATTGTTCTGGGCGTGTTCTTGTTGTGGGATAGCGGGCCTGCGGATGGTTCCAAGATTCATCTTTTGGCGCCAGGAAAATCCACAGCCACGCTTTCAGACCAGCAGATCAAAGAAAAGCTGAATGAAGCCCTTTTTGCGATGGAGCAGGACACTTTTGAATCCTACGTCGCAGCCCAGAACAAACTGGTCAGCATTGTTGAGGGTGCGCCGATGAACATCGAAGTGCGCGCTCTGCTTTGTGTGGTGTACTATGAGCTGTGGCCGTTCGCGGTTCAGGATGCGCAGGATATTAAAACCATCGCCGGGATCACGCAAGCGACCCGGGCCTTGAATGTGATCAGCCCGTTTGGTCAGGTGTGTGAATCCGTGAAGCTGATGACGGCGGGCCGATACAAAGAAGCCAAAGGAACCATCGAGGCCACGCTGGAAGGCTCTGAGCCGTTTTCTTTGCTTCCGGTGCTTTATGATTTCAAAGCCGAGCTTTTGGCGGGTGAAAAAGATTACGTGAATGCCGTGCCTTACTATGAAAAAGCGGCTCAGCTTTGGGAAAAGTGGCTGCATCCGCAGGTGGCTTTGGCGCAGGCGCTTTATCATCAGGGTGATTTCACCTCGGCTGCGGGAATTCTGAGAAATGTTCTGACGAAAAATCCAAAACACAAAGAAGCCAAAGTCTTTGCCGGTATCGTGGAATACCATGGCTTTAAAAAATCTGACACCGCCTATGCTTTCTTGAATTCCGGTTTGGAATCCAAGGGGCGCATCCCCTCTTTGATTGAGGCGGAAGGTTACGGCGCTTTGGCTGAAATCTTTGTCTTGCGTGGTGAGAAAAAGAAAGCCCTGGAAGTCGCACAGAAAGCCTTCGGACTGAATCCCAACAACGGCGAGCTTCGTCAGTTGGTGATTCGTCTGGGGGGTACTGACAAGGTGAAGGGCGAAAAAGGCCGTAACAATGAATTGCTGTACTTGGGTGACCAGTACGTGCGCCAAGGGGACTTCCTGGCAGCGCAGGCTGAATTCAAAGCGGCTTTTGAGGCAGACCCTAAAAACGGAACCGCGGCCATGAAGGCGGCCAAGGCCTTGTGGCAACTGAATCAAAGCTTTGAAGCCATTGAGTGGTTGAATAAAGCGATCAAGGCCGAACCGAAGCTGGTGTCCGCGTATGTGCTTCAGGCTGATTATATGTCCCAGCGTTTTGACTTTGTCGGGGCTTTGCAGATCCTGACCAACGCCATGAGAATTGCGCCAAACAACTATGAAGTTTTGCGGGGATTGGCGCAGTTGGAGTTCCGCAAAAACAACATGCCGGGCACTGTGAACTATGCTCTGCGTGCGGCGAAGGCCTATGACGGGGACATTGATACATATATTTTGTTGGCCAAAGCCAACGGACTGCTCGCCCGCTCGATCATGCCGATCAACAAAAAGGAAATTGAGCGTAAGGAAAATGCATCTAAAGATGCGATTCGCTATGCCACCAAGGCGGTGGAAATTGATGCCACCAATCCGGAAGCGCAGATCACCTATGCCAAGATGCTGGCGCAAACCAACGGGGTGGATTCCGGGATCACTTATCTAAACGAACTGATCAAACGCTTCTCCTACACCTTGGACTATCGAATCGCTTTGGCGGAAGTATATAAATCCGAAGACCGCTACAGCCAGGCCAAGGATATTTATGAAAAGGTCGCCGAGGCAGATCCGCGCAATAAAAAAGCATGGCTGGGGCTGGGTGAAAGTGAAAAGGCTTTGGGTCTGAATGATAAAGCCTTGAAGGCGTTCTTAAGTGCCGCCGTTTTGGATCCCACCGATGGGGAGGCTTTGTTCCAAGCCGGCAAACTGTATCTGGAAACCAGCCGTTTTGAGGAGGCCATCCAGCAGTTTAAACGGGTGCAGCGTCTGAACGCCAACTACCCGCGCACGCACTATTATATTGGCAAGGCGGCGTTTGCTTCGGGGGATTTTGCGACGGCTTTGGAAGCCTCCAAATCCGAAAAAAAGCTGAATCCGAACGTGGCTGATTCCTATATTTTGGCGGCGGAAGTGTTCACGGCCCGCCGTCAGTATGCCGAATGTGCGGCAGAGTACTCCACCGCCATGAAGCTTCGTCCGCAAGGGGCGGATATTTACGTCAAGTCCGCCCAGTGTTACCGTCAGTCGGGATCCTTGGATGTGGCTGAAGACATGCTGGCCCTGGCATCAGCCCGCGAAAGCGGTTATGCCGAAATTTACCGGGAGCAAGGGGCCATTTACGAAATGAAGGGCGACACCCGCTCTGCGGCGCAGGCCTACAATAAATATCTTGGCCTCTCGCCAAATGCTTTGGATCGTGCTGAAATAGAAGCGAAAATCATGAGACTGGGCAACTAGGGACGGACAACGGAAGGAATTTAAGCCATGGGAATCGGCGATAAAATGAGAGGACTTGCCTCCAGCGCACAAGAGGGCGTGAAGTCTTCAACAATCTCACTTTTTCATATCAGTTTGCGATTGATCACAGGGTTGCTCCTGGGGTTGACGCTGGCTTTGATCGGCCAGGAGCTGGTGGGGTACGGAACATTTGCCCTGCTTTTTGTCATGGTGGTGGTTGTGGCCGTTATCATGAAACTTCTGGCGAACTGGAGCATTGGTCAGATTTTAATTTTTGATTTGATCTGTGTGCTTGTGGCGATGCTTCTGCGCATGTATATATTGGTCGCACCTTAATTGGGGCGTTAGTTGTTAAAAGGACGTTGAGATGATTGATATTAAACTTCTTGAGAAAAAAGCTGAAAACGGAACTTCTTACTATGATGAATACAAGCAGGGTCTTGTTAATCGTGGTGCTTCGACCGAAGTTCTTGAGCAAATCATGGAGCTTAATAAAAAGCGTAAAGAACTGATCACTCTGGCAGAAACAGCCAAAGCCAATCAAAACAAACTCAGCGGCGAGATCGGTAAAATCAAACGCGAAGGCGGAGACGCTTCTGCTATTTTGGCGGAAGTCGACGTTCTGAAAACCCAGGTGAAAGAGCTTGAAGCCAAGGCTGCGGAAGCCGATCAGCAGGTGACGAACCTGGCGTTGGTGATTCCGAACAAGCCGCACTCTTCTGTGCCAGTGGGTTCTTCTGAAAAAGACAATAAAGAGATCAAAGTTGTTGGCACTCCGACCCAGTTTGCTTTCAAAGCGAAAGAACACTGGGAACTGGGTGAAGCGCTGAACATTATTGATTTCGAGCGTGCTGGTAAAACCACCGGCACTCGTTTTGCCTTCCTGAAAGGGGCGGCGGCGCAAATGGAGCGCGCGCTGATCCAGTTCATGATGGACAAACACTCCATGAAACATGGTTACACCGAAATGATTCCTCCGTTCATGGTGAACAGCAACAGTTTGCTGGGCACCGGGAACTTCCCGAAATTCAAAGAGGACGTTTTCCATCTGGAAGGTTCAGACTTGTATCTGATTCCAACCGCGGAAGTGCCGGTGACGAATTACTACAACAACGAGATCTTGGATGAAAAAGATCTGCCACAAAGCTTCTGTGCGTATTCTCCGTGTTTCCGTTCTGAAGCCGGGTCTGCCGGTCGCGACACCAAAGGTCTGATTCGTCAGCACCAGTTCGACAAGGTTGAATTGATGGTATTTGCTCATCCGGACAAGTCCCATGAAGTTCACGAGGCATTGACCTCCCACGCTGAACAGATCCTGATGGATCTGGAGCTTCCGTTCCGCCGTGTGCTTCTGTGCACCGGGGACATGGGCTTTGGATCTGCGAAAACTTATGATCTGGAAGTATGGTTGCCGGGTCAGAATGCGTATCGTGAGATCAGCTCTTGCTCTAACTTCGAAGATTTCCAGGCTCGTCGCGCGAACATTCGTTTCCGCAGTGCGGGTGGTAAACCTCAGTTCGTTCACACCCTGAACGGCTCTGCCTTGGCGGTGGGAAGAACCTTGGTGGCCATCCTGGAAAACTACCAGCGTGAAGACGGTTCCGTGGGCATTCCAAAGGCTTTGCAGCCTTATATGGGCGGCCGTACCGAGATTCGTAAGTAAGTCCTTTAAATCCAGGCAGCATGAGGCGGCGACCTCATGCTGCGTCATGGAAACAACTGCTTGAATACTCTCGTCAAAACCCATAAAACGGTCGACGGAGAGTTGGTAGAGCGGTTGAATACACCAGTCTTGAAAACTGGCAGCCCTTCGCGGGGCTCGAGGGTTCGAATCCCTCACTCTCCGCCATTTAGGTTTCTTCCCCAAAAAATCCTGTAAAACTGAATAATGTTTTCCCCGGAACCTGCTTTCCTATTGCGTTTGCGGCTGTGACTTGATGTGATTCGGACTTCAAAACAATGAGGTGATCACTATGTCGGTTCTTTTCAAGATCTGTGTTTCATTGATGTCTTTGGCTTTGCTTGCAGGCTGTGACAGCGGCGGTGGTTCGAAAGATGGCAACAACAACGCCAACGGAAAGCCCAGCGTAAAAAATCGCATCAACTGGTCATCCATTCCTTCCAAATACAATCCCTCCATTGAAGACATTGAGTTCCGCGTGGACGGCTATGAAAAGATCAACGTGAACGTCTTTGGTTTTGATGATGACGTTGAAGTTGTCTATTCCAAGGATCTTCCGGCGGACGCTGGCTTTTTGCGCATCTATCGTGTGTGGGCGAAATCAGCTTCCTGGGGCTCGGTGAACGAAAGACCCAACGGCACCACTTTGGATCTAATCGGTAGCGGCAGCTATTCTTGTTCAATTGCCACCAGCAACCGTGAAATCGTGCAGCTTGAAGGCGGATGTTATGTGCGCATTCAGGTCTTCATGCCTGCGGGTGCCGAAATCGAGGTTTATAACGTCAACAAACTGATGACCAAAAGATTCTTCGCCATCAAAACGGACGTGATGCTGGAACAACTCGACAGAGCTTCCCGGGATGAAGACAAGTTTGCGGTGATTGAAACTTATCTGGCCTCTTACCGCGGGTTGAAAAAGAAACCGGAAATGCAGGCGGTTCAGTTGGGTGATGTGGTGTCTGAATTCCCGTTCTCTGAAGGAAAATTCAAAGCACTTCGTTTGTTGCATGCAACTGTTGTGGACCGAGAAAACCTTTCCAAGATGATTGAAGACAGATTCAGTTATTTTGATCGCGCAGAGGCCCGCCGCATCGTCGGGATCTGATTTTTCTTGCGCTTGGGGGCCAATGCTAAGATTCTGGCCCCTATGATGGAACTCATTGATATTATATTGCACCTTGATAAGCACATCGCTGAATGGATCGTTTTCTTCGGACCTTGGCTGTATGTGATTCTTTTCCTGATCATCTTTGCTGAAACCGGCCTGGTGGTGACACCGTTCCTGCCGGGGGATTCCCTGCTGTTTGCACTGGGTGCTTTCACCGTGGTGGAAGGTGGTTTGAATCTTTGGGTGATTCTGATCAGTCTGACGATCGCCGGTATTCTGGGCGACACCGTGAACTATCATATCGGGAAGTATCTGGGGCCGAAGGTCTTTGAATCAGATTCCCGCTTCTTCAAGAAAAAATATCTGGAACAAACTCACGCCTTTTATGAGCGCTGGGGAGCTTTTACAATTGTAGCTGCCCGCTTTGCTCCGATCGTTCGCACGTTTGCTCCGTTTGTAGCCGGCATCGGTGAAATGCAATACCGTAAGTTCATCGTTTACAACATCGGTGGCGCGATTGCGTGGGTGTGGATCTTTGTTCTGGCAGGCCACTTCTTTGGAAATCTTCCGGTGGTGAAGCAGAACTTCCATATCGTGATCTTTGGTGTGATCGGCGTTTCTTTGCTGCCGATGGTGTGGCCGTGGGTTTCAAGTAAGCTTAAGAGAAAGCAGGCGTAATTAGCCAGTCAAGCGCGAGACCAGTTCCTTTAAATGGGGATTGGTCTCATAGAACACGGGGTCCACGGATTTATAGTGTTCACCCAATGATTTCACAACAAAGCGGCCGCTGGCGACGAACAGCGGATTTTTGGAATCCAGATATTCCTTCAGCTTCTCGGCAAGTTCCTTGTCAATATTACGTTTACCGCTGACCAGCAACGCATCTGCAGACACTCGATTATTCTTGGAATATACGAAGCGTCTGAGGAAGGCGATGTCTTCAGCCAGATCTCCCAATACAATGATGGTATTGGCCTGAACTCGCGGGTCAGCATGTTCCAGACAGGAACTTAAAGTATCCAGCAATGATTCTTTCACCAGATAGGAAGGGACGAAGTTCGACGCTAATGAGATGGCAGCGGAAAGCACTTTGTCATTAGCTTTCCCGGACTGATTTGCCGTAAGGATATGGCGCAGGAACTTGGTAAAGGCATCGGCCTGCCCTTCCCCGCTCATCCGAACTTTGAAGGTCTTTAAAATGCCAAAGGCAGTGAAGAAGGCCTGATCCTGTCCCTTGCTGATTTCTTCATTCAAAAATTCATAAATGGCGCAAAGGTCGTCGTCACTGCGGAAGTATGTCAGAAGGCTCACGTCCTTGTGCAGGGCTTCGGTCACCGTCGTGAAATCCTTTGCCCGATAAAGAGTTGACGGCTTGGCAAAGCCTTTTAGCAGAGTCTCTTTCGTGTCAGAAATCGTGCAAAGACCACTTACGGAATCTGCGGCTTCCGCATAGAAAGTGACCGAGCTTGAAGCCTTGTCATCCACCTGACTTAGCAGACGGGCAGATTCAATCAGGGGAAGGCCACTCAGGGCAAAGCCTGAATCCTGTTTCACAAAACGAATCTTACCCAGAACAAAACTGCCCTTTAACTTGAAATAGTGATCGGCCCCTTCGGGAAGGCTCGTCTCAATCTGCTGAGCGGCTTCAAAGACACTGCGCAGGCACGCCAGCGCCAGGGCTTGGGAATTCTGTTTGTCTTCTTTGATATGGAAAACGATTTCATCCCCCACGTACTGATAGATCAAACCGTTATAGCGTTCGATCAGCTCGCGGGCTTTGATGAAGTAGGTGTTCATGATCTCGGTGACGTATTCGTCTTTCTTGTCTAGGAAGATCTGCGTGTATCCGTTCAGATCCACGCGGATCATGGTGCTTTGGAAAGCATAGGGAGCTTTCTGGCCAGACTTCATTTCATGCAGGATGGCCGGGGTCAGAGAGTCTGAGTAGTATCTGTTTTCGTGTTCGAGATACTTTTTTGTGCTTTCGTAGGTTTGGGTGGCTTGTAAAAGTGTACGGCCCTCTTTGGAAAGGGTCTTAATACTGGCAAGCTTTGAGCGATCACGATTGGAAAGAATCTGTGTGATGTCCAAAATGTCTTTCAGGAACAGATAAACGACCAAGCCCACAATCAGGGTTACGATCAGAAGATCCTGGAGGATCAGCCCTTTCATCGACAAAGCTGTTTGCAGCATGATTTGGTTTTTGTCCTGGAAAACGCCCACGGTGAAGCGATAGTCCATCAGTTTGATGGTGCGAATGGCGAGCTTGTCAGTTTCAAGAGTCTGATTGAAGTTTTGATAGTCGACGTTAATGCCGGCAAGGTTGTCAAAATTGTTATACCAAAGAACCACTTCCGGTCCATTCTGAAGAATGTAGAAGTCAATCAGGAACAGGTTGCGGGCACCTTCCAGTCGGTCTTTCAGTTGGGTGAAGTTCTCAGTGATGACCAGCGGAGTGAAGCTTTCTTGCACGAAGCGCATCTGTATCAAGCGGCGTTCGACTTCGCGGTCGGTCAGCTCTTTCACGTTTAGATAGAACTGTACCGCAGAGGCGATCACGTACCCGATCCAAAACACACTGACGATCAGGACAACGACAGACTTGTTCTTTTTATTTTTGGCGAACAAAGCGATCTCCTTGATCCAGGAAGATCACCTCACCTTTGGTGGCCCCAAATGAGTTTCCATACAGATCCAGAACGGTGATTTTCTGGGACTCAAGCTGCTTGCCGAAGGCAGGATCCGAAAGCTTCTTTTTTGCCTGAGCATAGTTGCTATTTGAAATAAATGTGATCACTTCATCCCGCGCGGCGCTTGGCGCCGAAGATCCGTTGTCGGACTTGGCATTTTTCACAGGTTCCGTACCGCCGCCGCTAGGACGAGTGGCAGCCGGTCCACGAACGGGAGATGGTGATGGAGCCGATCCCAGGCCTGCGCCCGCTCCGGAACCGCTAAAGGAACCTCCACTCCCTCCAAAGGAAGCGCTGCCACCAGCCACTTCCCCTCCGCCGCTGCCGCCAACAGAACTTTCGTTTGCAGGAGCGCGGGAGGCAGAAGGTGCAGAAGTGCTTGCGACATTTCTAGAAGAAGAGGCAGCCGCTGGGGCCGATGGAGCTATGTTGGAGCCATCCAGCGTGATTTGTTCAACCACCCTTTCATCAGAGGCCATGGATCTGGTAGAGGCCTTCAATAGGGCTGCACCAGGATTGGAAGAGGAGCCCTTGATGGCAGCATTTGATTTTGTCGAGGCGACAGAGCGAGAGACTTCAGAAGATCCGCTGCCAGCTTCCGAGCTGCCAGTGTCAGTGGCGGCCAGAGCTTGGGTGTTTATCGCACCAACCAGGTTGTTGGCCATGCGTAACATACCACTGCTTTCGGAGGCTGAACGGACCAGGGCCTGCTGGGAACCGGCCTCGGTAGACGGAGGTGGACTTACGATGGATTCAGACAACGTGGGAGCTGGCGGAACCTGAACTTGCGCTACGGTCAGCTCTACCGGCACATTGGCGGTCGCGGCAGCAGATGCTTGCTGCGAGCCTCCTTTGACAGCGGCCGAGGTCGCCGCCGAGCCCATACCTTTATCGGATTTATTAGTGCTGGCTTTGGCTTTTATCTCCTGGTCCATAAGATTGGCAGTTGACTGGGCGGCAGCCTGTTCCGCGCCATCTTGAGCGTTCTTTTTCAAGGTTCGGGTCATACTGAAGGTAGTCATGTCTATTGCGGAGATCTTCGGGTAATTGTCGGGGTGTCCTTTGCAGAAGTGTTCAACTGCAGCAACATCTTTTTCGCTCTTCAATCCCGCACGATGCAGAAGTTCGTGGGCCATACTGGAGGGTGAAATCACCGCATTGGATTTTTTATTGGTTTCTGGGGTCGCATCACTCAAAGCTTCCGGATCCAGATGAATGAATCCAGTTGTCTCATCCGTGCTGAGGGCGGCCTTTTGATCCTTCGCCTTTTCGCACTTGACCAGCGGCCCATAGTTTTTAGGTTGTTTTCCCAACTGGGCCACTTGCAACTGATACTTGGCCGCCAGCAGTTCGGGTTGAACCGGAATTTTATCTTTGGAGAAGGCTTTTTTGAACTCTTCGCCGTTCAGGCAGTCAGTCAGCTTGTTGGAGGAAGTCAGATTTTTACTGAGTGAATCAGTGAGGCTTTGCAGGAAGTCTTCGGATAATTTGTCCTGGCAACCACTGTCGATAAGGTGCTCTTCAATTCCCATTGCGAGTGCGCGACGGTTAAGATCCTCGCCTAAAGAGGTGATTTTCTTTTTGATCGCAGTGACTTCGCATCCTTCGTCCTGCAGGTTCATCAGGGTCGGCGCGCGAACTCCGGAAGCTTCGAGCGTCCATCGACCACCCGCCATCGTATAAGAAGCTTCGGTGATGACATTTCTTTTATTGGTGCGAACTTCCCAGCGGATAGGATTTCCATCTGTGAAGTGAGTGTAAATTTCAGTGGAGCCTTTTTTCAGATACCAGAAGTCAATCTTTCCATCGAGATTGCTATCCAAGCGGATGTCTTCGAAATCTTTGTAGGAAATGACATAGCGGCCAGGTTTGAATTTGCCGGGGTTGTAAACGATCTCGTCCGCCTTCAAATAGGTCTTCCCAGGGCTTTGAGCCCACGCAGATTGAAGGAAAAAGATGGCGGTTAGAAGGATCTTCACAGTCTATAAATCGGCATAAATGCCCGATTGGTTTACGGTACTTAGATCTGGCTGGTCCATGGCCCAGTTTTGAGTTGGCACCATTCCTTAAGACCTTCCGCTCTTTCATCATATCAATATGAGACAAATTTTTACTTTGCTGGTGCTGTTTTTGGTTCTAATGACCGTAAATGCTGGAGCGGCGCCTGCGCGCAAGCTGAAGATGTTTACTCCCGAGACCAAAAAATACGTTGTTGTTTCTGTTTTGGATTATCAGGGACTGACGCTTTCTGAAAGCTGTTTAAAGAATGGCAAAATGAACTGCGACGCCTGGAAAGCGGCACAGACCAAGTTGGATGTGGCGAAGACTCCGAATGTGGGTGTGATCGGCAATCCAGCCGCTCGTTATTGCCTTTCACATAAGGCTTTGAATCGTATTCTTCTTGATGCCAAAAAAGCAGAGTACGATTACTGCGTTTTTCCGGACGGCTCGGTGATTGATTCGTGGACTCTTTATAACAAACACTTTTCCAAGAAGCAGTAGGTTGAGGCAATGAAGAGACTGTTGGTGGCATTTTCAATTCTGTTCGGAGCCAGTACAACGCTGGCCGAATATGGAATGATCCCGCATTCCCAAATAAAGTATGGAGAGGGCTACGCCTTAAAGGGTGAATCCACTGTACAAGTGACTAATATGCCAAAGGTGAGATCTCAGGATAGCTTTGGGATCTGTTATGCTGCCGTGGCGGCAGTATTGGTGGATGAGGCAAACTGTGTGCAAAGTGGAAATGCCAGTTGTGCCACTGCCCCGGATTCACAAAGGGTCTCGGCTTTGGATGTCACTCGGTACAGCCGTGCCCCCGAAGAAGGCGCGGATGGGGAAATGTGGCGTGACTACAAGGGACTAAACGAGGGAGGTATGCCCGTCTTCACTCTTTTGAATATCAACAAAGCCAAAGATGCCGTCAGTGAGCAGTGCGCTCCAACGGATCAGATCGTCGCCAGGGCTGGCAGCGAACAGGCGGCCCAGGATCTGGAAATCGCCATGTGGAAGTCGCTGAAAGATTCTTATGAGAGCTTCAGAAAGAAAAATGCCGAATGTACTGAGTGTGGTCTTGAGTATGCCACTGCCAAAGCCAACGATATTAAACAGAATTATAATCTGAAAGCTTCGAACAAAGAGATTCTAGATGCGTTTTCACAAGAGTCCTATTCTTTGTTCCTGGATAAGCTTTTGATTCCTAAAGAATGCCGTAAGATGTCGGACATGATCAGTCTTGAGGGTAAGTGGGCGGTAAAGTCCTTCCCTATGGAAGGTGAAAAAGGCGACTACAAGTCGTCGATCAACAAAGTCAAAGAAGTCCTGACACAAAAAAGACCCTTGGCCCTTAGTTTCTGCGCTCAAGATCCTCTGTCGGTGAAATCCAACAAAGCTTGTGGAGAAATCAAGGACGCTTCGGGGAACGTGTCCGGTGCGGGTCACGCGGTGGTGATCAAAGGCTATCGCGAAATCTGTAATTCCAAAGGTGTCTGCCGTCAGGAACTTCAGGTGCAAAACTCTTGGGGTGAAGGCTGGCAGAAATCAAATGATGACGGCTGGGTGGATGCAAAAGAGCTTCTGGATCGCACCTTCTATGAGACCTATGCTTTAAACTGGTTGCAGCCTCGCAGCTAAACTTAAAATACAAGGGAAGCTCAACTTGACTAACTCCATGAGTCCCCATAAATTCGTCGGCCTATGAACAAAGAATTTATGTTAAGAGCCATCGAGCTTTCCAGAAACAACATGCGTGCCGGCGCAGGCGGTCCTTTTGGGGCAGTCATTGTTAAAGACGGCAAAATCATCGGTGAAGGTTGGAACAAAGTGACTTCCTCCAACGACCCGACCGCGCATGCTGAAGTTTCTGCTATCCGCGACGCTTGCTCCAAGATCAGTAATTTTGAGCTGGCTGGTGCGGAAATTTACACGAGCTGTGAACCTTGCCCAATGTGCCTGTCCGCAATCTACTGGGCACGCATCGAAAAGATCTATTACGGCAACACCCGCAAAGATGCCGCTGAAATCAACTTCGACGACGACTTCCTTTATCAGGAAATTCCAAAAGACCTCAAAGACCGCAAAGTACCCATGGTTCAATGCGCTCACACAGAAGCATTGGAAGTTTTCAAAGAGTGGGACAGTAAGACCGACAAGGTTCCGTACTAAAGCCCAGTAAATAGTTTTGGGACTGCAGTCCCATTCACAAGTCAGAGAGAATAAAGGAATGAAAGCACTTTCATTCCTTTTTCTTTTTTTGAGCGTTGTTGTCTCTTTGTCCTGCCAGCACAAGGAAAAACAAATCCCCCGCGATATCGCTTCTCTTCAAGCCAATGGCGGCATGGAGGGTATTTGGTTTTTGCAGGGGACTTCTTCCACGCGTGGACCGTATAACGGCGAGCTTGAACTGCGCAAAGCTTCCGATGGAACTTTTGATGTGGTTCGCATGGTCACCTACATCAACTACTTCTTTGATGGCTTGAAAGTGCAGGAAGTGTGGACCGGGAAAGCCGTGGCCACGCATGATTCCCTGACTATCTCCTATGACATTCGCCAGGGTGATTTCATCACGAAGCTGGGAAATCAAAAGAGGGACCCCTCCGACTTCGGTGCGCCGATCACGGTGCTTTCGCGCTATGTGGTGACCCCGAACGGTCTTGCAACTCACTATGCCGATAAAAAAGTTTCTAACTACAACGAATGGATCACCACCCGTCGCGATCTAGAGGCGCAACCCCTGTGGGTCAATCAGCGTCAGAACATCAGCGCCCAGGGGCCAAAGGTTCCTTTGGTAGTTCGTGGTGTGATCAATCTTTTCAAGCGCGACATCGGTTATGAAAAAGATCCGTTGGTGAAATCCTATAAGAACCGTCCTGAATACAAAAACGAAAATCCCTATATCGTTTTTGATCCCACGGACTTTCAGTTCTATCGCAACAACAAGGACGTGATTCGTGTCACCAACAAAATCGTCGATGACATCAGCATCACGGAGGCAGCGGTAAAACGAAACGCGTATGCTCCATCGCTGGAAGAAAAAGCCAAGAGCTATGACAAGAACACCCGGGATTTCCATATCAATGAAGCCGGTATGGTCGCGCACGCTGTCCTGGATGAAAGTGGACGTCTGCTGAATTATTCCTTCGACGGTGACGCCGCTCTGTGGACGGGAATGTATGTGGGTTCTCAGGCGATGCGCTATCTGAAGACCAAAGACAGCGAAGCTTTGGATAACGTGAAGAAATCCCTGCGCGGTTTGATGACGTTGATGGAGATCACCAACGATCCTCAGCAGTTTGCAAGAACACTGGCTCTGTATAATCCAGCCCAGCCGGTTCCGGCAAAGTGGCATCGCGGTGAAGGCAAGTTCCAGCACCTGATCTGGCTTGAGGGCGGCAACAACGACATGATCAAAGGAATCACTCATGGCTTCCTGTGGGCCGGAATGGTGCTTCCACAAAGTGAAACCGAACTTTGGAAAGAGCTTCGCGCAAATTCCCGCAAGCTGATTGATCTACAGGTTGTGAATGATAAATCCCAGAACCGCCCGGCGGCCTTGGGACTGGCGGCCTGGCTGACAAATGATGCCTCTTTCAAAGAGCAGTACATCAAATACTACGACAAGATTAAAACCAAAGTGACCGGATACAGCTTTGACACCACTTTCTACTGGCATGGCTCTGCCGATTGGAGCGGGATCAATCTGGGGTTGGTGGGTGATATCACGGACATCACTTTGGCGGATCTGCTAGGGCAAAGTAAAATCCGCGATCAGTTGCGCGAGCGTCTGATGGATGCCTGGGTGACCTATTCCCCGGCGCAAAGACATTTGCAGACTCTGGCGGCTTACGGTTTTGCGTATAAACACGGAACCCGCGGTGGAAACTTCCGCTCGGAAAGCAGCGAGGCGCAGTTTAATGCATCTTTGAATCAGGCTGCTTGGGGCCTTCGCGAAATCCCGTATCCGCGCCCAAATCTGGATGTGACGATTGATCATTCTTTGCGCCCGGATTGGTGCATGTCTCCGATTCCAAGGCTGTTCTGGAAGTCCCTGAAAAAACCGGAACCTCCCGTCAGCTATTTCTATCAGGGTTTGTATAACTATCCGGTATTTGAGCTGCAGGCCTTCACCAGCAACTTTGTCTGGAAAGACGGGGCCTTCCTGTATCAGGATTCTCACCGAAAAGGTGTGGAAAACTCAGGGGTGGATTATCTGTATGGATATTGGCTGGCTCGTTACATTGGTGCTGCCAATATCAACTAGGCGCCTGTAAAAGATACCGTTGCTAATCATGGGGATATCTCTTAAAAAGGTCCCCATGAAAAAGAAAAACGGCCGTGATTCCAAAGAGCTTGCTGATTTCGCCTTGGGTGAAAGTCAGACCAACTATCCAGAAACATATGCTCCAGAAGTTCTGGAGGCCTTTGACAACAAAAACCCGGGCAAGATCGCCTGGACCACTTTTGTATGTACTGAATTCACGTCCCTGTGCCCTAAGACCCGTCAGCCGGATTTCGCAAAGATCTTCATCAACTACATTGCTGACAAAAAAATGGTCGAATCCAAATCCCTGAAACTGTATCTGTTCAGCTTCCGTAACCACGGGGACTTCCACGAAGACTGCGTGCAGACCATCTGTGATGATCTGGTGAAGTTGATGAAGCCTAAATACATCGAAGTTATCGGCGAGTTCACACCGCGCGGGGGGATTGCGATTTACCCTTACGCGAACTATGCGGCGAAAGATAAGTTCTTCCAGGAACTTTATAAAAAGCGCATGAGCGAATACGCTCCGGGTAAGTACTCTATGGAGCTTTCAAAGCTCTACTAAGCACATACATCAATTTTGAATTCAAAAGGCTCTGTCAGGATTTTTGACAGGGCCTTTCTTTTTTTCGGACACGTGAGTTGCTAAGGCAAGAATTAGTGGGCTGCAGTAGTATGGCGTCGATAATAACTATTTTGTGGAGTCCAAGATGAAGAAATTTGCCCTTGTTTCGTTGATGATGTTTTTTGCGACCGCTTCCCAGGCTTCCGAGATGGGAACTTACACTCTTAACAAATCCCGCTCTTTGTTTAGTGGCGCTCAAGTGTTTCAATTGGAACTGTCCGAAGGCTTTCAAATGAGCTTTACCAGCAAGGAACTGGGTCATTGCAGTACCAGTAAAAAGCTGACGAACACCAACTATGTTTATGCTTTGGCAGAGGGCCCTGGCATGGCCGAAAATCTTTGGGGCACCGTTTTCTGCGATAACAAGCAGTGGTTCATGGTTTATCTGAAAGTCAAAGGCGGTTATTTGCCAGGGTCGGGTGAGACAGTTTCTGGTAACTTAAGAATTTCGGATTCTTCTTTTGATGAAGTTTTTGAAGCCAAAGTAGCAATTACGAAACACTAGATAAGTAACGCCCAGAAACACAAAAACCTGCTCGAAGGCAGGTTTAAGTGGCGGAGAAGGAGGGATTCGAACCCTCGGTACACTTTTGGTGTACGAGCATTTAGCAAACGCTTGGTTTCAGCCACTCACCCACCTCTCCGCGGTCGGTTTTCTCGACTGAGGATCCAAATTGCCATAGCCCAGCCCGTTAATCAAGGTCTTGCCTCGACTCTTTTTGTAAAATTATCAAGAATGCTTGATTTTTCCCTGGCCGCAGTCTATCTATACTTCTCTTTCACAGTGCACTCGTAGCTCAGCTGGATAGAGTACATGACTACGAATCATGTGGTCAGAGGTTCGAATCCTCTCGAGTGCACCATTTTTTCTCTCTTTTTACTTCCCATGTTATAGCTAGCCAGTTTCAACTCGCCGAGTTACGTTTGAGCGATGAAAAGCACGTTTTATCTTAAAATCGGCATGATGGTTCTGGCTCTGGTGGGTGTTTTCTATGGCATGAAGGCCCTGGATGGCGGCGCTTTAGAGGACAAGGCTTCCGACCCGCAAAGCGCGCTGGGTCTTTTAATTGGCAGTGACTATCGCCCCCTGAACTGGTGCCCGGAAAAAGCCCCGAAAGTGGAAATCTTTGATCAAGCCGGCGCCGTTGTTAAAACCCTGGAAAAGCCTGAAGACATCAGTTCCGTCTGTGAAATCATGATGGGGGCCTTTTCTATGGAGGGGATCGAGGAAAGCTCATTTAAAAAGATCCTGGCGGCCCATGGGGCGTCTTCTGGAGAGATTGTGATCCTTGAGCAGGTTCCGGGAAAGCCGGTTTTCCGCGTCAAAGGGATGCCTTTTAGCTCTCCGATGCTTTCCAAGGCTTTGGATCGGCTTGCAGTCCCTTAAGATTATTTCTGTTTGACAAGAACCGCCCAAAGCCGCTAATTTAGCCCTTCACCGAGTTCAGAAGTAGCTCAGTCGGTAGAGCAAGCGGCTGTTAACCGCTGGGTCGGGGGTTCGAGTCCCTCCTTCTGAGCCAATCTTTTTAGATTGTGATTAAGAAAACCAAGTCCATAAGACTTGGTTTTTTTATTTTTACCCCCTGTAAAATTCGATAGCATGGAATCTCCTAAAAGGAGTTTGCCATGAAGGTTTGGATTTTCAGCGTGTTGATTCTTCCGATTCAGGTTCTTGCTTCGGCTCCGGTTTTTAACGAATCCATTTCTGGCATCAATCCTCACTTAAAAAAATCTGCGAAATTTGAAATTCCGGCCGCCAATGACAAAGACCTGTATCTTCGCATGGAAAAAGCGCTGACCTCGGAAAATCCAGAACAGTCCCTGCGTGCACTGTCTGAAGAAGGTGATTTCACCACGTGCTCCGCTTTTCAGGCGACAACAGCTTCGGGGTTGCTGCCGATGACCGGGCTTTTGGAGATTTCCAAAAAACTGAATGACGAAGCGATCACTGCAAAATCCTGGGAGCAAAGTCTGAAACTTGCAAACTTGTGGTGGCACTTCGGCAACTGTGAAATGCCATTGATCACCGGGCAGATCGGCATGGCGCTGTTGAAAGATTCTCTGACAGAAATGGCGAAACTTTCCAAAGAAAACATGAGTGACGATGATCGCGCGAAGCTGTCCGAATTAAAACGCAACATCAAGGACTGGAGTCCTTCAGCGCATCTGGAAAAAGAGTTCCGCTTTGAGATGGTGCTCACCCCCGCGTTGCTGCTGCCAGAGCTGAAATCCGGGAAGTTTGAATTCAACAAAGAAGAGCTTGAAGAAGAAAGTTCCGAAGAAACAGCCTTGGTGGGTTTTCCAGGTCTGATCAAACTTTTGTATCCGGAAGGTTATGGATCTTTTGACTGGAGCGAAGGGGCAAAGCCGGTCGCGGCAGTGATTGATCAGATTAAGGGTGCAAAAAATCCGGCGGCCACTATGGGAAAGGCCGTCGACGACCAAGAGGCCAAATACCTCAAGTCCTTCTATGAAGAGCTAAAGCTGCGCGATCAGGGTGTGAAATCGGTGAAGGATCTTTTGAAAGATGCAAAAGCAACGGAGCTGATTCAGACTTTGCAAAAAGACGAAGAATTGCTGAAGGCAAAACGCGAGCTGGCGCAAAACTATAAAGACAAATCCGCCTTCATGATGGCGGTGTTGGTTTTCAAACTGACGACGCCGAACTTTTCCAAGTCCATCGACAAGAAAGCGCAGACTTTGCACAAGGACCTGATCAAACTCAGCAAGCCGTTATAGGTCGCCAGCCTCCGGGGCCCTTTCCGGCCCCGTCTTTGTATCAATTTCCTGTAAAGCCTATTTTGTCTCAAAGTGACCCAAAAGGGCCTCATTTCGGGGTCCAAATCGTTTATATTGCAAATGAGCCATCTTTCGCCGGGCATAGCCTTTGTATTATGGGGACTTGGAATTATCGGACGTCTGCTGGAGGACTCATGCGCCTTATTAAATATCTGCCCCTTATCGCCTTTTGGAGCCTGACGACTTTCACTATGAAAGCGGGCGCCGAAGTAAAGAGCTATCGGGAGTGGAAAACCGAAAGAGTTCAACAGGCTCAGGTCAAAGTCACAACTTTGAAGTCCCAGATCGATGCCCGCAAAGGCATCCGCCTGGCTGCGGGCGGAACGGACCCCAACATGGCTCACCGCGCGGGTTTGGAGGCGGTGGCTTCTCAGGATATCTCTGTGGAAAAGCTGGAACGCGAACTTCGTGAGGAAATCTATGACCTTGAGGTCGCTAAAGACCTTTCCGTGACGGACTATTTCGTGGGTTATCTTACGAAGGTTCAGGATAAAAAGACCGCCTTCAACGAAGTGGCCGGCAAACTGTCCCCGGAAGAGGTGGCGGAGCTGATGACGGCCTATGCGAACTCTGTGTTCGGGGCGCATTCTTCGGACCTTCCGGCCAGTGCGAATAACTTCGGAAAAGACGGCGTTAAATAAGCCCTCGAAAATTCTAAATAAGTCTTAATCTTTATTCGGCGCGCCAAAGCGTTTCATTCAGGAAAATTGGGCGCCCGACCTTGACTCTTTCCACAGCCGATTCATATTAGCTTCCGTATAGAAATTCTATAAAAACGAGTTTTAAACGGAGGCTCACAATGGCTAAGAACGAAATTGGCGTTCGCCCACTTCATGACAGAATTCTAGTTCGCAGAATGGCGGAAGAAGAAAAAACCGCTGGCGGTCTTTTCATTCCTGACACTGCAAAAGAAAAACCACAAAAAGGCGAAATCATCGCGACTGGTAAAGGCGGTAAAGGCCGCGTAACTGAAGATGGCAAGATCCTTCCATTGGAAGTTAAAGTTGGCGATAAAGTTCTTTTCGGAAAATACGCAGGAACTGAATTGAAACTGGATGGCGCAGAATACCTGATGATGCGCGAAGAAGACATCCTGGGCGTATTCAACTAATTCTTTTTATCAATAAGTAAACGGAGAAAATCATGAGTAAAGTAATCACATTCTCAGAAGACGCTCGTACACACATCCTTAAAGGTGTGAACACTCTGGCGAACGCAGTAAAAGTAACTTTGGGCCCTAAAGGCCGCAACGTTGTTATCGACAAATCTTTCGGTTCCCCACTGATCACTAAAGACGGTGTGACTGTTGCGAAAGAAATCGAACTTGAAAACAAATTCGAAAACATGGGCGCTCAGATGGTTAAGGAAGTTGCTTCCAAAACCAATGACGAAGCTGGTGACGGTACAACAACTGCAACAGTGTTGGCTCAAGCTATCTACCGTGAAGGCGCGAAACTTGTTTCCGCGGGCCACAACCCAATGTCCATCAAACGTGGTATCGACAAAGCAGTAGCTATCGTTATCGACGAATTGAAAGCGATGTCCAAACCGGTAAAAGGTTCCAACGAAGTAGCTCAAGTTGGTGCTATCTCTGCAAACAATGACAAAGAAATCGGTCAGATGTTGGCAGACGCTATGGATAAAGTAGGCCGTGAAGGCGTTATCACTATCGAAGAATCCAAAACTGCAAAAACTGAAGTGACTGTAGTTGAAGGTATGCAATTCGACCGTGGTTACCTTTCTCCATACTTCGTAACCAACGCAGAAAGAATGGAAGCAGTTCTTGAGAACGCCTACGTTCTTGTTTACGACAAAAAAATCTCTTCCATGAAAGACATGATCGGTATCCTTGAAGGCGTTGCAAAACAAGGCCGTCAATTGTTGATCATCGCGGAAGATGTTGAAGGCGAAGCATTGGCAACTTTGGTTGTTAATAAATTGCGCGGCACTCTGCACATCGCTGCAGTTAAAGCTCCAGGCTTCGGTGACCGTCGTAAAGCAATGCTTGAAGACATCGCGATCCTGACTGGCGCGAAAGTGATCTCTGAAGACGTTGGTTTGAAACTTGAGGCGGCGACTGTTGCTGACCTTGGTGTTGCAAAACGCATCGTTGTAGACAAAGACAACACAACAATCATCGATGGCGCTGGCAAAAAGAACGACATCAATGGCCGTGTTGGTCAGATCAAAGCTCAGATCGAAGAAACTTCTTCTGACTATGACAAAGAAAAACTGAAAGAGCGTCTGGCTAAATTGGCTGGCGGTGTTGCAGTTATCCACGTTGGTGCTCCTTCTGAAGTTGAGATGAAAGAGAAAAAACACCGCGTAGAAGACGCTTTGAACGCGACTCGCGCTGCGGTTGAAGAAGGTATCGTTGCTGGCGGTGGTACTGCTTTGCTTCGTGCTTCCACTAAAATCGACAAATCCAAATTCTCTGAAGAAGAGCAATTCGGTGCGACGATCATCAAACGTGCTTGCGAAGAGCCAATCCGTCAAATCGCGGCTAACGCTGGTTTGGATGGCGCGATCGTTTTGGATCGTATCCTTCAGAACAAGTCCACAACTTGGGGCTTCAATGCTTACTCTGACGAATACACTGATCTGATCAAAGACGGTGTTATCGATCCAGTTAAAGTTGTTCGTTGCGCTTTGACTAACGCAGCTTCCGTTTCTTCTTTGATGCTGACTACAGAGACTATGATCGCTGAAGCACCTAAGAAAGAATCTGCAGCTCCTGCAATGCCTGGCCACGACGGTATGGGCGGCATGGGTGGCATGATGTAATCAGATTAGCCTACGGCTAATCGATTGCACCCGCCGAAGCTATCAGCGAAGGCGGGTTACTGCTAAAAACAAAAAAGCCTGGGCTCTAAACCCAGGCTTTTTTTTAGAACAGGTACTGAACCCCACCGAACAACGTCGTCATCTTGTGACTGGTGCTGGTGGCGCGGGTGGCTCCTGAGAAATCCGTGCTGTAGTTTTCAATCATCAGCTCGCCGCGGATCTTAAAGCGCGTTTTCATTTTATAATCCATAAAGAAGCTGAAGGAATTGATCTTGCTGTCAGATCCTGAACCGCTGTCCTGGGATTCGCTCATGCCGGGATTCATATAGAAATCAAAGCGTCCGCCGATATCCACCGGGATTTCCTCAGACAGGGGGAACTGACCGGCCAGGCTGATTAAGAAGCCGCTATAGTCCATGCTGGTGAAGGTGGTGGGCGTGCTGCCATCCACAGTGAACTTTGTGGTCATGTAACCCGCACCGATTTGAAGCTTCGGTCCAAAGAAGTCATTGGTCAGCAGGAAGTTGTAGCCCGCATTCACGCCGTATTGCCCCACAGACATGTTCAAAGACGAAGGGGAGCTTCCGGCCTGGTTGTTATCAATCGAAAACACAGACTGGCGCAGGTGAACGCCCATGTACCATTCCGGATTCAGCCACAGCTCACCACGCACCAAAATGTTCGGAGCGAAGTTGTTGCTGCCACTCACCGACTCTGGTGTCGTCAGGCTGGTGTTTTGGGTGTAGTTGCCAAAGCCCGCCATCAATTCCACCTTACCGAACTGCGGAGGCATTGTCGGCAGCCATTCGGTGGGCTCTTCGCCAAACGCCACGTCCTTGTCCGGGCGGGTGCTGATATCTTGCAGGACTTTTCCGGAAGGTGTGGTGACCGGGGTTGAGTATTTTACAAACTCATCCGGCATCACTTTGGAGCCGACGGTGATCACGCCCGGATCTTTTTCCATTTCGACGTAACCAAAGCTCATGAACGGTTCCACTTTGAAAAGTTTCACGCGGCCCAGAACCTCTTTTTCGGTGCTGACCATGAACTTTAGTTTTGGATGACGGTTGATCTTGATGATCTGAACCACCGATACACGGCTGTCAGGTTTAAGACCATAGTTGCTGCCCAGATTCAGGGTCACTTGCTGGCCCCGGCGGCTTAGAATAGTGGCGCGGAAAGGCATGCGGTACTTCAGGTTTTCAAACAGGCGACGAACTTCATTTTTGATCTCGGCGGTTTCAAAACCCTTGTAGTCATTCAGGGATTCCTGCAGCAGCGGCAGGCCTTCACGGCCCACAAACAGAGTCAGGGTGATGGAAATCCCACGCGGACCACGAATGATTTTCGAGGTCAGGGCCGCTTCGCTTTGCGTGGATTGCAGAACGGTTTGAACTTCGGATGGATTTTCATCCAAAGTTTCAGATTTGATTTTCAGATCTTTTGGGAAGTTGGACAAAGACCATTGCTTGTCTTCGTTCAAAAGATTTCTAAGTTCTTCTTCGGCAGGTTTTGCGTAGATACCACCCACGTTGTCGGTGGTTGGAACCAGCACGATGGATTTAATCGCAAGATCTTGGTCGGCAGCACTGACATAGACGTTCTGGGCATTGGTCTGGGCCCACGCAGTCGGACTGATTGAAATGAAACAGGACGCGACGAAGAGAGAACCTAGGAAGAATGATTTCATAAATTTATTCTGCACTGCCTCTTAAAACAGGTCAATTTGGCGTCAAGTAATACGGACCGAAAGCCGAAAGATTTCTTATGAAGTCTTCATTTTCCTTTCTGATTTTTGCAGCTCTTTTTGCTTCAGCTTATCCGGCATCAGCCCAAGTGGGTCTGGAGGGTTTTTCTTCAGGACGCTATGAGGTTCGCAAGGCCAACAAGCGCAGTCCGGCATCTGAAGCAGAAGCGACTCCGGTGATCACAGATTCCGAGGGTGTCGCTGTCAGAACACTGAAGACCAGCGAGCTTGAGGCCGAGAAAAAAGCCGAAGCTGAAAAGAAGGAAAAGGAACTGGCTGCGAAGAAAGAAGCTGAAGTCAAAGCTGCGGCCGAAGCTCAGGCAGCAGCGGCGACTCCAGTCGTGCCCGCAGCCGCTCCGAAAGTGACGGGTGCAGAAACCTCGCCTGAAGTCGAGGAACCCACCATCAGTGAGCAGGCAGAAAGCCTTTTCTCTGATAAAGCCTCCAAAATTTTTGATTTCTATCGCGAGCAAATCCACGAAGATGACATCCGCAACAACCGTCTGGAGCTGGACGTGATGCCCGTGGTGGCATACAACGATTCGCAGTCCAATTATACGTTCCGGGATTATCAGAGTTTCTTTAATGCTCTAAAGATTCGCACGAACGTTTGGTTTACGCCGTTGATTGGTGTGAGCGGACAGATTTTGTTCTCGTTTGCGGCGGATGTGGACTCTATCGATGCAGATCAGTCCCGCGTTTCGGCAAAGTATGAGTTTGTTGATCTGGGTCTGAACTTCCGTAAATTCTTCGGCGTTTCCCGTAAATCCAATTCATTGGAATTTTCGTTGTTGTTCAGTGATAACAAGATGACGGTTCCCAGTGATAACACCTCCCGTGCTCGTCTGAAAACACAAGGGCTGGGTGTGGGGTTGAAAGCGCGGATTCCTGTGTCGGCGAACTATGCCTGGACACTGGGGGGAAGCTTCTTCCCGCGTCTGCAACACTCTGAAGGTGCGACGGGTGCCAATATCCAATCCGGTGCAGGCGAAGAAAGTGTGCGCATTGGCCTTGATGTAGGTGGGGAATGGAAATTCACCCGCGAAAGCCAGATGATCTGGAGCCTGGGTGCTTCGACTGAAAGAAACGTCTTTGACGGTCCCGCCAGTTTGCCAGACCCTGGTACAGGTTTGACTCCGAACAATGTCAGCGTGACCAATTCGCTTTATATGTTCTCACTGGGCTATCGTTGGGGTCACTAAAATCCACTCACAAAAAAGCCTGCTAAATTCTATACTGGCGGTATGAAGATTCGTTTTGCTGTAATTGATGATGCCGCCTTCTTGCGTGAACTTATCAAAAATATTGTGACCTCGGAAGGGGGCCTGTGCGTCGGCGAAGCTGCCAACGGGGACGAGGCGGTAGAGCTGGTTTCAGCCACACTGCCCGATCTGGTATTTTTGGATATGGTCATGCCGCTTCGTAACGGCATCGAAACAGCAAAGATTCTGAAAGAGCTTCATCCAGATATCAAAATCATCGGCTGCTCCACAATCGATCAGGAAGCTCTGGTGCAGAAAGCCTTCGAGGCGGGCTTTGATGCCTATCTGCCAAAACCATTCAGCAAAGAACAGCTTTTAAAAGAAATCACAAAAGTATTACCGCATCTGGGAGAATCGACTCATGGAAGAACTTAAATTTGTATTGAAGTGCTTTGCTGCGACAGCCTTGCTGATTGTTTTGATGCAGGTGAAAGTGGGCGGCGATTCGATTGAATCTCATTCTTTCCGCTGGTTGCAGAAATCCACGGTGTCTCAGTATATTCAAAGTGCGGCCGCTGGTGGTGCCATGGCGATCAGAAATCTGGGTCGTTCCTTGGGTGATGGCGTGGCCAGCACGGTGGACGGATTCCAGGAAGGCGCTCACGAAAAAGCGATTCGCTAGTTCACCCTGCCCTTTTTTAAAAAAGGGGAAGGGAGAGCGACTGTAAGGGGGGATAGTCACTCTCCCTAGGGGGCATATTCAATTCAAGCCAAAGCGCGTGGATTAGTTCCAGCCTTTGCTTGTTTTCTCTTTGGAAGTCTTCGTCGAAGTGTCTTTAGCAACCTTCGCTTTGAACTCCTGCTTGAACGCTGTCGAGGAATGACGACCGCTTCCGCTGTTGTTTTTGCAAGAAACACCCGTGTTTGCCATTGCCACAGAGGCGATCAAAGACATAGCAATAGTGGCTTGTACGATTTTCTTCATAAAACTCTCCTTCTTTCTTACACACTTAAAAACATCATTAAGAACTCAATGAGGTCTATTGCATCGCGTGTGCCAGAGTTTTCGTCTCAGGGTGAGACAATTCGGAGGGTTTCAGGGCAAAAAGAAAGGGCTTTGGATGTCCAAAGCCCTTTTGTGTAAGGCGAGTGTCAGGTTTCTAGACAGATGGGATTACTGTCTTCCGGTGCCGGATTTCTCAGATCCACCGGGCGTCGCGCTGGAGCCTTTGATTTCTCTGGAAACAGTGTCGTCATGGCGACGGGAGCCTTTGCCCGTGGTGGCGCCGGTACGGTAGGCGATACACTCACGGCAGTCACCCAAAGCCGATGTCGTCGCCTCAAAAGGAGACGATCTGAAGGCTTCATTCGGGTCTTCGCCAGGGTTTACCGGGCGGTTGGCATTTTCGTCAGCAGAGGCCGTTCCCGCAAAGGAGAAGCCCAGGGTCAGCAAGATGGAAAGAACCAAGAGTCTTTTCATATAATCACCTTCTCCTTAGAGGTAAAGTTCCGCAGTTGCGGGAGCAATGATATCCAAGAGGTTATTAAATGTGCTGGCTACCTGCATAGCTACAGATGGCCCCTCTTTGCTGTCCACTTTGCTGATTTCACCATTTGGTTTATAGCTTACCACAATTGTGCCCAAACCGGGACGGGTAACTACAGATGGCTTCCCATAGCGTTCCTCGTACTCGATTTTAACCACTTTCTTGGCCTGATCTGTAATGGTCGCAATACGGCCGCGGTTATCATATGTCATATTGATCTTCTGGCCATCGCTGTTCTGGGCATAGGCAAGGTTTCCTTTGCCATCGTATTTGAACTGAGCGGCTTTAACGGCCACCTTGGCACCTTTTTCATTGAAGTAAGTGCTGTTCACAGAGCTGACCTTTTTAACCTTCGGATCGTACTCAAATGCCATCTTCATGTTTGGTGCGGCTTTCACCTTCACCAGGCCATCTGGATAGTATTCGTAAGAGATACGGTCGGCATTGCGACGGATGGAAACGGGTTTGCCAAAGACCTCATGGTAAGTGATGTCTGTGACGTTGCCGTTTACGGTCGTCATCACACGCTGCAGGTAATATTGACCGTCCGCGCGCTGTTGGTGCCAGAATTCATATTTATTATCCGCCATCACTTCTTTGCCGCAGGTCTTTTTCACTGTGGACCAGTAGTGATTTTTTGGATCTGTCGGAGAGTCTTCGTACTTGTAGGTCTCGATACACTTATCGCGGTCTGCAAACGCCAGAACCCAGTCTTTTTGTTTGTCGTATTTCAAGGCGACAAACGTTTTATCCGGCCAGGTCGCCTTGGTCAGATTGTGAAGTTCATCGTATTCGTAAGTGTATGTTTTCAACCAGGCATTCTTTACGGAAGCCAGGTCATCCAGATTGGCGAACTTGTATTCCGCCATCAGACCGTTGGGACCGGTGATGGTTTTTACTTTTTTGTTCTGGAAGTATTTGAAAGTCAGACGACGACCATTGTTGTCCTGGAGCGTGGAGATCACGTCCTTGTCATAGTCGAATTTCAGGAAGTTGTTGTTCTTGTCATAGATATGAGTCAGTTTTCCCTGCGGGCTGAAGCGCTGGGAACTGCCATCAGGAAGATTTCTGGTGTAATAGGTTTTGTTGAAAATGAAGTGCTCAACTTCACGGCCGTTGGCGTAGAATTTGGTGCCTTCTTTTACCGGAACCGTGATTCCGTACTGACGGGCATATTCCGCACGCAGGCTGTCGTCTTCAAGTAACTGTGTCTTCAGCGTGTTGATCGCCGCCTCTGTCAGGCCGACTTTCTTTTCCGCTTTCATCTTGTTCACGATCTGGGCGATAGAGCTGTCGACATCCTTGCGGGTGATTTCACGAGGAGAGAAGGTCACTTCAAGACCACCACCGCATTCTTTCACCTTGATGTTGCCTTCGGCAGTGACTTCCATCGCGGTTTCAAAATCAGAACACCAGCCGAAGCCAAACATACCGTTGAAAAGAGAACGGCTGTTATAGGTGCGCACGATTTTCAGATCATACCCGCTGCCTGGAACATCCATATCAATCCAGGTGTTGGAGTAGTTGGCATTTTTCATATCCACAAGCGCGAACGCCTGGGCAGAAAAAAGAAAGGCGAACGCCAAGAGTGCTTTCTTCATTATCGATACCTCTTCCTTGAAACTGACAAACTACACTTTAATGGTAACAAGCTTTTTAATAAGCACGCCACCGATTATTTGCAGACCCAGCATCGCTGCCAGTAACACTAGACCTAGGGTTGTGTTAAACATAGGTTTGATGAACGCCGGATCGATCACCAGGAACACGGCCATCAAGATAAACGGAATCAGAGTGACGATTATCCCTTGCATCATCCCCTGAGCGGTCAAAGCCTGAATTTTTTTCTCTACTTTTTGTCGTTCGCGCACGACCAGTACGATGGTCTGGAAAGTTTCTGCCAGATTACCACCGGTCTCTTTTAAGATGTTGATGGAGGTCACAAACATCTGCACATCCGGGCGCGGGATGCGGTTGCCAAGGTCATTCAGTGCGCTTTCAAAGCTGTCACCGACTTGCATCTGATACAAAACTTGCGCAAATTCCTGGCTCATAGGATTTCCCATGATCTCCACCACACGTTTCATCGATTCCTGCGGATTGGATCCGGCCTTGATACCGTTGGCCATGATCGTCAGACCATCGACCATCTGATCCACAAACTTGGTACAGCGCTGTTCATAGATCATGCGCACCAAAAGCAGTGGCAACTGCCAGCCGGCCACGGTGATGGAAGCACCAAAGAATGCACCCATCAAAACACTTGGCCAGAAGATCAGGAAGACCAGGGCACCCAAACCGAAGCTCATCAGCAGGATGATCAGGGTGACTTTCTTTTCGTCGACGTCCATTCCCATCACCCGAAGAATCTTGATCACCTCGTCGCGCTGGCCAAGGCTGCGCTTGTGCAGCCACGCAATCGCCTTGTCAGCCCAAAGGATGACGATGACGAAAACGCAGATGCCAAACAGAGGGATCATAACCCATTCGTTAAACAGGAAACTCATGACTTACCCCGATTTTTTCACTGGAGCCACGCCTGGCATTTTCGGGGCCATCGCAGCTGGGATTGGTGGTTTCGCAGGAGCGGCCGCTGCCGGTGTGCCTGCATTCGGGTCATTGGCAAAGATCTCACGCGGGATCACCACACCCTTGTCGCTCAGTTTCTGGATAAAGCTTGGGATGGTACCAGTTGCCTGGAAGACACCCTGGATCTTTCTGTTTTTGTCGTAACCGGTTTCTTTGAATCTGAAGATTTCAGCCAAAGTCACCACGTCCCCTTGCATGCCCGCCACTTCGGTGATGCTCAGGATCTTACGGCTTCCGTCGGACAGACGGGAAATCTGCACAATCAGATTCACGGCACCGGCGATCTGTTCACGGATCGCACGCATTGGCAGGTCCATACCGGACATCATACAAAGTGTTTCCAGACGGGCCACACATTCACGCGGAGAGTTGGCGTGAGTCGTGGTCATGGAACCATCGTGACCCGTGTTCATGGCCTGCAACATGTCAAGGGCGGCGCCGTCACGGCACTCACCGACGATGATGCGGTCAGGACGCATACGCAGGGCATTCTTGATCAGGTCACGGATGTGAATGGCGTTAGAACCTTCCATCGAAGCCGGGCGGGTTTCCAGGCGCACGACGTGCTCCTGTTGCAGCTGCAGCTCGGCCGCATCCTCGACCGTGATGACACGTTCGTTGGACGGGATGAAGGAAGACAGCATGTTCAGCAGGGACGTTTTACCTGAACCGGTACCACCAGAGATCACCACGTTCAGACCGTTTTCCACGCAGATGCGCAGGAAGTCGATCATGTTCTTGGTGATACTTCCGTAACCGATATACTTTTCAGCGGTGATACCACCTTTTTTAAATTTACGAATGGTCAGTGCCGGTCCGTCAATGGCCAAAGGCTCAATCACGGCGTTCACACGCGAACCGTCCTTCAAACGCGCATCCACGTACGGAGTCGAGTCATTGATCTGACGACCCAGTGGTGTCACGATACGCTCGATAATTCGGCGCAAGTGATCGTTGGAGGTGAAGGTCACAGGGCTGAGCTGAACCTTACCACTTTTCTCGACGAAGACCCGTTTATTACCGTTAACCATGATCTCGGTGACATCCGGATCGGCCAGAAGATCTTCCAAAGGCCCCAGTCCCAGTGCTTCTTCCAAAACCTCTTTGATCAGTTTGGAGCGCTCTTCACGCGCGACATCCGGGGCCTCGCGGTCCACGATCAGGGTGATTTCGCGTTTGGTTTTTTCGCGAACTTCTTTTTCTTTGTTTTCATCCTGCTTGCCGTCGACCAGAAGCTTTTTCAGATCCACGGTGCGGATCAGTTCGTTATGGATGCGGATTTTCAGCAGGGTGCGGGCATCCATTCCTTGAGTGTTGACGGTGCCACCCGCATCGCCAGAGGCTGCGGCTGCCGGAGCCGGCTTCGGACGCGCCACGGTTTTCAGGCGCTGCAAAATACCGCCGGTCAGTTTACGGGCGACATCATAGTACGCCGCTGTGACCGGTGCTTTGGGCGCCGAGATCACAAAAGGGGTGTACTTTTGCAGGGACATCATGGAAGTGGCTTCATCCTGAGGAATAATTCCCAGGAAAGGAAGTTGCAATTGATTTGAAATCGTTTGCGGAGAAAGACCCGTTGGAGAAGCTTTGTTGATCACTAACTGGAACATGTCTTTCGGGAATGTGGCCGACAAAAGCTCATTCACCAGACGCTGAGTCTGCGTCACCACCAGAACTTCCGGAGTCGTCACGATCATGATGGCGGTGGCTTCCTGAAGCACAGCCATTTGTGCTGGGCCCAGATCGGTACCCACGTCGACGATAATGAATTTATAAGCGCGAGAGAAAAACTCCAGCAGTTTTCCCAAAAGATCCGGATTGATGTTCAGGCTTTCTTCCGGGCCACGAACTGCACCCAGGTAAGCCAAACCTGACTGGTGCATGGTCACAAGAGTGTTCATTGGCTGGGAGTTCAAAGATCCCTGGAAGCTTGCAAGTTCTTTCAGTGTCTTTTGGGGTTTCAGACCCATGATCACGTTCTGATCGCCGACGCTCTTGGCATCGGCATCGATCAGAAGAACCTGGCTGCGGAGTTCGTTCATGATGGTGCAGGCGAAATTGGCTGCGAAGACGGATTTTCCAACGCCGCCTTTACCGCCAACCACTGCGATGAGATTACAATTAGGATTGATAGCCAAACAGACCTCCAGCTTTCCTATCGGCTGAAACAGGAGGTCCGTTTACGAGACCCTAGTCGCGTAAACGGAACTTCTTCTTAATTTGCTCAGCCCCGGAGCTGGCGGAAGTCTTAACTATCGGTGTAACAAAGACCACGAACTGGCTTTGTTGCTTGATGAAGTCTTTGGATGCATACAGGCTGATGATCGGGTTCTTCTGACCTGCCGGACGATTGTACCCGGTCGAGGTCGAGTTACGAATCAAACCACCCACAGCCGCACTTTGACGGTCGCGCACCGTCACGGTGGAGGTCATTTCATTCGCACTGGTGATTGGCGCACCGCTTGGAGTGTTCCCCAGAAGGCTGGACACCTTAAAGGCCATTTCCATGTGCACACTGCCGGATTTTTCACCCAGCAAAACAGGGGTGATCGCCGTCACGATACCGACCTCGGCAAAGGCAGTTCCTTGGGTGCCGTCTTTACCGATGACCGGATAAGGCTGATTGGTCACCTGTTTGATTTCACCTTTTTTACCGTCTTCCACGATCAGGCTGGTGCTTTCAAGTACGCGGGCATGGCCGTGTTGTTTTGCCCAGTTCAGTTTAGGCAAAAGATTGGAAACAGTTCCGGTGATCGAGCTGATCACACCACCCGGAGAATCGCCACCGGTCTGGAAGGTCATCTGCGAGTTGTCACCCAGTTCCGGAGTGAACTGGAACTTGAAGGCCTTGGAATAGTCCTTGTTCAGTTCCACATAGTGCACCACCAACTGGATCATTTTGCTTGGTGGTTTCGCCGGAGCTTCCTTGATCTGGATCAGGTTGATCACACCATCATTCGCCGGGCGGCGTTTTTTGATCACACCTTTTTCCTCGGCGGCCTCGATCACGATATCGGGCAGATAGGTTTTGGCGATGATCTCGGCACGTTTGGCTTCCTCATCAGAATTGGCCCAGCCCTGCAGAATGATCTTTTCATTCACGGCACGCACTTCGATTTCCGGATTGTTGATGTCGCGGGCAATGAACTCTGCGATTTTCTTTTGTGCCAGCGGGCTCAAGGTAACAAGCGAAGACGCCTGTTCACCGAACTGCTGAACAACGTTATAGATACGCGCCAGATCTTTTGGCAAAAGGATCTGACCGTCGACAACCACGCGGTTGTTCACGATCTTGATGTTAATACCCTCGATGTCACCCAGAAGGGCGCGCATCTCGCGTACAACCTTGTCCAGTTTGCTTTTCTTGACGTCAATGCGGAATTCCGCAACGATCTTTCCGTTTCGTTTGTCGTGAATGGTCAGGGTCGCAAAACCTTCACCTTTCGGCGTGAAACGAATCACATTCAGATCTTTGGCATACGCCGCAGTCACGATTCGGCGGAAGTCACCTTTGAATTCAATGCTGTCCGGAAGCGGGGGAAGCTTCTCGTCCTGCTCAATGCCGAGGGTGAGATTGATGAATTTGCGAGAACGATATACGCCCTCTTCACCTTCTGTGGATGATGTCGGCGAGGCTTCCAGTTCTTCCTGGGCCCAGGCCACATTTCCACTGATCATAAACAGACTGAGCAGTCCGGTGATCAGAAATTTACGTCTCATATATCCCCCTTCAATTCCCCTAAATCAGACCCAATTACAAAGTTTGAAACCCGTTGGCGCGTGGTCTTTGTGCTGGCGGAGGTGCTGCCCTCTGTTGTTGAACCGGTGGTACGTAAGGTCGTGGCGGCATCGCGATTGCCGGTGCTGCCGGAGCGTCCATAGAAACCATCGGTTTTCCCAATACACTGTCAGAAGTCGAACTTGGCATGCGCGGCGGAATTGTTCTGTCGCTTGGATTTCTCAAAGCCATAAACAAGTTCCCCGGAGCCGTGGAAAGAATATAGAACAGATCCTGCGCCTCTTTCGGCGTCGCTTCGACCGTGATTGTGGTGTACTTGGTGTCACCAGTCAGGGCGATCTGGGTCAGGTTCTTTCCGGTTGAATCCAGTTCAAACATGCGTGGAATGTTATTCACAACACTCACACCCGTTGCCAGAACGACCACGTCGTTCATCATGGTGAAGACTTCACGGCGCTGGTTCACACCTTTGCCGGAATCCACCGCGGCGTAAATATCAATACGGTCCCCAGGGCGGATCAGTTTCGCAACCCCGCGCACTTCATCCACGGGAATGGTGACAGCACGTTTGCTGGGCGCAACCTGCAGGGAAATCCCTGTGTCCGGGCCCGGAGTCAAAAGGTTGTTCTTCACGACCATCTGGCCTTTTCTGATTGGCACGGCCGCCACGTTACCGATGATTTCGTCTGGAATCGTGATGGCATCAGGCTGGATGAAATCCGCCGGAAGCTCTTTGGTTTCAACCATCGTGTCGTAGATGGTCTGCATTTCGGCGATGTCTTCCTTGGCTACGACCACACGCTTAGTGGAACCGAAGCGTTTGTCGTACTCGGCCTTTTTTTCCTGGGAATAGCTGTACAGCAGGAAGGTCGCAAAGACACCTGCTGCAATCGAAAGCCATAAATTTCTAGTTTCGTTTGATCCCATAATGTCCCACTCTCTTAGCTTCCGGTGCCTGCGCACTCGGAGTTAAGGCAAATTCCATACGTCGTTTTAATCCAGATCGGATTCACCGAAAGAGTTTCGTTTCTTCCGCCGGGAAGAGAACGGGTTCTTTCGTGTTCCGGTTTTGTTCCCGCAATTTCAGCGGCTTCACGCTGCAAAGCCATGAAGTCAATGCGGCGGGAACTTGCCACCCAGTCATTGGCACCTTCTTTGGTGTTTTCAGACAGGGTTCCATGCACACGCATGCCGACCTTATCGTACGTCAGGGCCACGTCCGCATTCGGAGTGGAACGGAAGTAAGTCAGATTGGCGCGGTTGCGGAAAGTTTCAAAAGCATAGTTCCGGGACGCAATTGAATTGAGAATCCCGGTGTGAATGGCGCCGAAGAACCCCAAAGAGAAGTTCACCAGCAGCACGATCACAATAATAATAGGGACGAGCTCTAACACAGCCATCCCTTTTTCATTATTAATGGAGGATTTGCGTTTTTGCTTTTTCAGCATCCGTTATCCTCCGACGGAACATAGCCTGCGGTGTCGCGGGCCATTTCCTTAAAGCGTTGATCCAGATTCAAAACCGCTTCATAGCGGCGCTTGATCTGAAGTTCGTAACATTCTTTCTGAGTCGGCTCACGAATCAGGAAGGCGGTCACCTTGGCACTGAATCCTGCATCGTCCTCGTTGGTCGGCCCCAGGAAGGCGACTTTCAGGCTGAGCAGTTTGGCTGTAAAATCAAAGCGCACGCCCACTTGCGGGACGCGCTCTTCGGTGTAGCGATAGTCGCTGTCAAAGGTGCGACCGGATTCACCACCACCACGAACATCAATCTGCGGGGACAGGACGAACCATCCGCCGTCAGGCTTGTTGAATAAAGGCTTAAGTTCACGGTTGTTGATCAGGGAAAGGTATTTGTCTTTGGCCATCTGTTCCTGCTTGTCCTGATCGATGTGCCCGGCTGCGTGGGCACGGGAAGCAGAAAACGCGATGTACTGGGCCACTTCGGCCATGGACAGAGTGAAGTTCAGAGCGAAGAAGACAATACAAAGCCCCGCCGCAATGACGATGGCAAAAATGAACTCTGCGGAAATCATTCCGCGTTCATTTTGTATTGTACTGGAGAAGCTCTTCGTTCTGCTCATTCTCTCCTTTTAAGGTTCTGCGGTCAGAGACCGGCGAACCTGGTTGGGATGCTTGGCCCTGGCGCTTTCCGGGGTGTCCCAGACGCCGGACTCAATCATTCCGGAAACTTTCTGCCAGGGGCTTGAGATCAGTTTCGCAAGATACTTGTTCTCGCGCAGCTGACCGGTTGCCCAGATCAGAGCTCCCACCATGAAAGTCATCAGCAGGACGGACTCGACAAGGAATTGGCCTTTGTTGTTGTTAACATGCCTTTTCATCTTGTTTCTCCGTCCCAGCCAATGTGATTTCCATCAATGGGTTTGAAACCTGCTCCTGTCGTGAGTTGCTGTTCAATGCGTGCACCCAGCCGCGGGCCTGATGTTTTAAAGGCCTCGGCCGGAGCAGTCATGAACGCCTTCAGGATAAAGAAGAAGGTCGCAAATAGTAAAAGCACATACTCTACGGTCATTGGGTCCCCCTTTTATTCCCAGCTTGATAGCGGAAATCGTCAGGAGAAACTAGTTACCGCTGAAGCCTGTGATATCACTAGCCAATGAACCGACTTTTTCTTCCATTGCGCTTTTGATTTTGTCTTTGAAGATAACCACCAAAGCGACTACAACCACCAGCAACAGGATGTATTCTGTCGCACCTTGGCCGCGTTCATTCTTCAATAGCTTCTTGGAAAAGTTCTTAAACTTCTTCATGGATGTTCCTCCTTAGAGACAATATCGGATAATTTTGGGATTCTCTTTAGAGGACGGATTACAGAAACTGAACAACGCGCACGTCTCATTTTGGGAAAATAAAAAGGGAGGTCCCTGGACCTCCCTGGCGTAAAGAACTTAGACGATTTCGCTCTATTTGCACTCTGCTTTGTCGGCGAAAGTCTTGCCAAGATCCTTGCCATCAAATTTGACAGTCACGGATTTTTCCGTCAGCGTGCCCTTACGGATGATTTTGGAGGATTTCTCGCCCCATTTCAGGCAGGCTTCCTCGCTGTCCAGTTTTTTGGATTCATCAGTCGGATTTTTACCGTTGTAAGGTTTCAACGCCTCAGTTTCCTTTCCGGCACAGGCCTTACGGCTGGTTGTGATCGTGCAATCACCGGCGTGGGCTGCAACAGATCCAAAAACAATCAAAGCGGCGATCAATGTGGATTTCTTCATGGATAACTCCTTAAATGGCGGACTCGATTTCTTCGTGCCCGTGTTTGGTTTCATTTTCTTTGTTTTTATTTTCTTTATGTCCGACCAGAATGTGAAGTTCACACATCATTTTGTGTAATTCTTCAGACTGGGTCTGCATGTCTTCCGTGGAGCCCGTGACGGCACCCATGGATGAAGCCACGCCTTGCAGGCTTTGATCGATCTGGGTCAGGGCTTTGTTCACCTGCTCAATGCCCTGGGACTGTTCATGGGACCCTTGGGCCACTGTTTGAATCAGCTCGGACACCGTGCGGGTGTTTTGCACAATGGCTTTTAAAGCCGTGTCGCTGTCTGCAGCCAGGCTGACGCCCTGCTTGGATTTTTCGGAAGCCTCGTGAATCAGAACACTGATTTCTTTGGCAGCCCCGGCGCTCTTTTGCGCCAGTGCCCGAACCGCGTCGGCCACAACGGCAAACCCTTTTCCTTGTTCCCCGGCACGCGCAGCCTCCACCGCCGCATTCAGCGCCAGCAGGTTCGTCTGAAAGGCGATGTCGTCAATCATCGTCAGGATCTCTTCAATCTTTTTCGAATTGTTGGAAATCTCGCTGATCACCTGTACCAGACGTTCCAGTTTTTTCTGTCCTTCATCCACTGTACGCTGGCCTTCAACGGAGATATTCGCCGCCTGATTGGAGTTCAGCGAGTTCTGGCGAACTGTGGCGGTCAGCTCTTCCATGGATGCAACGATTTCCTCCAATGAGGCTGCCGTGGACGTGGAGCTTGAAGAGATCTGATCGCTGGAAGACACCAGTTCCGTCGCCCGGTTGCGGATGGTGGAGGAGCTTTCATCCAGGCCGCCAGCAACCATGTTTAAGGACCTTTGAACTTTGCGGATGTTCCAGAAGCTGACAAAAAGCCCCAGTAAAAGGCTGACACCCACAACGGAGGAAAGAACGTAGATGGTCAGTTTGAAGTTCTTGGCGACGTTTTCAGCATTGCTTACGCCGGCCATGTAGCTGTCATCGGTAAGTTTCTTCAGGGAATCATAGGCTTTGGTGTACTGGGTGTTGGAAGTCCCTTGCAGGATCTCTTCAGCGAGTTTTTCGTTTTCCTGATCAACGGCGCCTTTGAACTTTTCGCTTTCTTCCTGATAGGCCTCCCAGCCCGCCAGGAACTCTTCATAGGTTTTGCGAAGATCATCGGTGGTCAGCAAAGGATCCAGAACCTTCGAGTAAATCGTGATATTTCCAAGCAGGCTGTCCATTTCATCCAGAATCTGTTTGCGTTCGTCAGTGCTCTGGGTCGCCAGCAGGTTGAATTCCAGCTTGCGATAGTTGGCCAGATTGATGTTCAGATCCGCGGCTTTACTGACCGCCGGAAGCCAGACTTCGCCGATTTCCCCGGTGACCTTGTTCTGAAAGCGAAGGCGGTCCAAGGAAAGCAGATTGGTGATCAGGGCGATCGCCATCAACAGTCCGGTCACCATCAGAAAGCGGCCTTTGAGTGAAAGTTGGTTCATAAAAGGAATCCTCCGGCCAGATTCTTCGGAGTCCTTAAATGCCAATCCGAGTCTGGCTGGACCTTTTTGGGCGATCTACAACCTGAATACGAGGTGGTATTAATTCTGATATAAGTGAGTTTTGTTTAGAAAATTGGACCTAGGTTGGGGTCCTGTGTTGACGAAGGTCCTAAGACTCTCTAGATTGGGGCTTAGGAGACTTCTCAGCATGCCTAAGCACCTTGTTTTTCTCTATGCTTTTTGTGTGGTCATTCTATTCGTCGTGAACGTCGTCGTTTCCTAACGACGTCCGCGTGATTAGTTTTTCAGCGCGTAAATATCCGGATAATTTCTTCCGAGCTCTTCGGAATCCATTCCGTATCCAACAACATAACGGTCTTCAATAGTCTTTCCGATGTAATCAGCTTTGATTGGCAGTTCACGGCGTGCCGGTTTATCCAGCAGGGTCACGATTTTCAAAGATGCCGGAGCAGACGCAAACAGACGGCTTCTTAGGAAGCTCAAAGTTCTGCCGGTGTCGATGATTTCTTCAACCACGATCACGTGTTTGCCTGCGATGTTCACGGAGATGTCTTTTACAATCTTGATTGCGCCACCGCGCTCAACCGCCTGCACGTGAACGAAATCCACCTGCTGAGGCAGGTCCACTTTACGCATCAAATCCGCAGTGAAGTGGATGGAGCCGCGCAAAGGACAGATGAACACCACTTCCTTTCCTTCGTAATCAGCTTCAATTTGGGAAGCCAGAGTCTCGACAAGTTCTTTGATCTCGTCGCTTGTCAGGAAGGGAACCATTTGATCTTTGAGTTGTGCCATGTTGTGTGCCTCTTACAAGTCGATGGAAGTGATGCCAGCAGCCTGCGCCATTTTCAGATAGCGCAAAGCCTCGGGATGTTGCGGATCCCGAATAAGGATATTCTCCCATTGTTCAGTGGCTTCAGCAATATTGTTTGAGTTGTAGTAAATCGCCCCAAGCTTCAGTCGAGCTGGAATAAGGTGTGGGTATTCGCGAATCAGGGACTTCAGATCCTTGATCGCACGCTCAGTCTGGCCCAGTTGCACATGAACTTCGGCAATGCGCATGGTGATTTCCGCTTTTCTGCTGGAAAGTTTTTGTGCCTTCAGCAGTTGTTCCAAAGCTTCATTGTAGCGCTTGTACTGATAATACAGGTCCGCCAGTTCCTCGTGTTTGGAGGCGATTTTTTCGTCTACAAACGGGTCCTGCTTGCCGGATTTTTTCTCTAGCTGGGATTGAGCATCCAGGAACACCTGTTTGCCTTCATCGTATTTACCCAGATCATTCAAAATGATGGATAAACCCACGCTGGCGTCGGTGTAGGTCGGATCAATTTCCAGAGCACGACGGAAGGTTTTGATCGCCTTGCTGAACTGGCCTTTGTCGTAAAAGATCGTCGCCAGCATCTGATAAACTTCCGGGTTGCGGGTGTTTTGCAGAAGCATCTGGTTCAGAATCGGTTCGGCCATCTTGTAGTTCCCGTTGATGAAGTATCCACGGGCTTCAGAGAGCATATCGTCATGAAGAGCGTTCATTACTCAAGCTCCTTTTCAGCGTCTTTCAGTTCGCGGCTGCCAGGGAAGTCACGGGCCAAAACGGCTTCGTACTTTTTTGCTTTCGCGGTGTCGCCGATTTTCTGTGCCGAGATGGTGGCACGGGAAAGGGCTTTGGCATCAAAGCCAAGGCCGCGATAATTATTGTAAAGACCTTCATAGCGGCCCAGAGCACTGTCGAAGATTTTACGTTTGAAGTAGAAATCCGCGATGTATTCCTCTTTTTCCGCCAGCATGCGAATCGCAGCGGTGCGCTTTTCTTTGGCTTCGGTCACGAACTCAGAGTTCGGATATTTCTTAATCAAATCAGAAAGATTCAAGATCGTGTCATTGGCCAGAGTTAGATCGCGGTCAATGGTGGAAGGAAGCTGGTTGTAATAGCTCATGCCGATGCGGAACTGAACATAGTCCGAGTTCGGCACGGTCGGGTGAAGCTCTTTGAACATCTGGTAAGAGACTTGGGCTTCGGCGTAGGATTCCTGTTTGTAGTAAACATCCGCGATTGCAAGTTCGGCTTTGGTGGCGAAGTTGCTGTACGGGAATTTGTTTTTTACTTCGGTGTAGCGACGAATGGCTTCTTCATAGCGCTCAGATTTGTCGTACTCTTCCGCAATGGCGAAAGCCCCTTCCGGCGTATTGGAGTTCTTTTCAGTGGAGGCACAGGAAACCAGAGTTCCCAGGGCCGCGAGAATGACTATGACTCGGAGCGTTTTCAACATAGAGGTAAATCATATTTTGACCAAGGTCCAGCTGTCAACGCGTCAAAAGCAGTGAGGATTTTTTAATCCAGCCGGTAAGAGAGCCTGGGTATGTCACCTGCACCCAATCGCCTTGAGTGGTGTGGGCGACAACCTCCATTCCGCCGAATAAATCGAGGATGGAGACCTGGTTTTCACCTGGGGCGGTTTGCAACGCGACTTTCTCTTCGATGATGGTTCCGCGAGTCACCGACAGGTCATAGATTTTCAACCCCAGAAGCCCTGTAAATATAACAAAGCCCAGGGTCAAAATGACGGCTACGGTCGGGAATCTTGGCAGCGCGGTTTCTTCAGTCAGGGCGCGGCGTCTAGCGCCCGCATAGCCTAAAAGCAGCCATCCCGCGACAAAGAAAAGCAGAGTGGAAAGAATGAGATACGCCGTCAAGGGAACGGGTTGCAGCAGATTCTTTCGAAGGGTTTCGTAAGTTTCAATCTGGTGCGGAACTTCCTTCACCTGCATCTGTGACAGCACAAACTTTAGTCCAGCCACTGCTGTGGAAAGTTCCGGTTCTGAATCCAAAGCTTTGCGCAGAAGGCCAACTGCCAGGGGCTTGTTTCCAAGCTGAAACTCACTCAACGCAAGATTGGTAAGAACCGTCGCGTTGTGCGGATCGTTCTGCAGGGCTTTAGAGAAGCTTTCCTTCGCTTTTGCATAGTCTTTGGCGACATAAAACTGAGTTCCCTGCTTAAAAAGATCTGCAGAGGTCTCTGCTTGCGCCGCGCCTAGAGAGGGCAAAATCAGAAAAAGAAAGAACACAGAGAGCAATTTCAAGTTCGACATAGCTCTCAAAGTTTACAGATAAAAGTCTCTTGATGTCTAGGGCGTGGCTTGTCTTAGTCCTGACCCAGGAGTAAACTAGACGGGCATTTCAAAAAACAATGGGTCCTGCTTAGATTAGGCCCCGCGAAAGGTATTATGAGTTCTCTTGTAGGTCATCAGATACAGCAATCCGATAAAATCAAATCCATGGTTCAGGATCTTGTTGGCGAAGTTGGAAAACTAAACGCACAGATCACTGGCATTCGCGCTCCGATGGATGAATTTAAAGATTCTGGAAAACAAAAGATTGATCTTGCCGGTCAGTTCCGTGGTCGTCCTTTGCACTATCCGTACATGGGTACGGGCGCGGGTCGCGGTCCTTACGTGGAGCTTGAAGACGGCAGCGTGAAATTGGATTTGATCAACGGTATCGGTATTCACCTGATGGGCCACTCTCACCCACGCGTGATCGCTGCTGCGGTTCGTGGTTCTTTGGCGGACATTCTGACTCAAGGCAACCTTCAGCCAAACAACGAATATCGTCTGTTCACTGAAAAAATGGTGAAACTTGCCAGTAAAAAAAGCCGCATGAAATATGCATGGATCGCCACTTGCGGTACCATGGCCAATGAAAATGCGCTGAAACTTTCCCGTCAGAAAAATTCTCCGGCTCGTTTTGTGATGGGCTTCAAGGATGCCTTTGCAGGTCGTTCCACAATGATGGCGGAAGTGACGGACAATCCGGCTTACAAACAGGGTTTGCCTGAATATCACGAAGTTCTGCGCGTTCCATTCTTTGACAAGCGCGATCCAAAATCCGGCGAAAAAGCTTTGAACGTGATGAAAGAGCACGTGGCAAAACATGAAGGCAACATTTCTGTCTTTGGTTTTGAACCGATGCTGGGTGAAGGCGGTTACCAGGCGGCTCCGCGTGAATTCTTCATCCCACTTCTGGATTTCTGTAAATCCAAGAACATCGCGATCTGGGCGGACGAGGTTCAGACCTTCACACGCACGGGTGAATACTTTGCTTATGAAACTTTGGATATTGGTCAGTACATCGACATCTGCACGATCGCAAAAACAGCCCAAGTGGGTGCGACTCTTTACACGGAAGAATACAATCCAAAACCAGGTCTGATCGCCGGCACGTTCTCGGGCTCCACGCCGTCTTTGACTGCGGGCATGGAAATGCTGGACATGCTGGGTGAAGGCTTCCTGGGTCCTCAGGGTCGTATCAATCAAATTCACAGACGCTTCATCGACGGCATCAACCGTTTGAATGAAACTTCCTGCAAAGGTATCGCGCAGGATGCGGGCGGCATGGGTCTGATGATTGCGTTCACTCCGCATGACGGAAAAAAAGAAAGCGTGAATGCCTTCCTGAACAAACTGTTCCAAAACGGCGTGATTGCTTTCCCTTGCGGGAAAGATCCGGTTCGTGCCCGTTTCCTGGTGCCGGCGATCATTGAAGACGCTGACATCGACATCGCTTTGAAAGCGATTGAAAAAACTTTGCTTGAAGGAGTCTAGTTGGACTTCATCGAGGCCTGCCGACAACTGATTGCTATCGACAGCTCACCCACTCACGGCAATAAAGAATTGTCCAAGTGGGTGGCGGCCTTCTGCCGTCAGCGTGGACTGCACGTTGAAGAGCAAGAGGAGGTTGTCGGGGACCTTGAGCAGGCCAATGTGATTGCCCGCCCGGTGGCAGAGCGCCCGGAAGCCGAGTTCCTGCTGCAAACGCACCTGGACACGGTGGATCCGGGACCGTTTTCACTTTGGACGGATACGGGCAGCAATCCGTTTGATGCGCACATCATCGACGGAAAAATCCACGGCCTGGGGGCTGCGGATGTGAAGCTGGATTTCCTGTGCAAGCTGGAGGCGCTGGCGTCTTTCGGAACCCATCGTGCGTGGCGCTTGCCGCCGGTGCTGGTTGGAACTTTCGGTGAAGAATCCGGCATGCAAGGGGCGCTGAAGCTGATTCGCAAAAACAAGATTTCTGCGAAGATGGCGATGATCGGGGAGCCCAGCGATTTGCGTGTGATTAATGCGGCAAAAGGTTTTGCCAGTGTTGAGATTCACGTGCCGTTCTCGGATGAAGAGATGCGCTATCGTGAAGAGCACAACCTGCGCGAAAGTACGTCGACTCAGTCCAAGATTTTCCGTGGCAAAGCGGCGCACTCTTCAACCCCGCATTTGGGGGAAAGTGCGATTGCCAAGATGTTTGAATATCTCATGATGCTGCCGGATTCGGTGAACGTCATGGAGATGGACGGCGGGATCAACTTTAACACTGTTCCCAGCCACGCGTTTCTGGAAATCGATATGGTGACTCAGATCGCAGAACCGATTTCGCGCAAGATTGCGAATATCTATCGCGCGGTGAAGGCTCTGGAGCTGGAGTTTTTGGATCACAAGGACGATGATTTTTATCCGACCACGCCGACATTGAATATTGGGCTTATCCGCACCAATGAAGGCGACATTCAGATTTCCGGTTCATGCCGGATCCCTCCGGTGATCACGCATGAAATCTATGAAGGCTGGATGGACCGTCTGCGCCAGGTGTGCGAAGCCAATGGTGCCACGTTCCGTGTGAATGATTATAAAAAACCCTTCCGAACCGAAGTGACTTCGATTCTGGCAAAGGGGTGTCTGGATGAATTGCGGGCGATGGGACTTGATGACAAGCCGATCACCCAGGCTTCCACCAATGAAGCCAGCATCTTCACCCGTGTGGGCATTGAATGTGTTTGTTTCGGTCCCGGAAAGAGGGAAGGAAATGTGCACACTCCTCAGGAGCATGTCTCTATTGAGGATCTGCACAAAGCTATTGAGTTTTATAAAAGGATCATCGAAAGGTTTTGTTTATGAGTTTCATAATACGTCCGGTACATCACGATGATTTGAATCAACTGGTGGACCTCGCCAAGCAGTTCAATCTTTTGAACCTGCCGGGTGATAAGAAAGTGATCGGTGAAAAGATCGATCGCAGTGAACAGTCGTTTGCAGGCAAGCTTTCCAAAACCCAGTCCGAATATCTTTTCGTTCTGGAAGACGTCGAAGAAAAGTACGTCGTGGGAAGTTCCCTGGTACTGGCCAAACACGGCAACGATGAAGTTCCCCACAGTTATTTCAAAATTTTCAAACGCGACCATTTTTCCCAGGACTTGGGAGTGGGCTTTATTCATCAAGTTTTGCGCTTTCAGCTGGATTTTGACGGTCCAACAGAAATCGGAGGACTTCTTGTTGATAAGTCTTACAGACGTCGTCCGGAAAAACTGGGAAAGCAAATCAGTCTTTCCCGTTTCCTGTACATGGGTCTTTACCCGGAACGCTTTGAAGACCGTGTGCTGTGTGAACTGACGCCGCCACTGACAGATGAAGGCCGCAGTGAATTCTGGGAGGCCCTGGGCCGCCGATTCACCGGTCTTCCTTATCAGGAAGCGGATCTTCTTTCTCAATCCCACAAAGAGTTTATCGAAAGTCTGTTCCCGCAGGATGATATTTATCTTTGCCTGCTGGACGCCAAAGCACGTCTGGTTTTGGGCCGTGTGGGTGAAGCCACGAAGCCTGCCCAGCATCTTTTGGAAAGCATCGGCTTTAGTTATCTGGATGAGGTCGATCCTTTCGATGGCGGTCCTCACTATGGCGCAAACGTGTCCCAGATTCTGCCCATCACGCAAGGTCGTCGTCTGCGGGTGACCGAATTCAAGGATGCTGCTTATAAAGAGCAGGGCCTTGTTGCGACAACGGGTGAGGAGTTTAAAGCCTCCCTGGCTTCAGCAGATGTGCGCGGCAATGATGTGGCGCTGGCGCCAAAAGTGCGTCAGCTTCTGGGCATTGAAGTCGGCGAAGAAATTTATATGTCTCCATTTAATTACAATAGAGGAAAATAAGAAATGAGCACCACCATCTTCCCAACCAAATACAAAGGTGACTTTATCAACGGACGTTTTGTTCCGGTCAGCAAAGGGGACGGCGAGTTCAAGGACATCAGCCCGGCCGACTTGTCTGATCTTGTCATGACGGTGCCATTTAAAAATGACCACATTGACGAAGCCTGCGTGGCGGCGAAAAAGGCCTACATGGGCTGGGCGATGCTGTCGGTGGACGAGCGTCGCGGTTATCTGATGCGTTTGAAGGAGCTGTTTGATTCTCACGCGGAACAAATGGCGCAGGTGATTTCCCGTGATACGGGGAAGCCGACCTGGGAAGCGTTGACTGAAGCCAAAGCTTTGGGCGCAAAAATCGACATCACATTGAATCAGTCTTTGAATCTGGTAGCGGAAGAAAGAATTCCCAACGCTCTTCCGCAAGTGGAGGGTGTAATTCGTTATCGCTCTCGCGGGGTCATGGCGGTAGTGGGTCCGTTCAATTTCCCGGCGCATTTGCCCAACGGCCACATCATTCCGGCGTTGATCGCGGGTAATACCGTGGTATTCAAGCCTTCCGAACAGACACCGGCCGTGGGTCAGTTCATGGCGGAAATCTATGAAAAAGCCCAGTTCCCTCCAGGTGTCTTCAATCTGGTTCAGGGTGCCGGCGCGGCCGGGGGACGTTTGGTTGCCAACGAGCATGTCGACGGGATCTTGTTCACGGGTTCTTACGAAGTCGGTTTGAAAATCAAGCAAGAGACTTTGAATCACTACTGGAAAATCCTGGCTCTTGAAATGGGTGGTAAGAACGCCACGGTTGTCTGGGATGATGCGGATATGGACAAGGCCATCTATGAAAGCCTTGTGGGTTCGTATATGACCGCAGGTCAGCGCTGCTCCTGCACCAGCCGTATTATCCTGCACCCGAAAATCGCTGACGAGTTCACAGAAAGATTCTATCAGGCGGCCAAAAAACTGACGATCGGTCACTGGACAGAAAACAACTTCATGGGTCCGTTGATCAATGAAGCGGCGGTGGAAAAATACATCCGCTTCCAGGAAATCGCCAACCGCGAAAACTGTGAAAGCCTGATGCGCGGTAAAGCGTTGGATTTGAAACACAAAGGTTACTACGTGACGCCGTCGATCCATCTGGTGAACAAGTTTGATCCAAACAGCGTTTATCAGAAAAGCGAGATCTTTGGCCCGAATGTGGCGATCTATCAATCTGACAACTTTGACGAGGCGATGAATATCGTGAACTCTTCAGGTTATGGCCTGGTGATGGCGCTGTTCTCTAAGAACAAGGAACTTTACGAGCAGGCTTTGTTGAAGGCGCGTGTGGGTCTTTTGAACTGGAATCGCACGACCAACGGATCCAGTTCCCGTCTGCCATTTGGTGGCATGGGTAAGTCCGGGAATGATCGTCCTTCTGCGCACTTTGCAATTCAGTACTGCACGGTTCCGGTGGCGAGCCTTGAAGATACGACTCCTTTTGACCCGACGAAAATTTTGCCGGGCATGAACTTGGACATGAAGTAATGAAGAAAACGATTTTGGTTTTGATTCTTGCGGTGGTGATCCTTTTGGCCTCTGTCGGTGGCGGCGTGGCCTATTTGGCCTATCAGTTTACCAACTCCCGTCCCAGCGATGTGGCTCAGGATGTGGTTTACGAAGTCACTCCGGGAAAAGGCTTTGCCACGATTGCCAAAGAGCTTGAAGAAAAGGGCCTGGTGAAAAACGCCACGTTCTTTAATCTTTTTGCCCGCTTTAAAGGGGATCGTTCCAAAATCAAAGTCGGTGAATACCTTCTTCGCACGAACATGATTCCGGCTGAAGTCCTTGAGGCCATCACATCCGGGAAAAGCATCGCCCGAAGCTTCACGGTCAGTGAGGGCCTGAGCACTTACGAGATTGCCGAACTTTACGAAAAGCAGGGCTTCGGCACGGCCGAAAGCTTCATGGCTTTGGTGCGTGACCCGGCTTTGATTCAAAGTTTGCTGGGTGAAAAGGCTGACAGTCTGGAAGGTTATCTGTTCCCGGAAACCTACATGCTGACCAAATACACGGACACCAAAACGCTGATTTCAAACATGGTGAAGCGTTTCTTGTACGTTTATAACGAGGTGATGGCTCAGGCTGAAATCAAATCCATGACCCGCAATCAAGTAGTGACGTTGGCAAGCATCATCGAAAAAGAAACGGGTGCGCCGGAAGAAAGGCCTTTAATTTCTTCTGTTTTCCACAACCGTCTGGCGAAGAAAATGCGCTTGCAAACAGACCCGACAGTCATTTACGGAAAAGCCGAGGCATTGGGTAAAATCGTGATCAACATCACGCGCGCCGATCTGCAAACGCCCACTCGTTATAACACCTATGTGATCTATGGATTGCCTCCGGGGCCGATTGCGAACCCGGGGCGTGAAGCGATTTTGGCGGCGGTCAAGCCTCAGGAAAGCCAGTATTTGTTCTTTGTCAGTCAGAATGACGGGACCCATGTGTTTTCTGAAGACTACAAAGGTCATCAGCGTGCGGTTCAAAAATTCCAGTTGGATCGTAAAGCGCGTGAAGGAAAATCCTGGAGAGACCTGCAAAAACGCCCGACCACTCCGGATAAAAACTAGGGCTCAAAGCCCTCGGGAGCTGTCGCCCGGTCGAAAGATTTCGTATGCGGGTTGTAACGGAAGATATTTAATCTAGGCACCATTTGCTCATCATAAGTTGGTGCCACAATCTCAAAAGTCCCGTCCTTGTCCACATCTGTCAGTGCCAGATTCGTGGCATTTCCCTGAACCAGCACAAACCCGTCACGGGTTTCATACAGCGGCAGTCTTGCCATCAAGGTCAATCCTTCGGCGGCGGCATCATAGACTTCCAAGTTTAAGCTGTTGCGGCTTTGGATTTTAAGAACCACCACTTTGGGGCCGTCCGGGCCCAGGGTGCCGTCCACTTTGGCGACGATCTTGCGCTCTGAACTTAAAAAAGCATCTTTGACTTTTCCGCGCAGGGAAGGGACCACGGCCACCACGGTCAAAGCCATGGCAATCAAGGCAAGGGCTCCCATAAGGATGATTTCTTTGTTCTTGAATGTGGTATCAGAGGTGGTCGCGTTCATAGGGAAAGTCTGCCATAAAAGTCGTTGAATGAAAAAGCATAACCGCATTAGGATATTCCCTGGCCCAAGGGCCAAGGAGTGCATGTGGCAAAACTGGTAGTTTCTAAATTTGGCGGCACCTCCATGGGAGATGCAGACTGTATGCTTCGCAGTGCGGAAGTCAGCTTCCGTCAGGGTTCAGGCCTGGTGGTAGTGTCTGCCACCTCCGGCACCACCAACGATCTGATTGCTCTTGGCAAAACGGCTGAATCCCAGGCTTGGCCGGAATCAGAAAAAATCCTTTCCAAGATTCAGGATAAACACAACAAGATCGCCCAGGATCTGAAGCTGCCTGCCGATGCCAAAGTGAAATTGGATTCTTTGTTTGAAGAAATGAGCTCTTTGGCAAAAGGTGTGCACCTTTTGAAAGACTGCTCTGTCAAAGCCATGGACACCCTGATGAGTCTGGGTGAAAGAATGTCTTCCGTGCTTTTCACCGAAGCGATGTCTCAGGTTCTAAAAAAACATAACTCCACAAAATCCGCGGAACTTCTGGATGTGCGGACAGTTCTGCGCACGGATGATCAGTTCGGTAAAGCCAAGCCACTTACAAACGAGGTGGCCAGCCTTTGCCAAAAGAATCTTTCTTTCCTGCGCGATGGAAAGAAAGTCGTGTGCACGCAAGGTTACATCGGCATGACCGAAGAGGGTATCACCACAACGTTGGGTCGCGGTGGCAGTGATTATTCGGCAGCGATTTTGGCGGAAGGTGTGTCTGCTGATGTTTTGGAAATCTGGACAGATGTGGCGGGGATTGCAACGACCGATCCGCGCCTGTGTCCGAAGGCGCAGCCTATCAGCGAGATTTCATTCAAAGAAGCTTCCGAACTTGCCACTTTTGGCGCGAAAGTTTTGCATCCGGCGACATTGCTGCCGGCAATTCGTAAAAATATTCCGGTCTTTGTGGGCTCGAGCTTTGATGCTGAAGCCCGTGGCACCTGGGTGCGCATGGATGTGGAAGATCACCCGCTGATTCGTGCGATGGCGCTTCGAAAAAAGCAGGTGCTCGTAACCCTTTCCACTCCGGAAATGCTGTACGCGCATGGCTTCCTGTTCCAGATTTTCAAAATCTTCAATGATCACAAAGTCAGTATTGATGCAATTACGACTTCTGAGATTTCAGTCAGCGTGACTTTGGATGACTCGACTTTGCTGAACAAAAATCTGATCAAGGATCTGTCCCAGATTGCGGATGTTCAGGTCGAAGAAAACCTGGCGCTGATTTCTTTGATCGGAAACAACATCAACCACACGCCGGGCTTGGGAAAAAGAATTTTCGAAGCCATTCCGGACATCAATGTGCGCATGATCTGTCTGGGCGCCAGCAAACACAACTTCTGCTTCCTGGTGGCTGACGAACAGGGCCCCGAAGCCATTAAACGCCTGCATGCTTGTTTCATCGAAGCCGGCATCGAAGAAATGGCCTAAAAGGTACCTGCTTACTTTTTCCGAAGCGTCGCGTAAGGAGATTTACGAATGGAAAAGAATGAATTTTACAAGTTGCTGGAATCCAGAAAGTCCATTCGCAAGTACAAGGCCGAGCCGGTTCCAAAAGACGTGATCGAGCGAGTATTGGCGGCGGGAATGCAGGCGCCGTCGGGAAAGAATCGTCAGAACTGGCGCTTCTTTGTTGTGATGGGAAAAAAGCGCGACGAGTATTTGAAGTATTCGCAAAAATCCTGGCTGGGCATCAAAGACATTTTGTCGCAAAGACTGAAGCCGTCGCTTTATGATTTCACAGAAAGATTCTTCTACACACTCGGCGATGCGCCGGTGATTGTGTTTGCGTATTCCCATAATGACTCTGAAGAGCGCTATCACACCAGCATTGGTTCGGTGTACATGGCGGTGGAAAACATGAATCTGGCGTGTCTGGTGGAAGGCCTTGGCAGTTGCACGATGGGCGCTCCACTAGAGATCAAGGAAGAGGTCGATCAGTTCCTGGGTGTGGATAAACTTCCGGAATACCAGCGAGGGGAGCTGGAACTTTTGTGTGCGATGGTGATGGGATACCCGGATCACAATCCCCCCAAAGCCCCCCGCCAAACTGAGGGCCGCGTAACTTGGTTTGAATAAAGTAAGTTAAGTGCATAAAATTATTTGGTTTTGCATGAACAAAGGGGTCCATTGGGGCCCTTTTTCTTTGGCTTAAAACCACCTCAATCGAATAGACGGTCTTTCAGAAGGCGCTTTCCCCGTAAAGCCCGTGGTCATCGGGCCTGAAAAACCTATAAGCTCTCGATTTCTTTTGTTTATTCGGTGGTTTTCCCTATCCATAGAATGGGGATTTTGATATATCGCTTCCCCTATGAATCCAGTTGAAGCCTTAAAGACAAATCCCTTTGTCCTTGCCCCTATGGCCGGGATCACGGATCACGCTTTTCGCACCTTTATCAAAAAATTAGATGCCAGTGTTGTCGTCACCGAACTTGTCAGTGCCAGTGGTATTGAATACAAGTCCGATCGCACTTTGAAGCTGATGAGCTTTGATGAATCTCAGCGCCCCATCGGCATCCAGCTTTTTGGTGAAGAGCCCGAGATCGTGGCCCGCGCCGCCCAGGTGGCCGAGGCGGATGGTTGTGACTTTGTCGATCTGAACTTTGGTTGTCCTGTTCCGAAGGTCGTGAAAAAGGGGGCGGGTTCCGCGATCCTGAAAGACCCGGCGGCCGTGCAAAAGATGGTTTCCACTGTCAAAGCGGCGATTAAAATTCCTCTGACAATCAAGATCCGCACGGGCTGGGATGCGAATTCCCGCAACGCCACTGAAATTTGTAATATTGCCTACAACGAAGGGGTTTCCTGGGTTGCGATCCACGGGCGCACCCGTGCGCAGGCCTATACCGGACTTGCGGACTGGGACTTCATCGCGGATGTTAAAGCCAATACCAAGATTCCCATTCTTGGAAACGGAGACATCCTCACTCCTCGTCAGGCCAATTTAAGACTGCAGCAGTCCGGTTGTGACGGGGTGATGATCGGCCGTGGGTGCCTTAAAAACCCGTTTATCTTCATGGATGCCCTGTCCTTGTGGCGAGGCGAGCCGATTAAGGACGTGAAGAGGGATTATGTGAGTCTGTTCCAGGGTCTGCAAAAAGAGATCGTGGCGCATTGTGATGAGCACATCACCGGGATCCAGCTCAGAAAGTTTGCAGCTTGGTTCTCAACAGGGTATTCTGGAGCGGCTCAATTCCGTAAGAATCTATTCCAGTCCAAAAGCAATGACGAGATCATGGCCTTAGCGAATGAGTTTTTCGCAAGTATTGGAAATGTAGAACAAGAAGACACCAGTCAGGAAGATTTCTTAATGGGCGGTCACGGTTAATAAACCGTGAACTGCAGGGGCCTCTGATGGCGTTTTGACAAGAGCCTGACGAGCATTTGTTTTGATTTTAGTTTAAGTTTTAAGTGGTTTTAAGTGTTTTGTTTTTAGAGAGTTTCATAACGAAGGGTAAATATGATTCAAGATCCGAAGAAAATTAGAAATATCGCGATCATCGCGCACGTCGACCACGGTAAGACGACACTGGTTGACCACTTGATTAAACAAGCAGGTACTTTCCGTGACAATGAGCACGTTGAAGAGCGCCTGATGGACTCCATGGATCTTGAGAGAGAGCGTGGGATCACGATCGCGGCAAAGAACGCCTCCTTCATGTACAAAGATATCAAAGTTAATATCGTCGATACACCGGGGCACAGTGACTTCGGCGGCGAGGTTGAGCGTATCCTGAACATGGTTGATGGTTGTATCCTTCTTTGCGATGCTTCCGAAGGTCCATTGCCACAGACTCGTTTCGTTTTGAAAAAAGCTCTTGAGGGCGGCAAAAAAGTTATCGTTTGTATCAACAAAATTGACCGTTCTGATGCTCGTATTCAGGAAGTTCATAACGAATTGTTCGACTTGTTCATCGACCTTGATGCAACTGAAGAACAATGTGATTTCCACACTGTTTACGCTATCGCGCGTGAAGGTATGGCGACTTTGGATCCAGCGGTTAACACTGGTTCCCTGGAAGTTCTTTACGATGCAATCGTAAACCTGGTTCCGCCTCCAACTATCGAAGAAAACGCTCCACTTCAGGTTATGGTTTCCAACATCTCTTACAATGACTACGTAGGTCGTCTGGCGATCGGTCGTATGAGAGCCGGTACCATCAAAGTGGGTGACGAAGTTCTTTGCGTTCAGGCGAACGCTCAGAAGAAAGTTAAAGTATCCGCATTGTTCCAGTACAAAGTGAACTCCCAGGTTCCTGCTCAGGAAGTTGGCGCGGGTGACATGGTTGTTATCGCGGGTATGGAAGATTTCACTATCGGTGACACCATCACTTCTGTTTTGGATCCTCGTCCACTTCCGCGTATCCGCGTTGAAGAGCCGACAGTGGGCATGGTCTTCTCTGTCAACAACGGTCCTTTCGCCGGCCTTGATGGTAAGAACGTGACTTCCCGTAAAATCATCGACCGTCTGGACAGAGAGTTGTTGTACAACGTGGCTATCCGCGTGGAAAAAACGGACTCTACAGATGCGTTCAAAGTTGTGGGTCGTGGTGAGCTTCAGTTGGGCGTTTTGATCGAACAAATGCGCCGTGAAAACTTCGAGCTTCTGGTTTCCAAACCGACTGTTGTCTTCAAAGAGGAAAACGGCAAGAAAATGGAACCAATGGAGATCGCGGTTATCGATATCGAAGATGCTTACGTTGGTGCCGTGACTGAAAAGTTGGGTAAACGCAAAGGTGTGATGACTAACATGGTTCAAAAGGGTTCCGGCCGTACTCGTCTGGAGTTCCGTATTCCTTCCCGTGGTTTGATCGGTTACCGTTCTGAGTTCCTGACGGACACTCGTGGTACCGGTTTGCTGAACACCCAATTTGACGGTTGGGATGACTATCGTGGTGAAATCGAACACCGTTTGAATGGTGCGATGATTTCTGACCGTAAAGGTACTGCGACATCCTACGCGATCTGGAATCTTCAAGAGCGTGGTGTCATGATGGTTGAGCACGGTGATGAAGTGTACGAAGGCATGATCGTTGGTGAACACGCCAAGGAAAATGATCTAGAAGTGAACATCACTCGTGAAAAGAAATTGTCAAACGTACGTGCTTCGGGTTCTGATGAAGCTATCCGTCTGGTTCCGGTGAAAAAATTCACTTTGGAAAGAGCGATGGAATGGATCAAAGAATCTGAGCTGATCGAAGTGACGCCGAAGCACATCCGTCTTCGTTTGCGTGAACTTGATCCGCACAAACGTGCAAAAGCAGCGAAGGAATAATGAGTACGAACGTCGCCATTGAAATAAAAGATCTGACAAAGAAGTACGACGACAAGATCGCCGTAGACGGAATCAATCTTGAAATTTACAAAGGCGAATGTTTCGGGCTTCTTGGTCCAAACGGGGCTGGCAAATCTACAACCATGAAAATGATGTATTGCTCAGCCCTGGTTTCAAGCGGGGAACTTTATGTTCTCGGCCTGAACGTAAAAAAGAATTTCCGCGAGATCAAATCTCGCATAGGGGTCGTCCCGCAAGAGGACGGCCTTGATCCTGACTTCACAGTCCTTGAAAATCTTCTCGTCTATGCAAGCTTTCATAATATCCCTGTTGCTGAGGCCGATCTTCGTGCCCAGGCCTTGCTGCGTCTGATGAAGCTGGAAGAATACCAGGACCGCTCGGTGGAAACGCTGAGCGGGGGCATGAAGCGCCGTCTGGCGATTGCTCGTGGCCTGATTAATTCTCCGGAAGTGGTTTTTCTGGATGAACCGACCACAGGTCTTGATCCGCAGGCGCGAGTTTGGATCTGGGACTTCTTCAAGCATCTAAAATCTGAGAAAAGCACTTTGGTGCTGACCACCCACTATATGGAAGAAGCCGAGCAAATGTGTGATCGTGTGGCGATCATCGATGGCGGCCGCATTCTGACCGTCGGTAAGCCCCGCGATCTGATTCGCGAGCTGATCGGCAAGGAAGTGGTGGAGTTCGACACGAATCCGGTGGATCTGAATTATTACCTGGGCCGTTTGCGCGCTGAGGGGTTCTCGTATCAGGTGATCAAAGACACCGTGTCTGTTCTGGTGAAGGAAAATCAGGAGGGCCGCCGCGTGGTGGACCTGATTGCCAGTGACAAGATCTTTATCCGCAAGCCCACGTTGAACGACGTCTTTTTGAAGCTTGCGGGTCATCAACTGAGGGACGAATAATGAAGCTGAAAGACTGCTTTACCATTCCCACAGTGAACAGCGGCGCCATGAAAGTATGGTCCCGCAATTTTATGTACTTTAAAAAGACCTGGCTTGTGTCCCTGTTCTGGATTGTGCTGGAGCCAGTGATCTATCTGGGAGCCATTGGATTTGGTCTTGGCGCCTTTGTGAACAACATGGGTGGCATGTCTTATATTGAATTCTTCTTCCCGGCGTTGTTGTCCACGACAGCGATGATGGTGGCGTTCTTTGAAGGCACTTACGGGAACTACACGAAGCTGACTCATCAGAAAACCTACGCGACAATCATGCTGACGCGTGTGGGACCTGAAGAAATTGTGGCGGGCGAACTGTTGTGGGCGACCAGCAAGGGTTTCTTTGGTGTGACCGGGGTCACGATTGTGGCTTTGTTCTTTGGTTTGATTGACTCTTATCGTATTTTGCTGGCGTTGCCGATTCTGTTCCTGATGAGCGCACTGTTTTCCTGCATCGGAATGATTTTGACTTCTTATGCGCGCAACTATGACTCCTTTATCTATTCCACTTCAGGTTTGATTGTGCCTATGAGTCTGCTGAGTGGAACTTACTTCCCGCTGGATCAGTTGCCGGCGGCGCTTCGTTATGTGGCGTACTTGTTCCCGCTGACACACGCGGTGGCAGCCGTGCGCGAAGTGCTGCATCAGGGGCCGACCTTGTGGGTTTTGATTCACGTTTTGATTCTGCTGGTGGCGACGTGGATTTGCATGAACATCGCCTTTTTCCGCATTCGCAAGAAGCTGCTTAAATAATCAGTCGATCGCTGTGACTTTAATGCCGTGTTTTTTTAAAAGCTCGGCAAAAACCCCGTCACCGTCTTTTTGGGCGCCGGTGAAGGTGCCGTCATAGATTTTTCCACATCCGCACATCGGGGACTTGGATTTCAACAGCGCCTCGGTGGCGCCGACAAGCTTGGCAATTCTTAGTGCCTCTTCCGCTCCACGGGTGTATTGCTCGGTCACATCCACACCCTGATTGGTTAGAACTTTGTCGCCAATACGCTCTGCGGGCGGACGGGGAGTCGAAAGGCCGCCCAATTGTTCGGGGCAGACGGGAATGGCTTCACCATTTTGCACCATCTCTTCGATCGGGGATCTTGTCTGGGCTTTGCAATCATAGCGGCAGTGAACACCGGAAAGACAGGCGGATACAATTTTCATTCGGTCTCCTCGCTGTTTTCAAGCTGCTCTTGGGATTCCAGATTTTCAAGTTCTTCCAAAGTCGGCACCTCTTCACCTGAAGTCAGCTCTTCCGGTGGTGGTTCAGGCTGGAAGAAATAGGCCACCTGGGCACTGGCAATGTCGTATTCTTCCTGAGAGATTCTATGGTACTGGAAAAGGTCATCAACAATTCTTCCCAGGCGCTTGCGCGCAAAGGGTGTCAGTTCTTTTCGGTAATAGGACTGGGAATATTTCACGGGGTTTGGAAGGACCATCGCCAGGAATGCCGATTCAACCACTGTCAGTTCTGCTGGTGATTTTTTGAAATAGTACTTCGCGGCTGCTTTGACGCCATAGATGTCTTTACCGAACTCCACGACGTTCAGATATCTTTCCAGGATCTCTTTTTTGGTCAGGGTGTGCTCGATCCGGTCGGTGATGATGGCTTCAAGACCCTTGCGGATGAAGGTGCGGTCCTTGTTCAGGAACATGTTTTTGGCGAGCTGCTGCGTGATGGTGGAACCGCCGCGCTTAAAGACGCCGGTTTCCCAGCCTTCTTTGGCGTTCTTTTCAATCGCATCCCAGTCAAAGCCCTTATGATTATAGAAATTTGAATCTTCGGTCAGGATGATGGTCTTTTGCAGGATGGGGGCAATCTGCTTTAACGGGACATAGTTTTTGGAACCGGGGCACAGTTCCACTTGGTACATTTTTGTGACCATGCAGCCGCGAATGTCCTTATCCGAAGGAAGCCAGGCCCAGAGCGACGCCACAGCAACACCCATCAAAGTCACAACACCCAGTAAGAAAAAGATAAGCTTTTTGATCATGCGGGGATTACTTCGCTACCAGTCCGTGATCTTTCATCCACTGCACGGAATTGTGAATGGCTTCGCGGGCCGGTCTTGGTTTAAAGCCCAGCTCTTTCTGTGCCTTGGATGAATCAAACCAGTGATACATCGTGGCCGTGTAGGCATTTTCCCGGCTTAAAGGCCCCTTCATGCCCATCTTTTCCATGAAGTCACCAACTGCGCCCACGGCATGCAAAAGACCGTCAGGAAGCTGATATTTTGGTGGTTTGACGCCGGCTTCAGCCGCAATCATGGCAAAGAGGTCTTTGATCAGAATGTTTTCCCCACAAAGAATATAACGCTCACCTTTGCGGCCGATCTTCCAGGCGCTCAGGATGCCAGCCACAACGTCTTCTGCCGCCACCACGTTCACACCACCAGAGGTGTAGAAGTTCAATTTTCCTTGAGCAACTTTGACCTGCATTTTGCGACTGCCTTTTTTGGCATCACCGCGACCATAGATCGTGGAGGGGTTTAGCATCACCGCATCGATTTCATTTTTTTCGCAGGCATTCTTCACCAGGATCTCGGCCTGGTGTTTGGTTTCAAAGTATCCTAGATTCAGGTCCGCGATGTTGTAAGGGGATTCTTCATTCAGAATCTGATCGGGTGTGTAGCCGGCACCGATGGCCACCACGGAAGACAAATAAACCAAGCGTCGCACTTTGTGCTCACGGCAAACCGCGATCACATTGGCGGTTCCCTGTACATTGACCTTGTCCATCTGGGCGCGCTGGGATTTTTTATAGGCGATGACGCCAGCCAGATGAAAGACGGTGTCCATACCTTTGGTGGCTTCCAAAAGTGAATGCACGTCGGTGACATCACCGTGAACGTATTTGCATTTCACCCCTTCAAGCTCGGAAAGATCACTTTTCGGGCGGACCAGAGCATAAACATCGTGGCCATCTTCCAGAAGGGCTTTGGTCAGCCAGCTACCCAAAAAACCGTTTGCTCCGGTGACTAAAACCTTCTTCATGTTGTGACGGTCCCTTCTTCTTCTTTGATGCGATCAAGAATCAACTTGCACAGGCGTGCGAACAAAATGCCAAAAATCATTCCCAGCAGGGCCCCGCAGATCACGTCTGTAGGAAAGTGCACGCCGTTATAGACACGGCTATAGGCCACCACGGTCGCCAAAGTATACAGTGGCACAGTCGCCGGCGGAAAAATGGCAGAGGTAAAGCTGGCGAAACTGAACATGTTGGTAGAGTGATTGGAAACAAAGCTATAGCCGCCAAAGGGAGCGCGCACCTGAACATCCAACCCTTGAGTGTTGGCCGGCCTCGGGCGCTGAACAGTTTTTTTCAAGGCCCAGTTCCCCACGCCGTCAGAGATCGATACGGACAGAAGAGCAAAAACAAAGATGATCAGACCTTTTTTAAGACCCCGACGCCAGATGAAAAGCGCCAGAATCACCGGCACCAGAACATACTTGAAAAACGGTGTTTTGTGCAGATCGGTGATAAACGGAAAGAATTGATCGGCCCAAGCCGCGGTCCAATGTGAATTCACCAATACAAAAAGACTCTTATCGAGAGACAAAATAAAATCGAGCATCACGGTGACTTTACCCTAATTTTTCGCTCGCAGAAAGTCTAGGTTCTGCACTGGTCCAAGTGTCACCGGAAGGGGCCTATGGCATCATTCTGTTTATGGACAAAGCAACATGGATAGGGATTCTGGTAGGGGTCGGTGGGATTCTGCTTGGCAACCTGCTGGAAGGTGGACACACAAGTTCGCTGATGCAATTGACGGCCTTTATTATCGTTTTAACCGGAACCATCGGAGCCGTCATGGTTTCCAGTTCTGAGAAAGACTTAAAGACCGGTTTGCAGTTGGCAAAAAAGGCCTTTCGTCATGAAGAAAGCCGCAGCAAAGTGCGCCTAAACGAAATCGTCGACTGTGCTCGTCTGGCCAAAAAAGAAAACATCCTGGCTTTGGAGCCACGTTTGAACCGCATTGAAGATCCCCTGTTAAAAGGGGTTCTTAGAAACGTGGTGGACGGGGTGGATGTGTCCACGATCCGGGATATTTTTGAAACCCAAATCCACACTGAGGAAGAAGAGCTTCTGGGCGGAGCCAAGATCTGGACAGACGCTGGAGGCTTTGCTCCAACCATCGGTATCATCGGTGCGGTTTTAGGTCTGATTCACGTCATGGGAAACCTGACGGACACAAGCAAACTCGGGGCGGGTATTGCGGTGGCTTTTGTGGCGACGGTGTATGGAGTCAGCTCTGCCAACTTGTTGTTCCTGCCTCTTGGAAACAAACTTAAACGCCGTGTTCAGGCAATGACCCGTGAAAAGATGATGGTCCTTGAGGGGGGTCTGCTGATTGCCAGCGGGATGAACCCTGTCGTGCTTGAACAGAAGCTTTACGCCTATCTTGATAGCGATCAGAAATAGATCCGGAAATAATTCATGGCAAAAAAACACCGCAAACATGAAGAACATGAAAACCATGAGAGATGGCTGGTCTCTTATGCGGATTTCATCACACTGCTGTTTGCCTTCTTTGTTGTCATGTACGCCACGTCGACTTCTAATGAAGAAAAACAAAAAGAGTTCGAAGACTCTGTGAAGCTCAGTCTGCACCTGGTGGGCCGGGGCGGGTCTGATGCGGATCCTAATTCTATCGGCAGTATCATCGGTGAGCTTGAAATGCCCGTGGGGAACTTCCCGAAAAAAGGCGGACCTGCCGAGGTGGAAGACTATGTGGAAAGGTCTCTGGATAAGTCCATGGACAGCGCCCAAAAAAAGCAGGCCATTCAGGATGTTTATCATGATGCTGTTGGGGTGAGAATTGCTTTGGCCGCCTCCACCTTTTTTCAGGAGGGTTCAGCCAAGCTGAAACCGGAAGCTTTAAAAAGCCTGGATAAGGTGGCCGATGTTCTCAAGACTCACAAAAAAAGAATCATTATCGAAGGTCATACGGATGATTTGCCGATGTCAGGCACCCTGTTCCCAAGCAACTGGGAGCTGGCCGGGGGCCGGGCTTCCGCGGTGGTACGCTATCTGGTGAAAGTCCACCAGATGGATCCGAAGCGTTTTGTTTCATTGTCTTATGGGGATCAGAAACCCGTGGTGCCCAACGATACCGATGAGCACCGGGCGATGAACCGACGGATCGAGATCTTCATCGTCACCGACAGTTCCAAAGTTGAAATCTGATTATTCCGGCAAAAGTCCGTCGGGAATCTGACCACTGGCGATCGCAGAGGCGATTTTCAGATGTTCAGGGCTGCCGATAATCTTAATGGCCTCTTCCAATGGAAGTGGATCAGGATTCTGGATTTTTACCTTCTTAAAGTCCATGATGCGGCGATAGCTGGTTTCAAGGTCCTCTTTCTTCAAAGATCCTTGGGCCACTGCCCCCAGGATTGCATCGTAGGCTTGAGGTGGAACTTCCGGGTCGTTGCAGTAAAGAAGCAGATCCACGCCCGCCTTCAGGGCGCGCACAGGCACCTCGTCAATACCATAGTGCTTGGTCATGGCTTTCATGCCAAGGTCGTCAGTGATTATAAGACCGCGATAGCGCATTTCTTCACGAATCATTTTTCTTACGAATGTCTCAGACAAAGTTACTGGCCATTCAGGGTCAATTTTCGGGAACTTGATGTGCGAGGTCATCACCATGTCGACGCGGGATTTGAAGGTCTTTTTAAACGGAATCAGTTCGCAGGATTCCAGACGTTCCAGATCGGTGTTTTCAACCGGCAGGTCTTCGTGGCTGTCGACGATGGTGTTGCCATGGCCCGGGAAATGTTTTGCGCAGGTGATGATATCGGCTTTGATGTATCCACGAACCAGAGCCGAGGCGTGTTTTGCCACCATCTCTGGATCGGAGCTGATGGAACGGTCTCCAATAACGGTGTTGCCGGGATTTGTGAAGATATCCACACACGGGGCAAAATCAAGGTTAATGCCGACGGCTTTCATCTCAAGACCCATGCGGTTGGCAAAGTGGAAGGATACCGTCGGCGCATCCAGATCGCCGAGCTTTCTTAGTGGTGGCCATACTGTGAATGGAGCCTTCAGACGGTGAACGCGGCCGCCTTCCATATCAATACCGATAAACAGCGGAGCTTTGTCGACCTGTTTGTGGCGCAAAGACTGGATTTCGGCGCACAACTCGCGAACCTGTTTGGGTTCGGCAACGTTTCGGCCAAAAAGGCACACACCACCGATATTATTTTCTACAATGAACTTCTTTTCGTCAGCGGTGAGGGCGTGACCTGATACGCCGATGAACATGTGCTGACCAATGATGTGACTGATACTCATGAACTAGTTCCCTTTTTTCTCTGTTTCCGGTTGAGCTTTGATGATGATTCCCTGTCCTTGCGGTACGCCGAATTGCTTGCTCGGAGCTGGGGCGTTGGCTTCTGCTGCTTTCAGCTTGGCATTGCGGAAGACGACGTTGGCGTCACCGGCCGGCACCTTGCCGAATAAAGTTTTTAGCAGAGAGGCGCTATAGGGAATATTTCCAATGGCTTCAGAGGGATTTGCCACCAGCTCAGTGACGATGCCCTGGCCCATGGCATTTGTGCCAAGGACTTCGCCACGTTCGTTGACGTAGCTTAAGAATTTAATGTCTTTGAAGGTGTTAAGAATCTTAAAGGACTTAAAGCCGTTGTAGATTTCTTCTTTTCCAACTAACGCCTGCCCCTTATAGATGGCGCCGTCTTCTTCGGCGATGGCCTGATACTCATAGTTGGTTTCAGACTTCAGGCCCTCTTTGGATTTCAGCATCAGGTACACCAGGAATGTGGAAAGAAAAGTGCCCTTGGGGATCTTTTTTTCGATGCGGGAAACTTTGTTGCCGTTTTTGATCACGGCACTCAAGGTCCCGGCCTTGAATTTGGCGTCGATGATCTTTGATTCTTTGCCAGCCAAAGAAGTGTATTCATAAGAAATCGGTGTCAGCTCGGCATCCGCGTAAGCTTTCAGGCTTTCTGTGGTTTCGCTGGGACCTTTACCGGTTTTCAGAAAGTAGGTGGAGACGAATTGTTTTTTCTTTGGCTCAAATTCGTAGCGGCTGATCACATATCCGATGTGCTCTTCGCCGGAAAGCACTTTCGCGTAGCCCTCAAATAGAACATCAGCATGTGCGTGGCCCGCAAACATCAGCGTCAGCAAAATCGTCAGGCAAAGTCGTTGGACCATCGTCGAGTTCTCCCTTCAGAACTATGGATAAAAGTCTGTCATCTCACTATAGAACAAGTCAAAGTTTTAGAGGTCGAGTTGTTGCTTCATGAGACAACCTACGAGACAATGCTGGGATACAGATGTTGAACTCACGAAGCACTTTTATTCAGAATCTTAACAACAGGCGGGGGCAGATTGCCCTGTTCGTGGCGTTGATCTTTCAGATTCTTTTCCTTTTCTTCGCGATGGTCATCAACGTTGGTCTTTTGGTTCACCATAAAATCAATCTGCAAAACTCTGTCGATCTGGCCGCCTATTACGGCGCGATGAAACAAGCCGAGGGCATGAACGTCATTGCCCATACGAACTATCAAATCAGACAAAGCTGGAAGCTTCTGGCATGGCGCTATCGCATGCTGGGGAGTGCGGGGGATTTCGAGGAACATCCATTTGATAAAGTGGGTGGGGGACGTTTGAGGGGAAATGATGATGATGTCATCAATCCGGGAGCGCAGAATTTTTACGACGCCCCGTCGTTTTGCATTACTTATATTCCGTTTAAACCAATGCCACCGGGGGAAAATACCTGTAAATCCCTGGTTTCCAAAAGTGGCGTACAAATCTTTAAGATTCCTCCAGTGTTGATCGACTTACCGAGTGTTTCCGGAAGAACCCGAAGTCTGGCGTTGAACCTTCGAGCCAGCTTGATTGAACGTTGTAAAGACTTTGGTGCATTTAACTATATGATGTTGGGTGGCTTCGTTGTTGCTTTCAATATCGACCAGGGCAACCGAATGTTGCTGATGTCTTACTTATCCAAGGCCATGAGCCCAAGTTCTCCTGATGCAGACTTTTACGATATCGATGGCAAAAGTGTGAAGCTTGGCATGGAAAACACTCTCAAAAACAATCTGACTGCGGCAAACAACACTTCAGATTTGAAAATGAGCATATACAACTCGTTGGGGCATTCAGCATGTAATGGGTCTCAAGGGGCGAAGGGCTGTCTCTTATACACTCTAAAGCATGTAATGGGTCTCAAGGGGCGAAGGGCGAACCCGCACGCTGGTTGAAGCAAATCAAAACCTATCCCGCCTTTAATTATATTGATACCGAGTGCAGTACCGGAGCGATTTCTCCTATTGGAAAGATGCTGTCTCACGTGGATCTACCGAACTACACAATCGCAGAGGGACGCTTCAGAAATGAAATCGAAGAGCTGAAAACCTATATCGGTATCCGGGAGCCAATCAGCGACATTTACAATTATTCGGTTGGGGTTGAGAAGAACCCGTGGTGCATGGCCTATGTCGGAGTATCTGCATCTGCTCGTCCGAAAATTCCGTTCTCTCCATTTGGTTCTTTAGAAATCAAAGCGCGAGCTTTCTATAAGCCATTTGGTGGTCGAATCGGTCCTTGGTATTACAATAAGTATCCTTCGGGTTCTGCATCGTACGGTGGTTCGCAGGGTGGCCCGAATGACAAGACGGACCAGAATCTTCCTCCAAGACTGGCAGATACTGCCAACATGGGTTTGCCAGGTGATCCCACTCGAGCAGCTAATTTTAGCCGTTATGTCGGAGACAAAGTGGGCATGAAAAGTCGTCGGGTCCTGTATCAATACGGACAGGCCATTTACAGACTTGATCCCAATTGGACGGTCAATGCGCAAGGTAACGTAGATACACAGAATGAACCGGTGAATTTTGGTGATTCAGCGCCGAATTTTGAGCACTGGAAACATTTACCGTTCGCATTTTATCGCCGTGGGGCAAATCAGGATTTGCTGGCTTGGGATCATAGTGGTGATCAACCATCGCGAATGAGATATCTGGAGCTGTCCGCGATTTTGCCGGATCCATTTGATCTTACGTATTACTCAATTGAACCTGACTTCTATCACAACTACTACAAGCGTCTTGAGAACGGCTTCTTAAAAGGAGTGGGCTCCGGATACTACGCCGAAAACAAAGAGTTATTGGGGGACATTGGCACGCACAAGGGCTCCACCAAAGAGGGAATTAACTGGGATAAGTTCAGCGTCAAAGATCAGTATAAAGCTGTGGAGAGCAATTCATTCATGAAGAAGTATGTGGATATCGCCGGTAAGCTGACATACATATCCACCAAATGGCAGGATGTGTTGACTTCTTGGGCGCCCGTGAGTCTTGTGGACTACAGCCTTGATCCTGCGAAATTTGGCAAGTGCACGATCACCCCTCGGGGTGCGGACACTGGTGAACCTGAAGTACCGAATCCAGGAAACTGCGTTTCCGGAGGCACCACGGGTTATTCTGTAAAAATGGTTTCTTCAGATTATCTTCGTCGGACAGACCTTGAGTTGGGCGGCGTGGGTGTGCGTGGTGCATTGTTGAATCCTCCTCCTGAAGACAGCGAGTTCTAAACAGATTTCATCTGAGTGTCTCATTCTAAGACAAGACCTAAAAACTTAAGAAACTCTGACCTTTGTCCGAAAAGGATATGGTAGGGGAAATTTTATGCGTAGTTTGAAGACAAGTCTTCTTTCGATGTTAATTGCATTGTCGTTCACGGCTTCGCTTGCCCGTGCCGAGGGTGAGACTACTCCCGCCAATACGCAGAAAGATGCGGCAGGCGCGCGAAAGAATGTGAGTGATGAAGGCTATACGAAGGAAGCGAAAGAGCTAAAGGGGCTTACCTCTAATATTGCACAGAAAGCAAAAGCTGCACTGGCAGCAGGTTCAAAAATCACGGGTGCGGCAACCATTGAAGCGCTGGATAGCGCAGCCAGCTATTATAGTAATCTTCACGGAACATGCGTGAAGTCTCAGTCAACAGCCTCTTGGCTTTGCAGAGAGAAGACAAGTCCCGAACTGCAAAAAACTCTGAACAACGTTAATACCGTAGCTAGTATGATTACTGGTGTGGCGGTGCAGGATGCTTGTAGTGGTCTTGCAAAGATAGCTCGTTTGGCGCAGGCCGGTTTAACTGCTTATACTGCGGCCTGTTCTTCAGCTCGTGCGGCTTGTGAAGCATCTTGTTCGACAGTAAAGAATAATCTGGAGCGGATTAATGAAATTGTAACTAAGTCTGCGGGGGAGATCTCAACCTGTACGGATAATCCTCAGGTTCCTGGCTCTTGTGGCGACTACAATGCAACAGTGTCTGGCATGGTATCAAAAATTGCCTCCATCTCTAAACTGGATATGGCTGACGGAGACACAAAGGCTGACCAAAATAAGTCAATCGTCATGAAGGACAAGGCTTGTACATATGAATACGCCAATATGATAGTCTCCGCTGGTGCGGGTATCGCGTCTATGATCTCCTCCTTTAAACAAGGTCAGCAGTGTGACGAGGAATCGAACGGTACAGGCACTGACACTACGACAACCGCTGCCGTTGACAAGTGTGCCGATGCGACCGTGGCAGCGAATGATCCCGAGTGTATCTGTAAAGCAAATCCAAGAACTCCAGGTTGTTCGAACTCTTATCAAAAAGCCAACGATGGGTCCACGTCTCGTTTGACATCCCAAGGCGCCGAGTTGGGCACCGCGAATGGCAAAGGGGATGCAAGCACTCTTCCAGGCATTGAAAGCGATCCATTTGCGGCTTTGCGAGACCTTGCTTCCACCAACGCCGGTGGCAGTGATTCCTCCGGTATCGGTGCTCCGACCGGTGGTGGCAGTGGTCTGAGTGGCTTTGGTGGGGGCGGAGGCGGTGGCGCCGGTGCTCAAGGCGAGGCTGCGAAAAAAGGTCTGAACACGGATATTCTGTCCGGCTCCGGTGGCGGCGGAGGCGGTGGTGGATTCGGCGGCTTTAAAAGTTCTGATCCGAAGCTGCGTCAGTACCTTCCGGGTGGCGCAAAGGATCCTTCCCAAGGTATGGCGGGTCAGCAGGCTTGGAAAAATGAAGTGACCGGTCAGGGTGGCAAATCCAACTGGGAAAAAATTAAAGAACGCTACCGCGACAACAAGAACACTCTTTTGAATAACTAGGGGAAGCTATGACAAATTTAACAATCAGGTTCGTTTGTATATTGTCGTTGGTCTGGTCTCCGGTTATGGCGGGTGCTGTGACCGTCAATGGCAGCAGCACTTCGACGACGACTAATAATCAAACCACGGCCGACAAAGGGGTTGAGACCACCACGGGTAAAACCGCCCAGCCATCGGTGAAAGACTCAGCGGACAAGTCCGGAAGCGCCAACAAAGGTGCTCAGGCAACACAGTTTTTGACTGGGGCTTTGATGTTTACTATGGCGGCCGAGAAGTGGGGTGAATGCTCCTCGCAAAACTATGGTGCCTGTGCCATGGCGGCAATCTTTACTGGTTTTGGAGTTTTATCCATGGCTCAAGGGAAAGAACATGGCAGTGCCGGCAAGTCTTCCAACCTTTCCTCCTTCCAGTCAGACGGTTTGGGTAACAATCCTTATGACTATGGAGATATCGATTTGACGGATCCAAACAACCCGCTGGCGAAGGATCCAAATATTGCTGCCTTGGGAAGCAACACAGGTAAACTCACTACCGGGGGCTTGCTTGATCCAAAAACTGGAGTCATCAAAACTCCGGATGGCAAAACTTATAAAGCTTCAGACTTCTCTTCTGCAGCTTCTATGGCTGCTGCCGGTATTCCGCAAGGCGCGATCTTGGCGGCGCAAGATGCTTATGCGCAGGTTTCCAAAAAGTCTGCAGATAAAGTGGAAAAACTGAAAATCGGTGCGATGACTGCTTCCAACGGCTTCAGTGAAGGCGGTGGCGGCGGTGGTGGTGGCTGGGGCCCAGCTTCCCCCACTGATGATGGTTCGGGTGGCGGTTATGCAGGAGCAGGCGGCTCTGGCTCTGGCAGTGTCAGTCTTGAGCGCGATCCATCGAGCCTTGCAGGCATGCAGAAGAACTACAATGGTGAACCTATCGGCGTAGCCGCTGACAGTATCTTCCTGATGATGACCCGCAGATACAAAGTCAAAGAAAGCCAAGAGTCTTTCTATACAGACGCTGAACTGGCTTTGCAGAAATAAAAATCAAGATATTAGAAAAAAGAAAGGGTGCTGTCTCCAGCACCCTTTTTGTTTTTAATAAAGCAAGTATTTCTTTCTTTCCTTGATCCAGGATTTTTCATCCTTCGCCAAAGCTGCATCCAGGTCTTTCGGGGTCGCCTTTGGATTTTCAATCCAGTTCTTCAGCGCCGGTCCGCCGTTGATCACATCAAAAGCCAGGCGGTCTTTCACGTATTCATACGCGAAATCTCGATAGATCGGGTATTTCGGATGCATTTCGCGGATCACCTTCAGCATCAGTGCTGTCAGACGGAAAGGCTTGAACTGATCGTGCTTGTAGCTGATGCCGTCCGTGTGGAACTGGAAGCCATGGCAAAGCTTGCCCACATGCTTGTGGAAGGTCGGCTCAAAGAAGCACTCACGCAAAGTCACACCCTTAAACCACTGAGGTGCTTTCTTTTTCATGCGTACTAAAACTTCGGCATAATCAATATCCGAAGCGCCGATGATTTCCAGCGCACGAGTCGTGCCGCGAGCTTCTGAAAGAGTTGTACCCTCAATCAGCACGGTACCAGAATAAGCGCGCGCCATATTCAAAGAGGCTGCATTCGGAGAAGGATTCACCCAAGGACGTTTCAGGTCCCAGCCAAAGCCCGGGCCTTTGTCAGGACTGTAGCCCTTCATTTTCACGATCTGCAGATCCAGATCCATTTTGTAGTAGTCAGCAAAATACAAAGCCAGCTCACCCACAGTCAGGCCATGGCGCATAGGGATCGGTGCCGCACCCACGAAGGATTCCCAGCCTGGAAGCATTTTAAAGCCTTCCACCGGGCGGCCTGCCGGATTCGGGCGGTCCAAGACGATGACGGTCTTTCCAAGCTTTGCCGATTCTTCCATGATGTAAAGCAATGTCGTGATGAACGTGTAAATACGGCAGCCCAGATCCTGAAGATCAAACAGGACAACATCGAAGTGGGACATCATTTCAGCAGTCGGGCGGCGAACTTCGCCATAGAGGCTGAACACAGGAATTTTGTGAACCGGATCGACAAAGTCCGGGCTTTCAATCATGTTGTCTTGTTTGTCGCCGCGAACCCCGTGTTGGGGGCCGAAGGCACAGGAAAGTTTGATTTTCTTTGAAAGCAAATCCATGCTGTGCTGAAGATTTTCATCCACACTGGCAGGGTGACAGACCAGGCCCACGCGTTTGCCTTTAAGACTTTTTAGCATCTTTGGATTAGACAGAAGTACTTCAAGACCAAGTTTCATAAATATCCTTATTACAGAAAGAGAGTGTCTTTGGCATTCGTGCCGGCGGGCACTCGGGCATTGGCGCCCACGATCACATTCGTCAGCTCGCAACCATTTTCAACAATGGCTCCAGGTCCTGCGCAGAATGTTTTGTGAATTCGAGAATGTCCCAAAAATGCGGATTTGGAAACCAGACTGTAACCGCCGTCTGTGGAGGCCAGAACGGTTTCCTCTTTAGAGTATCTTTTCAGGGTTCCCTCTAAAATGGCCTTTTGGTAAGTCGCCGGGCCAGCCAGATAATGCAGGCACTTTTCAGAGGCCTCCAGGAAGTCTGTGGGATTTCCGGTTTCAAACCATGTGCATTCGAAAGGATAGGCTTCGACACTCAGACCCTTTTTTATGGCCGTGGTCAAAGCATCATACAGGATGTTGGATTCCCCTTGAGCCGGGATAAAGTCAAAGACCTTGTCGGATAGAATCTGCACTCCAACAAAATGCCAAGCTTTCACGGCTCCTGCGATCGGGGTTTTTCCAAAGCCAAGCACGCGGTTGTGCGCATCTGTCCAGACCCCGCCAAACTTTGTTCCCACATCAGGGTGATCCATCACCATCAGAGTCGCAAGGCTGCGCTGATGACGGTGATGAGTAATGGCTTTTTTCATGATGTCAGCTTCTTTGGGAAGAATGATTTCATCGGCATTCATCATGACGAAAGAGTCATCACCCATAAAGTGATCCCGCGCCTTCCCCAAACCGCCACCGCTTCCCAGAATCTGCCCAACTTCATCTGAAAAATGCAAAGACTTGGCATGGTGGCGCAGACTGTGGAAAAGATGGTGGATTTCACCGGGTAAGTGATAGGTGTTCACCACCAGTTTATTGATGGCTAGGTTTCCCAGAAAGCTCAGGGAGTGTCCGGCCAAAGGCACCGTCACAAACGGAATGGCCGGTTTTGGAAGTGTCAGCGTATAGGGGCGAAGTCTAGTGCCTTCACCTGCCGCCAGCAGCATCACATTCATAGAGTTTCGTACTTTCTTTCCAGTGCGCCGGAATCAATCAGGACATCGGCAAATACTTTGTATTCCGGGAATTCGTTGATGGCTTTCATCACACGGCGAAGAGTTCCGGAAAGGTATTTCAGATAACGACGATCCTGTCGCAGGTGATAGAAGCTTGCAAAGCTTCCACAGGCTTTAAAGCAGCGCTGGATGGATTGCAGTTCGTAAATACGATCGAATTGTTCGCGCGAGAAATCTTTCGGCAAGTAAGCCTTGGATCTTTCCAGATAGTAGTCAATCAGGGTGCGCGCCATGGAATCATTCATGTCCACGTAAGAGTCACGCATCAAGCTGACCAGATCATACTGAATCGGCCCCAGGCGGGCGTCCTGGAAATCAATCACGCTCATCTGATCCAGCTTGATCATCAGATTGCGGGAATGATAGTCGCGGTGAGCGATGCGTTTTGGCTCCCTGTCCAGGCGGCTTGAGATATCCACAAAGATATCCGTGATTTCTTTGTTCAGGGATTCGCCGAATGGGAATTTCAGGACACCGGAAAGAAGATTGTCTTTGCCGTAGTTCATTTCCCACAGGAACTTTTCGGTGTTGAATTCGATCTTGAAAGCGGTGCAGTCAGATTTATCCAAAGTGGCCGGGTGATGGATTTTCACGATCTCATCGACGGCCATCTGGTAGAACTCCAAAGACGCTTCCTGGCTTTGGCTTTCCCAGAACTTTCTTTCCAGAGTCAGATCACCCAGGTCCTCCAGCAGCATCAGACCTTCTTGCGGGGACTGCGCCACAACGGTCGGAACATGCACGCCGTTTTTGGCGAAGTGATTCAGCACGCTCAGGAAGGGATAGTTGTTGGGATCATAAGGCTCCCAGCGCATCAGCACCCAGGACTGGTTGTCCTGCACCACGCGATAATAGCGACGGTTGGAGGCGTCTCCGGCCAAGGAAAAGACCTTGTAGTTGTCGGAGTTCAAAGCTTTTGTCAAAAATGGAACTAGGAATTCATCGTGAGTGACCATAAGAAAAATTCTCACAGACACTCACGGCATTATCAAGGATAAATCAGACGGGAAACTTAGGCGTCGATCGGGCCGTCTTTCATGAAGAACAGCTCCAGAACTTCCTTCAGCCCCTGTGGCGTCATCGGTGCGCGGTCCACTTCAAAGCAGTTCACCGAAATTTCATCCACGAATTTTGAATCCAGCGTGCTTTCACCCAGCTCTTCCAGGCTTTTCAGGGAGCTTGTAATGATCAGAGGCTCGTCTTCCAGATGCTCTTCGCTGATATAATCCATCAACAGCTCTTGTTCAGCGGCATTCAGGTTTTCCACGTTTTCCACAAAGATTGTCATTCCACCCATACGGGCAATGTCCATAGAGGAATGCAGTTGGCCCTTGATGTCGTTGAAGGGAACAAATGCCCAGCGCCCGGTCAGCTCATGCAGTTGCAAAGCGACCTTCTTGTTGTTGTTTTCTGATCGCCCCTCAAGGTGGATCAGGTGAGAAATCAGCTCTGCAGCTGGACCTTCGTTGGGCACGATGGAATTATCGGCCAGAAGCTCATCGATGGAAGGCATTGGTTCTTCACCAAACAGACGGACGTTGTCCAGATTAGGCTGAACTTTACTAAGTTCTTCCAGGTTGGCTTCCTTCTGATCCAGATACCATTTGTACATGGCCGGTTCCAGCACCATTCTTACCAACTGAGCCACTCCAGTGCGCTTCTCACTATTCAGATCATCTGCGGATGGCACCACAGCTGTTCCCAGAAAGTTCCCATTCACTCGAATAGGAATATGAAGGTCACGCCCCCGCGTGAACATTTCTTCCGCGCCTGAAACTTCAGACAGGTCCATCAATTGACGGATCTGTAAACCCTTCCCATAGCGGTTGGCCAGAATCTGCTTTAGTCTTTCTACAAAAGAGCTATCCAATGTTGTCTGCATAAAACCACGTACCCCTTACACAAAGACTCCCTATTACAAGAGCAATGCCAAGTCTAAGGGGTGCTGTAATTTCCTTGTAGAATCAGTATTTTAGGAGGTTTTAGGCAAAAAAAGTGGGCTTTAAGATTTGCTCTTAAAGCCCACTAAGTTTCGATCATTTAGGTAATTCTTTTAGGGTCGGTGCCCTTTTTTAGCGCGCCAGTTTACGTTTATCCAGGCCGTATTTTTCGACCTTCATGATAAGACCTGCGCGGCTGATACCCAGTTCTTTTGCAAGCTTGGACTTGTTCCAACCTGTGCGGCGCAGACCCTCGCGGATCATCTCGCGTTCCAGATCTTCCAATGCATCCTTCAGCTTACCCTGCAAACGGGAACCCTGAACTTTGTTCTTTTCGCCAGCTTCCAGAACTTTCGGGGAAAGCAGCTCTGCCATCAGTTTTGTTTCTTCGCCGGAAAGAACACAAAGTCTTTCGATTTCATTCTGCAGCTCACGCACGTTACCCGGCCATGGATAGTCATACAACTTTTCCAGGGCGCGTTTGGTGATCTGGCGTTTTGGTCCGCCTTGCTGATCGTGAATTTTGTTAAGGAAGAAATCCACCAGGAAAGGGATGTCTTCTTTTCTTTCACGCAGAGGTGGAACGCGGATGTTGATCACATTCAGACGATAGTACAAGTCTTCACGGAAGGTGCCTTGCTCTACCATCTCTTTAAGGTTTCTGTTTGTTGCCGCTACGATGCGCACATCCACTTTTCTGGATTCCGTCGCACCCACTGGCATGAACGTGCCTTCTTGAAGGACACGCAGCAGTTTTACCTGCATCTGCGGGGAGGTATCCCCGATTTCATCCAGGAAGAAGGTCCCTTTGTCAGCCATTTCAAAAAGACCTTTCTTGTCTTTCAAAGCGCCGGTGAAAGAGCCTTTTACGTGACCGAACAACTCGGATTCCAAAAGGTTGTCATTGAACGCGGAGCAGTTCTGAATAACGAACGGCTTGTCTTTGCGGTGAGAGTTGTAGTGAATTGATTTTGCAATCAATTCCTTACCTGTACCGTTTTCACCCTGTACCAACACTGTGGAATCCGCACCTTTGATCTTATCAAGCAAAGCGTACAGAGACTGCATTGGTTTGGATTTACCGATCATGTTGTCATACTTGAAACGGTTGCCCAGTTCCTTGTTCAGTTCTTTGATGCGGTCTTCACGGGAAGAGATTTCCAGGTGAAGAGTCACGATTTCCTGAGCCACCAGTTCGCAAAGCTCATTGAAGTGAGCGCGCTCCTGATCATCCAGGAATTTCAGCTTGCCCAGACATTTTTCAATCACTTCGCCGGACATGCCAAACGCTGCAAGGCGCTCGCGGATTTCTGTCAGACGTGAAGTGAAGTTGGAGTCACGGAAGAAGCCCATAGCCACAACCGTACCCACACAGTCATTTTCGATCATGATCGGGAATACACCCACATCGAAACCAACCATGTCCCACTTGCGCAGGGAGAATCTGTTTTGGGAAGTGCGAAGATCATCCAGAGACTTGGTCACAAGTTCTGCGATGCTTTGCTGGCCAGCTTCTTTTCTTACCAGAGCTGTGATTGCCGGGTTGCTGAAAGTGACTTTATCAGAGTCATAACCTTTAAGCATTCCGCGCTCGTCTGTGAAAACAACGTCAATGTTCCACCACGCGCTGAGAATCTGTTTGAGCTTGTTGATGACATGTATATGTTCAAACTCATCCCAATTAATCATAAGTATCGTCCTTTCAGTGACTGTCAAAAGTATCGATACTTTTATCGTCAAGAAAGTAGACGAACTTTAGCGGGACTGTCTAAAGAGCGTGCAAAGCTGGACCAAGGACTGGTACGCATGTCTCATTCTAAGACTTATATTCAGGCGGGATGTGCTTTCCTTCGCCATCACGAAGCGCATGGTAGGTCGGAGACATGATTTCAATCTGAGCTTCGTTAAACAAATCCTGAATATTTCTGTATAGATCGGAATACACATCGTCAAAATTGTTTGCAAGACGGGTGTAGCCGTTCAGTTCATACTGCACGTAGGAGTTGTCCAGAGCTGTCTGGAAAACAAACGGCTTCGGATCTTTTAATACGCCTTCGGTGCGGGCTGCGGCTCCCAGCAGAAGCTCGTGCACCTTTCTCCAGTTCACATCATAACCAATTGTGATTCGTGGATTCAGGATCAGTCCTTTGGTGTCAGCAACGGCGCTGAAGTTGATGATGTGGCTGTTCAGGACATTTGAATTCGGGATCGTCACATCCACATTTTTAATCGTACGAATGCGGGTAACCAGAAGGTTTTTTTCAACGACATCACCGACCGTCGTGCCGAGTTTTACGCGGTCACCCACCTGAAACGGGCGCATGTACGTGATGACCAGTCCTGCCACCATATTGGAAATGGCAGAGCTTGACCCCAGAGAGATCAGAAGCCCCAGGAATACAGAAACTCCCTGAAACGCTGGAGAGCTTGAGCCCGGCAGGTGAGGGAAGATGATGATCAGTGTGAACGCCAGAACCAGAATTCGCACCAGATTGTAGGTTGGGTGAGCCCATTCGGGATGGAATCCTTCAATTTTCAAGTATCCGCCTTCCACGCGCAGGAAGAACAAGCGGATGACTTTCAGAATGTAACGCATCACCAGGCAGATGACGACGACGTAAATGGCTTTGGGTATGTAGTCGATGATGGTCTTCAGTACTTCCTTCAGAGGATCCAGAATGTAGTGAAGCATGTTTTCCGAGATGTGCTGCGTGTCGGGGAAAAATCCCAGCACCAGGGAGAAATAGAAATAAAGACCCAGCAGCGTAACAATCAGTCGGAGCCCCTTTAGCAGGCTGCAGATGCCAGATGTCAGGGCCTGAGCGGTGATGATTTCAAAGTTGTGGATTTTTAAAGCGGGTAGCTGGCTGTGGGGCAGGGACTTGATTTTTTTCTGCAGCCACGGAAAAAGCCAGCTCATCAGGGACAAGGCCACAATCAGGATGATGGTGGCGATACCGGTGTTGATAACAGCGCTGCTTAGCTCAGATCCAAATAAAGTAGACATACTTTATTTAGATCATAGAACTAAGTGTGTTGCAAACTGTGGAAACGGAAGTATTCGCCCTCATTTGACATGAGGTCTTTGTGAGTTCCGATCTCGGCGATTTCACCTGATTTCATGACGACGATCTTGTCAGCTTTTTGAATTGTCGACAGGCGGTGTGCAATCACCAGAGCTGTGCGGCCTTCCATCAGGTGATCAATACCTTTTTGGACTTCAATTTCACTGGCAGTATCCAAGGCACTGGTCGCTTCATCCAGGATCAGTACCGGGGCATCTTTAAACATCGCTCGCGCAATACTGATGCGTTGTTTTTCACCACCGGAAAGAAGATTTCCGCGGTCACCCACGCGGCTCTGATAACCTTGTGGTGTCTTCATGATGAAGTCATGGGCATTGGCCAGCTTTGCCATGGCAGGGATGTCTTCGCGGGTGCGGTTGTAATCACCAGCCCAGATGTTCTTTTCAATGGTATCGCTGAACAGGAACACATCCTGAGTCACCAGTGCGACATTACGGCGCAGATCCTGCAAACCGATGTGGTGGATGTTCACGTCATCAATCAGGATTTCACCAGAGGTGGGGTCAAAGAATCTTTCCAGCAAATTCACGATGGTGGATTTGCCGCTGCCGCTGGCGCCGACCAGGGCAACCACTTCGCCGCGGTTGATTTCAAGATTCAGGTTCTTCAGGATCATTTCTTTGCCATAGCTGAAGCTTACGTTTTTATATGTGATCTTCTTCCAGTCTTTCGGGAAAGGAACCGGATTGGCAACTTGAGGAACCTCTGATTCGTTTTCAATGATTTCAAAGATACGGCGCAGGGAAATGGTCACTTCCTGAATGCGCACATAAGCTTCCTGAACACGCTTTATGGGCTGATTGATCATCAGCAGAGAAGCCACAAAGCCCACGAATGTGCCTGGTGTGCTGCGACCAGCGGCGATTTCATAACTCACGTACATGAACACACAAAGTACAATCGCTGTGGCCAGGAATTCAGTCACCGGACCACTGGCTTCCTGGCGTTTGTAGATGGTCTTGCGAATACCAAGGTACTTGTCGGATTCCTTGATCAGGCGCTCGCCCATGTCTTTTTCAAGATTGAAGGATTGAATGATGCGAACGCCGTCCAGACTTTCCTTGATGGTGGAGGTCATGTACTCCATCACATCGCGTTCCTGGGGGATGTACTTGCGCATGCTGCGCGCGATATTTTTTAGAATGACGGCAATCAACGGAGCAATCAGGAAGGTTGCCAGGGTCAGCTTCCAGTCGATGCGGATCAGATTGATTAACAAACCCACAAGCATCAGTGGATACAGAAAGATGTCAGCCACGACGCGCAGGCCATCCTGGATGATGCGAATATCATTCAGAATACGGCTGATCAAACCGCCGGAACCCGCGGCATAGTTGTTATGGAAGGACAGATTCAGGCGCATGAACTTCTGCTGAAGCTTCTGGCGCAATCCCTGAACCACACGTTCAGCCGTGTAGTTCATCAGATAAATGTGGAAGTAGCGGGACGTCGCCTGAACCAGAGCCAAACCCAATGCTATCGGCACAAGGGTGGCCATGGCTTGCTGCTGGTTTGCAGACAGCCCGTCAAACAGACCCTTGATCATATAGGCCAGTTGAGTGGTTGCCAGTGCGTTCAGAATCCCTGTTGCGGCGACGATGTAAAGGGTGCTTTTGTACTGTTTAAGTTCGCCCAGGAGTTTCTTGATTTCAGGTGACATCATTTGTTTCCAGATTACGAGGTTTGGTGGCTCTCGATATAACGCTTGAGATATTGCCCCGTCAGACTTTTCTTCACTTTCATGATGTCGTCCGGAGTGCCCGTAGCCACAATGTTTCCGCCTTTTTTACCTGCTTCGGGACCGAGGTCAATCACATAATCTGAACCGCGGATCACATCCAAATTGTGCTCCACGACGACGACGCTGCCGCCAGTCTCGATCAGCTTGTTCAAAACCTTCATCAAAAGCTCGACCTCGCGGAAGTGCAGACCGGTGGTCGGCTCATCCAGGATGTACAGGGTGGACTTCTGTTGGACTTGAGACAGTTCTTTGGCGATTTTCAGACGCTGGGATTCCCCACCGCTTAAAGAATTGGCCGGTTGCCCCAGTTGCAGGTAATCCAGACCCACTTCTTTTAGTACGCTCAAAGGCTTACGGATATTCGGGTGAGCCACGAAGAAATTCATGGCTTCATTCACGGTCATTGAAAGAATTTCGTGAATATTTTTGTTTTTGTACTGAATTTCCAGGATCTCGGGACGGTACTTTTTACCGTCACAAACGTCACATGGGATAACCACGTTATCCATGAACATCATGTCGATTTCCTCATAGCCTGTGCCTTTGCAGGCCGGGCAGCGTCCGCCATCCACATTCAAACTGAAGGTTCCGGCCGTGTAACCACGGGACTGGGATTCAGGGGTTGTCGACATGATCATACGAATGGCATCAAACGCCTTCAGGTAAGTGATCGGTGAGCTTCGCGCGGATTTACCAATCGGGGACTGGTCGATTAGCAGTACGTTCTTGATATGCTCCACGCCATCCAAGCCGGAATAGTCCTGCGCTGGCATGTATTCAATATCCAAAGCGCGAGCCAAGGCCGGATAAAGAGTTTTTGAGATCAAAGTCGATTTGCCTGAGCCACTGACGCCCGTTACGGTCACCAGACGATTCAGCGGGAAGACCACATCCAGATTCTTCAGGTTGTGGCCTTTGGCGCCTTTGAGTTCAATCTTAACCTTGTAGTTATCGACATCCACCGGGCGAATCGTGCGTAAAGCCTGCCAGTTTTTGGAAGGCTTCAGGAACGGAACGGTGTTGGACTTTTCATAGTCATAGAATTTTTCAGTGGTGCCAGAGTAAACAACCTCACCACCTAGGTATCCAGAGCCAGGACCCATTTCGATGATGTGCTCGCTGGCTTTGATCACATCGTGATCGTGTTCAACGATGACCAAGGTGTTTCCAAGGTCTTTAAGATCCTTCAGGATCGAAATCAGGCGGTCGTTGTCGCGCGGGTGCAGACCCACAGTCGGTTCATCTAACACATACAAGGCTTGAGAAAGACCCATGCCCAGTTGGTTGGCCAAGATCAAACGCTGATATTCTCCGCCGGACAGTGTGCGGGTTTCTCGTCCTAGGGACAGATAATGAACCCCGACACGCATCAGGAATTCCAGGCGTGAGCGGATTTGTTTTAACACTTCACCCGCTACTTCCTGCTGGAATGGCGTGACTTCCAGTTTTTGGAAGAAGGTATTCAGGTCCTCAATCGTCAAATTGGAAAGATCATTGATATTCGAGTTGGCAATTAGAACGTGATTGGCTTCCGTGCGCAGGCGTGCGCCTTTGCAAGTCGGGCACTGGAACGGACTGCGGAAGCGGGAAATAAACACACGCACGTGCATTTTGTATTTGATCTGATCCAAGTATTCAAACAGGCCCCGCACGCCGAAGAAATCTTTATTTCCATTCCAGATCACATCACGTTCCGCTTTTGGAAGGTCTTTCCAAGGTGTGTGTGTGTCGATCTTGGTTTTTTTGCAGTACGCAAGCAGCTGCTTTTTTTCATGAGCCGCACTGGGCATCCAGAGCGGGCTTAAGGCCCCTTGAGCCAGGCTCAAATTCGGATTTGGAATCACTTTTTCTTCGTCGATGTCCAGGATATTACCGAAGCCTTTGCAGGTTGGGCAGGCCCCGATCGGAGAATTAAAGCTGAAAAGTTTCGAGCTCAGTGGTGGCGGAGTGTAGCCACACACCGGACAGGACGCTTCTTCGCTGACTTGCAGGCGCTCTCCATCAGTGGAAAGAATGGTCGCTCGGCGGGTGATCAGATGAGTGTTGTATTTGATGCTGGCTTCATAGGCTTGAGTCAGTGAATCTGCCAGTCGGCCGCGTTCATCCTCGTTGAAAGACATACGGTCGATCACCAGATAGAACGTTTCTTTAGGCAGACCTTTTTTGATTGCGGCGGCTTCGCCAATTTCGACGACCGTACCCATTTCTTCATTGGTCAGGCCGCCAGGATTTGTGGGAACGACTTCTGGAGCCTCCACTTTTTTGGAGGCCTTCTTGCCGGAAGCTTTGGTTTTTTTACCAGCAGCTTTTGCTGCAGGCTTTTTAACCTCGGTCACTTTTGGGATGTAGATACGAAGGTAGCCGTCCTGCAAAAGAAGTGAATGAAGCTTTTTGCCTTCAGCCACCCGGCCTTCAGAATTGATTTCTACCAGAAGATAACCGCGCTTTCCGGCAAAGTTCTTTAGAACCTTGTCGGTGGCTTCGGTCACACTTTCTTTTTCAGTGGGGCAGTGGTGAGTCGGGCAGTAGGATTTCCCGATTTTTTCGTAAAGCAGTCGAAGATAGTCGATGATTTCGGTCGTGGTTCCCACGGTCGATCGGGAGCTTTTAACCGTATTCTTTTGTTCAATCGAAATCGCCGGGGGAATATTATTGATGCCTTCGATGTCCGGTTTCGGAGCTTTGTTCAGAAACTGACGGGCATAGTTGGACATGCTTTCGATAAAACGGCGCTGACCTTCGGCAAACAGAGTTTCGAAGGCCAGGGAAGATTTCCCGGAACCACTGGGGCCGCAGATCACAGTCATGGAACCAACCGGGATCTTGACCTCAATGTTCTTAAGATTGTTTTGTTTCACCCCCCAGAGGTGAATATCCTTCATTCCGATAAATCCTGTTTGTAGAAGTCAGTCGCTTCTTCTGCTTTGTTCGAAGCGGCTGTAGGTTCAGTCCCTTCAACGAAAGCCTGACGAATGATCTTCTTGGTTGAAGCCGAAGCCAGTTTACCTGTTTCGCTGTCGATATTAGCAAACACAATACCGTCCGGCACGGGGAAAGTCATCTGCGGAAGACCTTCGTGAGCCGCTTTCATGTAGTCCACCCAAATCGGCAAAGCAGAGCGTCCACCGACCTCGCCTTTACCCAAGCTTTTTTCTTTGTCAAAGCCCACCCATACACCAGTGGAGATCTGCGGGCTGTAGCCGATAAACCACGCGTCAAAGTAGTTGTTCGTGGAACCTGTTTTGCCAGCCACTTCGCGACCCACCGCTCTTGCGCGACCACCAGTACCGCCAGCGTCTTCAACAACACCTTTCAACAAGGTTGTCATGACATAAGCAGTGGAAGGGCGAATCAGCTGATCAGCATCCTGGAAGAAGATGCTTGGATCAAGTTTGGCATTCTTGCCTTCCTTCTTTTTCATTTCTTCGATCTTGGCTGGATCGTTCATGGCTTCCAGGAAGGCTTTGCGACGCTCTTCGAAACCGTCATTGATGGCTTTGATCTCTTTGTCAAAACGAGCATCCAAAGACACGGTTTTTAGCAGATTCTTGCCATTGGCATCATCCACCTTGTGAATCAGCAGCGGGGAAAGTCTTTTTCCAAGGCGACCAAATTCAGCAAAGGCTTTGGTCATTTCATACAAAGTCACACTGCTGGAGCCCAGGGCCAGTGTAAAGTCCGGATTCAACGGACTGTAGATTCCCAGGCGACGAGCGTATTCCATAGACCATGGAACACCAACATCCTCGATGATTTTTACTGTCGGGATATTCAAAGATTTGACCAAAGCGTTGCGGAACAGAATGTCGCCACCGAAGCTTTTGGAGTGATTGGATGGCTTCCAAACCTTCATGTCACCCTGACCTTCAGCATCGTCAGCGGCGCCGCCTTCTTCGTATACAATCGGGGCATCCATGATCGGAGTTGCCGGAGTATAGCCCTTTTCCAGGGCCGAAGCGTAGACGATTGCTTTGAATGCAGAGCCTGTCTGGCGGGGAGCTTGAATTGCACGATTGAATTCACTTTTTGCGAAGTTGGATCCACCCACCATCGCCAGGACATCCTGATTTTCCTGATCAAATGAAATCAAGGCCCCTTCAACAAGTGGTTCCTGATCCAGTTCAAGACCGATGAATTTGCTTAAGTCGGGTGCGGCAGCAGTCGGCTGGCCTTTTTTCTTGCTGGCCAGTCGAGTGGAGTTGAATTGATCTGCGACCACTTTCACCAGAATCACATCGCCTTTCTTCAGCGCTTCAGAAGGTTTTTTGATCGCGGCCAGGTCATAGCGAGCCTCGGAATCCGGTTTGCGGGCCCAAGTCATGGTTTCAATGTCAATCACGCCGCGAGTCTCTGGCAGTTTCACGTAAACCAAACCCAGCGCATCGTCGACTTTTTCAACGACACCATTCACGGTGTCTTTCAGTTTGATATACGGAGGCAGCAACGGATGCAGCTTTTCATCCTGCGCTGATTTCACCGGCACGATATCGGCGAACTTTCCGTCCGGCAGAATGGTTCTTTCCGGAGTGAAGTCCGAGATCAGCTTCTTTTGATTTTCTTTCAGGAACTCTTCAATAGCGTCTTCATCAGATAGGTTTTTGGAAGGACCACGATAACCCTGACGCTTATCCAGGGATTTCAAGCCCTCCTTTACAGATTCTTGCGCTGCCATTTGCTTGGTCAGATCAAGGCTGGTGTAAATTTTCAGGCCCTTGTCCAGAACCATGTCTTCACCCAGTTGATTCACCAGCAACTGACGAACAGTTTCCAGATAGAACGGAGCATACTCTTCGTAGTTTTCGCGAACGTAAACCTTCACCGGCTCTTTGATGGCCGCTTCGGACTCTTCTTTGCTAACGTAACCCACATCAGCCATGCGGCGCAGAACATAGATCTGACGTTCTTTGGCGCGCAAAGGATTTGAAACCGGGCTGTAACGGGAAGGAGCCTGAGGAAGACCCGCCAGGATTGCCATTTCGGACAAAGTCAGTTTGGAAACCGGTTTGCGATAATAAGTCTGGGCGGCCTGTTCAACACCGTAAGCTCCCTGACCGAAATAGATCTGATTCAGGTAAAGGAAAAGGATGTCTTCCTTGCTCAGATTCTTTTCCATCTCAATTGCCAGAAGAATATCACGCAATTTTCGGGTCAGAGTTTTTTCAGAGGACAGAAGCAGTGTTTTTGCCACCTGTTGCGTGATCGTCGATCCCCCTTGAACGGAACGACCGGCGCGCAGGTTGGCTAATGCCGCACGGAAGATCGCTTGGGGATTGATCCCTTTGTGCGAGAAGAACTGATCATCTTCGGCCGCCAGGAACGCATTAACAAGATTCTTTGGAATCTTTTCGTAAGGAACCAAGGTGCGGCGTTCGCGGAAGAACTCACCGATTTTCTTGTTGTTGCGATCATAGACCTGACTGACCAGCAGGGGCTGGTAGTCTTTCACAGTGATCAATTGTGGCAGGCCGGATCTGACAGACTGAATGATGAGGTAGACACCGAGGATGCCGACAAGACCGAGGGCGACGCAAAATAGCAGGATCTTTTTTAACACTGTGGGGGGCTCCTTTAATAAGCCCCCATTCTAACAGTGCAAATGGGTAGGGTCTAGGGACACTGGCCCGAAGGCTGGGTCTTACTTTCTGCCTGATTTGGAGCCCGAGCTGCGGGAACGTTTTGAGGATCCTTTTGCTGCATCACCCAGGTGGCATTGAGCGGCCAGTTCGGAATTCGAAGCTACAGTCGCCTTTACATCTTCAATAATCTCAGTTTGCGCGGAGATTTCACTGGAGGCTTCCTCAGATGTGTATTCCGCACCACGTTTTGGCGCAGGACCCAAAGTCATCAAAGAGTTGTTCGCCCGGTTCAAGGCCTCGGTGTAGCTCTGCTGTTTAGTAGCCAGGGCTTTTAGTTTGGTCTGCATGTTTTCCTGAGCCGCCTGCATCTTGTTCTGAGTCAGGGTCATCAGGTCAGTGACCTTCTTTTCGGCCTGAGTTTTTCTTTTGGCAGTGTCCGCTTTCATCTGATCCAACTGCGTGGAAGCCAGATTCAAAGAATCATTCAGTTCGTCGGTGCTGGCTTCAGCATTGCGGATCTGGTCGTTGATGGATTCCATTTTTGCGGCACTTTGTTCGTTCAAAGAAATTCGAGCCTGCTGGAAGCGGTTCATACATTTGTTGAACGCATCCAAAGCCGCAGCTTTTTGTGCTTTGGCTTTGGAAATATGGCTTTTGTTGGAGGTCGCGTTCACTTTGCCATAGGATTCAGCGGCCTTGGTGTATTCCTGATTACAAGCATACTTGGATGTTTCTGCCGTTAATTCCAGCATTTTGGTCGCTTTTTCACGAACGGCATTGGTCATCTCAGAACGCAAAGCGATGATTTTGGAGTTGTATTCGCGCAGCTTTTCTTTGGCAGCATTTTGGCTGGCCTGGAACTCAGAGATCTTTTCACGCTCTTGCTCATCCAATGACGTCTTAGTTTCTTCCAGTTCCTGTTGGGCATCGGTCAGAGCCTGTTGCAGTTCCTGAATGGTCGTATTGAACGTCTCTTTGATCTCAGCTTCATCATCAGCCAGTTCGGCGATGTCTTTTTGAGTGTCTTTGATCTCGGTTTCAAGGCGCTTTTTTTCGTCGTAATAGTCGCGACCATTCATCTGTGGGCAAGAGCCACCAATATTGGAGCCGGCCGGAAGACCCATCAAAGTGCCGATGGCGTCAGTGGTGTCAAAGCTATCAGTGCCCAAAGTTTCGGAGCAGGCAGCGGCTTTTTCCGCGCATCCTGAACCCATGCCGGCTTTGCGGCAGGCTTCGGCGATTTTATTCTTAGCAGTCGTGATTTCACTGCGAGCTTGGGAACATTGCGATTGCAGTCGAGCCGCTTTGCTTTCAGCGACTTCTTCAGAGGACTTGGTAAAGCTAAGGCCTTCAGCCAAAGATACGGAAGGGGCTACCAAAGAAAGGACGCTCAGGATGTTGATAACTGTTTTGACAGATGCATTTTTTTTAGAGCTTGAAATCTTATTCATTTGATTTCCTCCCCGATGATAATGAGTGGTGCAATACCAGTACCAATTATCGGCAGACCTGCCTAAAAGGTTTACGTCTCACAATGAGATTTCGGCCAGAGCCAGTACAGGCGGGAAAAGAAAATAAAAAAGCCCGGCTTGGGACCGGGCTTCGAGGTGTTTTGAAACTGAAAAGGTCTAGGAAGCAACCGCACTTCCGCAGTGAGCGCATTTGCGGGCCTTCACCGGGATGGAAGAGCAGCATTCCGGACACTCTTTCGTGGTCACCGGAGCTGGTTCCTCAGCCTTTTTCATCTTGTTGGCAGCTTTCACAATCAGGAAGATGGCAAAGGCCACGATAACAAAATCCAGAACCATGTTGATAAAGATACCGTAGTTCACAGTTGCCACACCAGCCGCTTTGGCAGCGTCCAGCGTTGGATAAGATTCTCCATTCAGGGCGACAAAAAGATTTGAGAAGTCCACCTTGCCCAGGCCCAGTGAAAGAATCGGCGTTAAAACGTCAGCAACAAATGAAGAAACAATCTTGCCGAACGCCGCACCGATGATGATACCCACGGCCATGTCCAGAACATTGCCGCGCATGATAAACGTTTTGAACTCCTTAAACATGGTTTCAATCCTTTCTTAGAATTTTGCCACGAGATTCATTGTACTCGTGGTTGTGGTGTACTTGCCATCAGCAGGAATGGAATTTTGATATTGTAATAGATAAGCCAACTTCAAAGAGAACACAGAGTTCAACATCACATTCAAGGAAGCTTCCGTGTTGAACAAATAAGCATCGGTGGTTGTGAAGTTCGGCAGATACTCCGCCCAGTATTTGAATGACAAGGTTTTATCCAGAGCTTTGTTAAATTCGGTGAACAGACGGCCCATGTTGTCATGAGTCGTTCCGCCAGTGGTTGGAAGTGTCTTCTGATAACGATAACCGACCTCGAAGAACCAGTTCATTTCGTCAGATTTGATCACGCTGTACTTCAAACCCAAGTCGGAAGAGTCCCTTTGGATGTAGCCGTTGAAGATATCGCTTTCTGCCTTTTGGCCGGCAAACACGCCCAGATAGTCGGTCAGTTCACGTTCGTAACGAGCACCGATTTCCCAGTTGCGGGCAGATTCAACACCGTTGGAGTCCGTTTTTAAGTAGCGCCCGAATGCGGAATAAACATTTTTGTCCTGCGTGTAAGTGGTTTTTGCTTTCGCAGCATAACTCTCAGAATCACTGTTACCGCTGACAATTACGGCACCAGCTTCTGCTTCACCGGTAACCGGAGCCGCAGCGGCAGAGAACGAACAAAGCAAGGCGAACACACTTGCGGCAATCGAGAACATCTTCATACACAAATCTCCTTTTATTTATCCAGGATTTGACTCTAGTTTTAATTCGCTCATCGTCCAAGAAAAAATTGATGAGAAACACAGTAAAATCTGCTAATTTTTCCGGGAGGTTTGTGCAGGTGCAAAAAGGTTTTAACTCAGATATTACAGTGCGCGGTCAGAAGTTCCACATTCAGACAGAGGATTGGGGAACGCAAAATCCTTATCTGGTCAGCAGAATCTTCTGCAACGGAGCTGTGATGAAGACCATCAAAACACCCTATGACACTGTTTTGAAGCTGGGGTCTGTTCAGTCGGAGGAAGCCATCAAGTTGGCCCTGCGCCGTCAACACACCACGATAATTGATACCCTGATGGCGGGAAGCCTTCCTTAAATCCTTCAAAAACACCAAAACCTCGACTTGTGGCGAGTATTCATCAGCAGTCATCTTTCATAAGATGAAGGGATGATTGAATTCTCTCACGTCTATAAGACCTATCCAGGCCCGGTTCATGCGCTTAAGAATATTGATTTGCGCATCGACAAGGGTGAGTTCGTTTTTCTGACCGGTCCCAGTGGGGCAGGTAAAACAACTCTGTTCAAGATGATCTCAGCCTACGATATCGCCACATCAGGGGATGTGAAGGTGGCGGGCCATGATCTATTGACGATGCGAGATTCCCAAATTCCGTTCTTTCGCCGAAAAATCGGTGTGATTTTCCAGGATTTCAAACTTTTGAAGGATCGAACGATCTTTGAAAATGTCGCGTTGCCATTGCAGGTTCGCGGCGATAAAGCACCAGCCATTCAGCGCCGTGTGTACGAGGTGCTGGAGCAGGTGGGCCTTGCGCACAAGCATGATCAGTACCCGGACTTCGTTTCCGGGGGGGAGCAGCAAAGAACCGCCATTGCCCGGGCGATCATTCATCAGCCAGGAGTGCTGATTGCCGATGAGCCGACAGGAAATCTGGATCCGCGCTTAAGTGAAGAGATCATGGATCTTCTGGAACGTGTTTGCTCTCAAGGGACCACCGTCTTTGTGGCAACGCATGATCACGAGATGGTTCGTCGTCGCAAGAAGCGCACACTGCAACTGCAGGATGGAATGATTGTGGGGGACACCAAGTGAGACCACATCAAAAGAACTGGGCGTTGAAGGTTTCCACCCTGGTTGTCGTGACCGCGTGTTTTGTGGTGATGGGTGCCGCCCTTTTGGTATCTCAGAATTTCAGAAACATTCTGACTCTGTGGGGTGAGGATGTGCAGATGACGGTTTACCTTTCTCAGGATCTTTCTGAAAAAGGCCGTCAGGACATTGAAAGTAAAATCAAAGAAAATGAAAATGTGGCAGGCGTGAAGTTTGTCACACAAGAGCAGGCTTTGGGTGACTTCCGTTCCCAGATGGCAAGTTATGCTCCGGATATCTCTCAGGATGAAGAACTGCTTCGTCTGATTCCCGCAAGTCTTTTGGTTCAACTGAAATCCGATGTGGCCGCGGCCGAGCAAACAACCGTGTTGCAGTCCATGGCCGGAAAGCTTCGTCAACTGGAGGGTGTGGATGAAGTCAGCTATGGCCAGGACTGGGTTGAAAAGTACGCTGCACTGGTTAATGCGATCGAGCTGACCTTGCGCGCGTTATGTCTGGTGATTCTGGCAGCGTCCCTGTTTGTTATGTCCAACGCCATTCGTGCCTCGGTTCAGGCGCGCAAGGACGAGATTGTGGTGCTGGAAATGATTGGTGCCACGCCTTCCATGATCCGAAAGCCATTCCTGGTGGAAGGAGCGGTGTTGGGGGTTGTTTCCTCGGTCTTGTCTTTGGGTCTTTGTTTTGCCGTTTACATCGGGATCAAAAATCTGCTGATCACGAAGCTGAGCTTCCTGCAACTGGGCGAGCACATTCAGTTTATGGGTCCGGTGCTTTTGGTGGTGTTTGTTATCGCGGGCACTGGGCTTGGGGCCTTGGGATCTTATCTGTGTGTTCGTCGCATGAATGACGGCTTTGCCGGAAGTCAGGGGTGATCGTTGAAGCTTGCACAGATTCTGTTGGCATTGGTGTTTTCATTGTCGTTGGGGGCGAAAGCCGCAAATCCCACCGACGTGGACAACCTTGCCAAAGACTTTGAAGCGACCAAGAAAAAGCTTGAAGATGCCGAGCTGAAGCAACGTCAGGTCCTGTCGGCTCTTTATCAGTTGAATAAGAAAATCAAAAAGATCGTGACCGAAAAAGGGGAGATGTCGCAGCAGCGGGCTTTCCTCGAGGTGAATATCCGAAATCTCACCCAAAAAGTGGAGGATCTGGACCTAAAGTCCCGTCAGCAAAGAACTCTTTTGGCGGAACGTCTGCGGGCCATGTACAAGCTGGGCGGGCCTTCGATTGCCCGGTTCCTGTTTTCGTCCAGCAGCTCAGCGTTTTTGGAAAGAAACCTGAAAATTCTGGGTGTTGTGGCTGCTCGCGATCTTGAATTGATCAAAAACTATTCCCGGGACCTTAAGGATCTGGAAAGCAAACGCAAGACCCTGGCGCAGCGACTGGACAGCATGAAAACCGTTGAGCAAAAGATCGCTGCCCAGGAAAAAGCCTTGCGCAAAGAGCAGGACCTGAAGGGCAAGCTTCTGGATGGAATCCGCAAGAACAAGCTCTTTGCCATCAATAAAATCAACGGTCTTCGGGAAAAATCCCTGCAGTACAATATTGACGATGCCGGACTGTTTGACTTGCTCTTTAAGCCGTCCTTTGCCGACCAAAAAGGTGAGCTTTCTGCACCTCTTGAAGGTGTGATCACCCGCAAATTTGGACTTATGAAAGGTCAGGATCACCCCTATACTTTAACTCACAAGGGAATTTTCATCTCCGCGGCCAAGGGTAGCAATATCAAAGCCGTGTTTGAAGGAAAGGTTTCCTATGTCGGAACGCTTCCGGGCTTTGGAACAACTCTGATTGTGGATCATGGCGATCACTACTACAGCGTCTATTCCCATGCACAAGAAGTGAAGGTGAACACTGGTGACGAGGTCACGGGTTCTCAGGTGCTGGCTCAGGTGGGTGAAGCCCCGCAAGACGGCAGTTCCGGACTGTATTTTGAAATTAGACATTTTTCCGAACCCTACGACCCGCAACAGTGGATGAAAGGACTCTAACACTATGCAATCACTCAAACGCTACTGGAAAACCTATATTTTGGGCGGCGCCCTTCTGCTGGTTTTGTTCATCATGGCAGAAACAGGTTTTCAAGTAAGAGCCTTTGCCCAGGAAAGGTATGCGGACCTTCAGAACTTCAGTAAGGTTCTAAATCTGATTCAGCAGTATTACGTTGAAGAAGTGAACACCAAAAAGCTGGTTTATGGTGCGATCAAAGGTATGCTGCGCGAACTGGATCCGCACACGAACTTCATGCCGCCTGAAATGTTCAAGGACTTTGAAACAGAGACCAGCGGTGAGTTCGGCGGTTTGGGTATTGAGATTTCCATTCAGAACGGCATTCTGACGATCATTTCTCCGATCGAAGATGCGCCAGCCTGGGAAGCGGGTATCAAGGCTGGGGATAAAGTTGTGGCTATCGACGGAACAACCACCAAGGGTATGAGTCTGGCCGAAGCCTCTGTGATGATGCGTGGGAAAAAGGGCAGCAAGATTGTTTTGCGTGTGGTTCGTGATAACGAGGAAAAGCCTCGTGACATCACCGTGGTTCGCGGCAGCGTGAAAATCAAATCGGTGAAGTATACGGATCTGGGCGATGGCTTTGCTTATGTGCGCATCACAAGCTTCATCGAAAACACCTCCAAAGATCTGCAAAAGGTTGTTGAAACTCATATCAAGAACAACAAAAACATGTCCGGTCTGTTGATTGATATGCGCAGAAATCCGGGTGGTTTGCTGGATCAGGCGATCAAGGTCAGCGATATGTTCCTGAAAGAAGGCACTATCGTGTCCACGATCGGTCGAAATAAAAACGAAAAAGAAGTGGCGACGGCTTCTAAAAAAGGTCAGTACACAAACTTCCCAATCGTGATCTTGGTCAATGAATATACAGCAAGTGCGAGCGAGATTGTGTCCGGTGCTTTGCAAGACAACAAACGCGCTTTGATCGTAGGTCAAAGAACATTCGGTAAGGGTTCTGTGCAGTCGGTGATCAAGCTGGGTGATGGCAGTGGTCTGAAATTGACTGTGGCTCGTTACTACACGCCGAACGGTGTTTCAATCCAGGCGGAAGGTATTCATCCTGACATTGAAATTGAAGACGTGGATCCAGATGCATTCTCTAAAGCGATTGTGAAATCTGTCACAACTCGTGAAGGTGATATTGCCGGTCACTTGAAAGGTGATCGTGAGAAAGCCGCAGAGAAGCTGGATGTCAAAGAGGGCGCAGAAGAAGGAGCTTTGGCTTGGTGGAAAGACGTGGGATCGAAAAAAGATGAAAAGCTGTCGCCGCGCGATAAGCTGTTCAAGGCTGATTATCAAGCATATCAAGCATTTAGCTACCTCAAAGCATGGGATACTTTGAAGGCTTTGACGCGCTAGTTATTGATTAAGAATTTTAGAGGCCCTACTCTAGCCGCACATCCAAGGCAGAGGGGGCCTTTCATGTTAAGACTTGTTATCTTCATCACAGCGCTGTGTTCTTTGGCTCAGGCCCAGAACGTCGGCTTCGAAAAAGGGAACTCCCTCACTGTCACTCCAATTCAAGGTCAGGTTCGTGTTATCTGCGGCGGTTTTAACGGCAACGGAACGGCATTGTATTCTTGTCGTGATATCGTGATGAAACCGGGGGCTTATGATCATTTCGTGGGACCTCGTGATGCGCGAGTGACGAAAGTGGAGCTGACGGCATTTCATCAGGATGGTTCCAATCGCTCCAAAACAGAAGACTATCAAGGGGCTCGCGGCATCAGTACTGATGCTTTCAATCTGTGGATTTCCACCCTTTTCCAAAAGCCTTTGCTGGAAGTCGGCACCAACAACGTGAACTATCGTCTGGTCAGCGGAAACACTGTCTATGCGGAGGGATCTTTCCAGGCTGTCGTTACAAAAACAGCCATGCGTGAATGCCCCATGGCAACTTACCAGTCTACCGATGTGAATGACTGCAATTCGCAGTACTCCATCTGCCAGCGCTACTTCAAAGAATTCAATAACTGCCAGTAAAAATAAAAAAGCCGGCGTCATTGCTGACCCGGCTTTTCGGAGTAGAGATTTTCTTTATTCTTACACGCACTCTTTAAGCTTTTTCACAACTTCCATTGCTTTGGCTTTATCCACGCCTTTGACTTCCATGATCGCGTCTACAAATGCTTCTTCAGAAGTGCCGCGTTTGCCGGATTCAACGATCTGGTCGTGGCGCTCGATGATTTGAGTGTAAGAGTCACGCTCTGCTTTAGAGAATCTGGTCAAGATAGCCTCTGGCAGAGTTTCCAGTTTGGACAATGCCGCGGTAGTTTCAGTCAACTCAGCCGCGCTCAGGTCTTTCGCTGTTTTACGAGCGCCCGTCAAAGAGGAGTTTGCCATCAGTTTCGCAGAAGCGGTCGCTGCTGCATCGATGGATTGACCTTCGTTAGCGTCGTTTTTGCTAATCTCTGCCGCCATCTTTTTAGCTGCAACGATAGTTGCCAGGCTGTCCAGACGTTGTGCGGACTTGGTTGGATCTGCTTTCAGAGCCATGGAAAGAGCATTGTTCTTGCCTGAAGGAAGGGCCAGCTCGTTGATGATGTTGTCTTGAGCGACTTTCAGTTGCTGGGCATCCAAACCTTTGGAGGTCATGCGTTTACCGAAAGCGGCGGCCTTAACCTGCTTGGTGTATTCCACCAAAGCTTCACGCGCTGGCTTTGCACCAGGGGCTGCGTGGACCGTCAAAGACAGGGACATAGTTGTCACCAGGGCTGCCATACCGAACACAAATGCTTTTTTCATACTCTCTCTCCTTAGTACTTGTTAATTTTTTAAACAGGGCACTCCAATTTTTGGGACTCTCCAATCCCAGAAGCGCCTTGCTTAGTTTAATCGTTTCAACACTCTATATATCAAAGGGCGTACCAACTAGTTCTTGCCCGGCATCGCCATGCCTCTCATTTGAGAGATCTTGGCTTGAATCTCATTTTGGAACTGACCCTGTTCCGCATTGAGACGTTTGATATTGCGGATCTTGTCCCAGCTCACTGCGTTCGCCATAGAGCCGTACATCATCACTTCCTGCGCCAGAGACTGAAGCTGCTCCAGTGCCTGAACCGCGATATCACGTTGTTGCTGATTCAAAGTCACGACCGCGCCGTCCGTCGCGTCACCCACGCCCAGCAGGGTGGATACGCCCGCCAAGGCGGTCTGGATTTTGGTCACTTGCTCTTCGAGCTGATAGTTTTCCAAAGGCGACTGAATCACTTCGCGGCCTTCGATCGTTTTAACTTCGATTTTCTTCAGCAAATTGTTCAGAGCAAAGAACTCACCTTCAACAGCCTTCAGCGCTGCATGGGTCGGAGCATTCTTCAGCAGATTTTCAAACTTCAGATCAAACTTCGCGGATGGCTGAAGCATTTCCTGCAACAAAGCCAGGTACACGCGCTCTTCCTGGAAGACAGCGTTGATGATCCCGTTGGCCATCGGGCCACGGTTGAAGCTGCTTCGTTCGTTGTTGTACATTTTGCGAACCATCTTCACGACGATTTCGTCATAGCTCTTGGAGAATTCACCAAAGGCCTTTTGCATCTGGGATTCTGTTTTAGCTGTCCACCAAGCCGGGAATGCGGACTCTTCTTTAGAGCCAACCGCATTGTCACGGGCTTCGTGTACGAGGTATTCAACAAAGCCCTTATAGCTTTTGCCGCTGGCTGCGCGCACCGGCCAGTTGTAGATTCTTTCAACCGGAGCATCGGCCTTGATACCAAAGCACGGATCAAATTCATCATTTTGATTTGCCAAAGTCGGTGGCAGGAACACAGACGGGAAGCCCGTGTGAGCACCGGCAATTTTTGGAGTTTTCACAACTTTGCCATTGGCTTCCACGTCCGGACCGCAGATCATCTGCATGACCAGGAAGTCCGTGATCTTCGGAGTTTTAAACAGACCCACCTGACGGTAGTAGCTTGTGCCAGCCAAAGTTTCTGCTGTGCTCGGAGCTTTTTCGTAAGCCTGACCGAAGCCACGACCCACTTCCAGGGATGGATCCGGAGAACCCATATAGCTGCGGATCTCGTTCATCACGTGGAAATAGTTCTGAGAGCTTGAAACATTCTGAGCGGCAATGCGTATGTTGTTGTTCAGCTCCAGCAAACCTTTACCGATCTGGTCGCGATCGCCCGTGGAAAGTTTTGCGATGATGCCGTTGATAGTTTTCTTTTCAACAGGGTAGAGATATTTGGCTTTATTGGACTTCATCAAAGCATCGGCTTTGATCGCTGCTTCAGCCACGGTATCCAACTGCATGCCTTCGATAAACTGTGGGTGAGTCAGATAAAGATCCTCACGGCCTTCTGCCATATCCAGCGGAGTCACGCCATTCAGCGGAGCCGTGCGCAGCAGGGGCTGCACCTGGGATTCGTTGAATCTGGCGTTGCGGATTTCGTTCACGAAATCGTTATAGAAGGAATAGCTGCTGTTAAACATGCTCGTCAGGCTTTTCAAAGCTTCAGACCAGTTGTGGTGAGCTTCATAGACCTCAGCCATGTTGATCATGCGCCAGTCCATCATCTTTTGATGGAAGTGCTTCATTTCATGTTTCAAGTTGTCAGTAGACCCGCTCCACTTCGCGGTTTTCAGGGTGTTCACGTGGTTCACCATGTCGCGGTTCATGTCGTGGAAGTCAGCACCATCAAACAAGTTCTTCCAGGCAAAGGTCACATGACGGTTGAACCACATGTCCAAAGCCACGAACGCCGAGATCTGAAGACCTTTAACAATCAAAAGGCGCAGACCTTTAACCTGCATCGTGCCCGGAGTCAGCCAGACAGCGATATCAACACCCGTCACACGCAAAACCACTTTCGTCAGAAGAGCCTGACCCAAAGCCGCCGCACCGGATGAAATCAGCATGGACGCGATGCCCGGAGCGTACTCCCAGATTTTCTTGTGGATAACAAGGTATTCGTAGGCTTTACCGCATGGATCTTCTTCAACGCCAGCCGCGGTGTCTTTCTGGGAAACTTTTCCGCCCATCATAACCTTCGCACAGGCTTTCACGTTAGGATCTGAAGCGATAGAAGAAAGATAAGTTTGCAGGAAAGCACCCACGGTCATGCCCAGGTACGGGATCATGTGGTGGAACTTTGGATTCTTGATGTAAGTGGAAAGCAGGTTGGAAGTCAGCCCTTGGGAATACATGAAAGTGAAGAAACCAAACACACCCATCGGTGAAAGCTGGTGCTGGATATGCTGTTGCATTGCCACAGGATTTTGCGAATAGTTTGTGATCAATTGACCGGCCACTACCGCACCCATCGCCACAAAGAACATCGCAGATTCCGTCGGCAGGTTTCTTACGGTGTGGGACAAAGACGCTTTGGAAGCATTCTTAATGCGAACCATTTCATCCAGCATCATTTTATTGATGGATTTTGGAGAGAACTTGCGAAGTTGTTTCTCTTCCCCGAACGGGATTTCCATCGCCAGTTTTTTGGTTGTTTTATCAAAGACTTGAGCTTTCTTGGATTCCTTGTCGACATAGAGGGTGTAACCCATTGGCTCCAGGAAATCGCGGTACTGGGCAAGTTGAGCTTTCTCTTTTTCAGTCCAATTGGCTGCAGCCTGGGCCACAGGGGCCAGGATCATGTTAACAGCGGCAATGGCAGTCAGAATCTTAGAGAACCATTTCATAGCTTCACCTCAGTCTCTGAATGTATAGAAGCAAGCTTTGGGCCCCTCAAAAGCGATTAAATGGCACGGGACTTGTCTCATACCGCGACGAGGCCGCAAACGGGCACCGGGGTGTCTAAATCTTGTGATTGTCTCATTCTGGGATTTGGGATAAGCCTAGCGCCACAAAACAGGAGGCCCCATGGCTGTCGTAGAAATCACCAAGAACAACATTCAAGAGATCGTTGAAAGCAACAACATGATCATTCTGGATTTCTGGGCGACGTGGTGTGCACCTTGCCGTCGTTTTGCCCCGATCTTTGAGTCTGTGGCCGCAAAACACCCGGACGTGATTTTCGGAAAGATCGACACGGAAGCCGAAGTGGAGCTGGCGGACAAGTTTCAGATCAAATCCATTCCGACTTTGATGATCATCAAAGAAAGCGACATCATCTTCAGCCAGCCAGGCGCTTTACCGGAAGAAATCTTTGAGCAGATCGTGGTGAAGGCCAAAGAAATCGATATGGAAGAGGTTCGTCGTGAAAACTCTTAAGCCGTTGCTGCCACTGCTAGTGGTGCTGACAGCATCTCAGGCCCAAGCGGTGTCCTGGCGAATCTTTGGCGCCTGCAAAAACACTCCTGTACACGAAGGCACTTATCAAGCGGATCTGACAAAGTCCGTAGGTGCCTTGAGCCTTGAAATCTTTGATGCGAACAAGATCCCGTATGTGGGTTCTGCCGAAGGCATCAATTCCATCATCAACAGCCCGATCGGTCTGGATAGCATTGAGGTTGTCTCTGACACTGAACTGCGTGCCTATGGCTGGTGTTACACTATCAACGGCAAGCAGCCGACAGAAATGCCGGACAAGATTCATTTCAAATCCCAGGACGATAAACTGACCTGGTTCTATGCGTACTCCACCAATAAGAATAATGAGTGGACGGACTATTGTTCCCCGGCCTACTGGATCGCGGCCGATCAGTTCTGCAAATAAAAAAAGCCCGGTGTTTCCACCGGGCTTTTTTAGTATTCAAATTTGAATTCGAAATTACTTCTGGATCGTTACGTGTTTGATCACGATTGGTTCAACTGGGCGATCCATAGCTCCTGTTTTGGAGTTCTCGATGGATTTAACCACGTCCATACCTTCAACAACTTCACCGAACACAGTGTGACGGCCATCCAACCAAGGAGTTGGAACAGTTGTTACGAAGAACTGGGAACCATTTGTGTTAGGACCCGCGTTCGCCATGGAAAGGATGCCTGGTTTGTCGTGTTTCGGAGCGCCGGCTGGGAACTCATCTTCGAAACGGAAGCCTGGGCCGCCAGTTCCAGTTCCAAGCGGGCAACCACCCTGGATCATGAAATCTTTGATCACGCGGTGGAAAGTCAGACCATCATAGAATGGCTTCTTTACTTTTTCGCCAGTTTTAGGATCAGTCCACTCTTTGGTGCCTTCGATCAGGCCCACGATGTTTTCCACTGTTTTCGGCGCTTTATCTGCGAAAAGCTTTACTTTGAAAGTGCCTTTGGATGTTTCAAATACTGCGATCATGTCTTTTCCCTTCTTCGTAGCCTTTGCCTTGGATTCTGTCTTTGCATCTGCGCGGAAGCTGAAAGCTGCCAATAGGAATGCAAAAAGGTAGATCCAAAATACCTTCTTAACATCGATATTCTTCGACATTGCGGTCTCCTGACTTTTGTCCAACCCCTTCACTATTAGTGAGGCAGCCGGCGAGGGTCAAGTTCCTTCAAAAGTGCAACGTTGGCCTGAAGCAGGCTTAAGACTTCATTCAGAAGCTCTGAGGGATGCAGATGAAGCGCCAAGGCAAGAGCATGAAACGACTCATGATTTGGGCTCAGTTCAGCCAGCGACTCTGACGCAACAAGCTGAAGCATCTGCTCAATCTGGCGCAGTCGGTCATAGTTCTTGAGTAAAACCCCGGATTTCTCCTCTAAAGCGCTGATCAAATCCGTCGTTCCCGACGAGGCGGGCTTGAGCTTCTTTTTCAAAACGGCGGTTTGTGCGGCCAGTTCCACATCCACAAGACCGCCCTCGCTGTACTTCAGATTCGGATGAACTCCTTCAACCATCAACTGAGTCCGAATGCGCTCAAGCTCATCCAGCTCCGCAGATGAAAGCCCCCGATCCAAAAAACCCAGATTGTTGTGAGTGCTTTCGCCAATCCAGCGGGCCTTCAGGTAAGCTTGTCGCTCCCAGGCCGCCGCCTGAGTTTGCAGATAGTCTTCCAAATCCTTTTGCACGATCACCAGCGGGCCGGCTTTGCCGGAAGGGCGCAGGCGCATGTCGATAGAATAGATGTTTCCCCCGCGATGGCTTTCCGTCAGACGGGTGATGAAACGTTTGGCGAGCTTATAATCCATTTCACCCGGTTCGTCCGGAACGACGAAAATGAAATCCAGATCCGAGCGGAAGCCCATCTCGCGGCCGCCCCATTTACCCAATGCCAGAATGCGCAGCTTCGAGGGATATTCTTTTTTCAGAGCATCCAGCAACGTGGTCGCCACCGAATCCGCGGTGGAAGTCAGATTCGCCGTCAGTTGCTGCAGGTTTTTATCCTCGAGGTACTCGCTTCCGTTGATGACTTCAGAAAGAAGCTTCTTTTCAGCCAGCTCTTCCAGCAGGGTTCCCAGGTCTTCCGAGTGTTTGTCTTGTGCCCGGTAAACGAAACTATCCAGCAGCTCAGGGCGATTGCACAGAATGCGGGAAAGATATGGTGAATGGCCAAACAGCCACGCCAGTTCCTGCAGCAGTTCTTTTTCGCGCAACAGCAGCGCAAAGAAACTGGCTTTGGCCCGCGTGCTGCCGATGAAGTCTTTTAACAGCAATAAGCCCCGGCGGATGTCGCCCTGTTGTTCCTGCAAGGTCTCAAGGAAAGCCCCTAGGAAAGCTTTGCGGGAAAGCTCATCGCGGCCCTTGTTGCGGGAAAGCACTTCCTGCCCCAGGATTTCCTGCCAAAGTTCCTGCAGATCCTGATCCGGCAAGCCGGTGCGTTTCAGTTCTTCTTCCAGTGAAATTTCTTTCGGGGCTTCTCCTAAAAGACTTTTCACGATGGAATCACAGCGAAGCATGTCGAACTTCAGATTCGGCAAGGCCTGCATCACAAATTCAGGATGGGATTCCGTCAAAACCAGCAAGTGGGTTTGTTCGTCGTTCAGGGCCTGAACGTAGTTTTCCAGACGGCGCAGATTCCAATAGTGCTGGCGCAGGAATTTGGCTTCTTCAGAAGGCAGAAGTTCTTTCATTTCCAGCAGCAACAACGCCTCGGTGGTTCCGCGCACCTGCAAAGTCAGATCGCGGCCGCCGTGAATGACCTGAAGGGCGTGGGTGAAAAGCTCGACATCGCGGATACCCCCGATGCCCAGCTTTAAATCCACCACCTGATCCTGCGACCGCTCCCAATAGTGCCCCTGAATTTTAGAGCGCAGGGTTTTTAAATCTTCCAGCAGGGTGAAATCCAGATGCTTGCGGAAAGAAAACTTCTGCGCAAACGCCAATACTTCCTTTTGCACGCCTTCATCACCCGCAATCGGGCGCAGACGAACAAAGGCCAGGCGTTCCCAGGTTTCGCCATAGTTGCCATAATAGTCTTTGAATTGATCCAGGGTCGGAATCAACGGCCCCTGTTTGCCGCCGGGGCGCAGGTCAAAGTCCACCCGAAAAACAAAACCGGCAGCAGTTCGTTCGGTCAGAATTTTTTGAAACTTGCGCAAGGCCGAAAGGCTTTGGGGGGAGTCTTCCTGGCTGACCAGCAGAACATCGACATCGGAACTTAAATTCAGTTCTGACGACCCCAATTTTCCAAGGGCGAAAAGCGCAATTTTTTGATTGGAAAAGCAGTGATCAAAAGCGTGGCGTAAAAGAAGGTCCGCGGCCCCACTCCATTGCTGGCAGATTTGATCGGGGGCCATAGAGTCGGTCTTGGCGGCGTCAGCAAAGCGAGACCAGATCTCGCTGCGCTCCTGCCGTAACTGATCCTCGATGGATAAGTTAGTCAATGTTGTTGGACCATTTTGGCTTGTAGTAGTTGTTGTTGTCGTTGGTCACACGACGCTCTTCAGTCCCGTCCACGGTGGAAATATAGATCTGATTTTTCCCCGTGCGGTTGGACGTGTACATCACGAATCTTCCATCCGGAGAGAACGAAGGGTCTTCGTTGCTGGCCATGCGACCGTTTGGTTTTTTCGCAGAAGTCAGACGGATCATTCCGGTGCCGTCGGCGTTCATCACAAAGATATCAAAGTTGTTGTCGCTCTGACCGGCAAAGGCGATTTTTTTGCCATCCGGGGACCAGGACGGGGACGAGTTAAACACACCCGCAAAAGTGATGCGTTTCACATTGTTCCCGGCAGCGTCCGCAGTGTAAATCATCGGACGACCCGCACGGTCAGAAGAGAAGCTCAACAATCCCTGCGGAGAAACGGTCGGCTCAACGTTCAGGGCTCCGGCCGGGCCATTGGTGATTTTGCCCACCAGGGTTCCATCCAAAGACATTTTATAGATGTCCGGGCTGTTGCCTTGAGAAATTGTCAGATAGATATGACGACCATCCGGAGAGAACGACGCCCCTGAGTTGATACCCTGACGGTAAGAGACCAAAGATCTTTTCCCGGTCGTCAGATCCAAAAGCAGCATGTCTGCGTTGCGGAATTTTGCGCCCACACGTTTCACATAGGAAGTGTAAGCGATTTTTTTACCGTCCGGGGACCATGCCGGGGAAATCGAGATACTGCGGTGATTGGAAACCTGTTCCATGTTCGCGCCATCCCAGTCCATGGTGAAGATCTCTTTGCTTTGGCCGCTGCCCTTGTCGCTGGAAACAACCACGCGGGACAGGAACGGACCTTCAACACCGGTCAGAGCTTTCATCACGTCGTTGGCGAAAGTGTGCGCAATACGACGGGCGCTGCTGGTTGGGCCTTTATACTTTTTCCCCAGAACCAAGGCGGCACGGGGAACATGATAAGTGTAAGTTTCCAAAGTCACTTCGTTGCCTACGACCGAGTAACCTGCACGGATCAGGAAGTCCGCGCCGATCGAAGACCAGCTTTGGAATTTGAATCCATTTGGCAGGCCTGGTGCCGGCATCAAACCCGTTTTGGAGGTGTCTTCCAGGAACGCACTCTGGTTGATGAACTGGAAGTAGGAAGAAACGGTCAGGTCATTGGTGATCGTATTAAAGATCTCAACCCCGACACTTTGATTGCGGGGTGCCGTTGAAGGGGAGCCCGTGTATTGCAGCGGCGGGAAAGCCATCAGACTTTTTTTGGTGCGAGCTTCACCCAGTTTAATATAGATGCCGTTGTTATTTTGGGCATGGGAGAAAAGAGGGAATAGGCCGATAATCAGAACAAGGGCCAGTATCTGTTTCATCATGATGTCCTCCTAGTTATTCCGGGAATCCGATCAGGATTCCGTCCACAGAGAATACAGCGATCAGCTTTTCTGGCGGAGCCGGGAAAGGGGCTGAACGGTCAATGGTTGCTAATACTTCTTCATCGTAGCTGGGATTGCCACTGGATTTAACAATTTTTCTGCCTAGAATATTGCCGCGCGAATCCACGAACACACGCACTTGTGCTTTGTAATCACGCTTCGCCAGCCATTCTGGGATTGTCCAATTTTGTTTGATGTGACGATCCAGATCAGAAATGTAGTTGTCGTTCTGAAGCTTGGCGATTCCAGTCAAAGATGTGCCGGGCGACAGGACATTGCCTTTCACAGGGGCACTTCCGGTGGCGGCTTTGCCGGTTCCGGCAGCTGCTGCGGCTTTTTTCTTGTCTTCCGCCACGTCTTCTTTGATTTTCTCCAAGGCAGCCATGGCTTTGAGTTTATCCAAAGCATTCTGCTGCTGGGATTTTACTTTTTCCAGATTAATGCCTTCTTCCTTGGCTTTTGCCGGAGGAAGTTTCACGGGCTCTGGCTTTGGCGGAGTTTTCTTTTCCACCACTTTTTCCGGAGCCTTTTCAGGCGGCTTTTCTTTTACGGGTTCTTTGGCGACTTCTTTTTCAGGAAGAGCCGGTTTGGGATTTTCTTTGGCCGGAGCTGCAAGGTCTTTGGGTTCCACCTTGTCCGGCAAGCCTACCATGTCCACACGCACAGCTTGCGAGAAATCAATCGGTTCCGGATCAAAGAAGACGGTCTTCAAAGTAAAGATCGAAATAATAAGCGCGTGCAGGGCAAAGGAGATCCCTATGCCGCGGGTTACTTGCTCATCATTCTGCTGATCTTTTTCCTCTAAATAGTTCACAGCTCAGGTCATTGATCTTTCGGCTGAGTGATCAGACCGATGTTAAAGATGCCGGCGGCACGCACTTCGGCCATAGCTTCCGCGACGAAGCCATAGTCCACTTTGCGGTCTGCCTGAATGTACACCTGTTTGTTCTTTTTATTTTCGAAGATCGCTTTCAGTTTCGGGCGCAGTTCTGTCATGGCGATCTTTTGTTTGGCGATGGTCATCTTCTGATCTGAATTGATCACCAGTACAAAAGGCTCTTCGTTGACTTCAACACCGGAAGAAGAGGTCTTTGGCAGATCCACTTCAATCCCCTGTTGCATCAAAGGAGTCGTCACCATGAACATGATCAGCAACACCAGCATCACGTCCACCAAAGGCGTGATGTTGATTTCGCTTAATGTCGCCCGGCTTTTTCCGCCGCCGCCACTCATTCCCATGATTAATTTCCTTGGAAGAAGTTACGTTTAACGATGTTCAGGAAGTCCGCGCCGAAATTGTTCAGGGCGATTTCCTGCTTGCGGATTTTAGAGATAAAGTTGTTGTACAAAACAACCGCTGGAATCGCTGTTGCTAGACCGATCGCCGTGGCAATCAGGGCTTCAGAAATACCCGGGGCCACTACCGCCAGGCTGGCTGTTCCAGTCTGACCGATTTTGTGGAAGGATCCCATGATCCCCCAAACCGTACCGAAAAGACCGATGAAGGGACCGGTGGAACCGGTTGTTGCCAGAACGGTCAGACGCGATTCCAGTTTGGAGATCTCGCTTTCAGTGGCTTTGTTCAGGACACGTTCCAGGTTGTCGATGCCGGAAAGGATCGGTTTATCGCCTTCGGTTTTGGAAAGCAGCGGGGACTCAGAGATCTTTTTCATCTCCAGGTACACAGCTTTAAAGACGCGGGCGACAGAAGAGTCCTTATATTGGTCGATGTCTTCAAACAACGTATCCAGGGAATTCACTTTCCAGAATTTGGACAAGAACAGTTCATCGGACTGTTTCATGTTTTTGAAAGTGACATATTTGGAGTAACCGATGGCCCAGCAGAAAACGGACATCACAATCAGCATCAACAAAGTCAGCTGAACAATGGGACTTGCTTGAGCGATAGCATCAATGGAGCTGGTGTTCACTGATACAGAGGGTGCAGCCTGGGCCGCGTTGACAAAAATAGGGGACATATCTAGACCTCCGTTAAGGTACGTCTTAAAACGATATGCCCAAATGCATTTTGGATCAACCTATTGAGCAGGACCTTGGTTTAGAAGACGGAGCAATTCTGGCAAATTCGTCGTGATCAGGCCCTCGGCCTTATAGCGACTCGCCTCAGCAAGCTGAGCTTCATTCTCGATAGGTCCCAGGAAGATTCTTTTATTGCGACGACGCATCTCCGTGATGATCTCATCGTTGAAAGCGGGGCGTTTCATCAATTTGAAGGGAGCGATGAAGACGTCGCCTTTGAATTGAGTCGAAGGCAAAATCCACAGCGAATCAAAACTGAGTAATCTCATAATATCCGGCTGACTGGTGCCGTACACCCACTCGGGCTTCAGTTCTTTGATAGAGGTCATGATGATCAGGGCATCGCTTTGAATCAGGGTGCGCGGGTTTGGCTTCAGGTCATCAATCGCACTGACCACCGTGGAATGCACGTCATGGACGTTATCTATAATATTCAGAACAAAACGAGTCTCGGGAAACTGTTCGTAGTATTCCTTCAAAGCCGGAGTGGTTTTATAGAATTCGTTGATCTGTTCCCATGGGTATTCCGACAACTTGCCACCGGCCATGATTTTGGCCGTCGGATTGGCTTTCTGTTCAGCCAGCTTCATATCGATGAATTCGCGGTCCCGGCTGGCAGGCAAAATGAACGGCACTTTATCAGAAGAAATGCGCACGTCGGCCCAGATCACGGCATCAGGCTTGAGTTTCAGGGTTTCCTGAACCTTCTCCAGAGTGTCCGCCTTAACGATCACGATCGGAGCGGGGCCAGAAAAGAAGGCGTGCTCGTAAACTGGGAAGGATTGCCCCAAGCCCCATATACGGGCCATAAGCAGTAGAATACCAAGGATAAGGAAGCTGACAGCGGTAATGAAAAGGATTCTCATAGGCCTTTCGTATAGCACCCTAAGACTGTGAAATCAGCACATTTTTTCAAAACTAAAGGAAAGATTCCTGTCACAATCTTAAATACGTTAAAATTAGGCGTATTTCGCCTTGTTTTTCAATTGGCTTTCTATTAGATAGAAAGCGACGCCGTGTCCGCAGAGGACTCTCTGAGGGGCGCTGGTGAAGGGAACCTTACATGAATAAAATCAATCGCAAGCTTGAATACGCTCTGATGGCTCTGAAATACATGAGCCAAAAGATCCCCGGTGAGCTCACAACTGCCAAAGAAGTGTCGGATTCTTTCCATACACCTTTTGATGCGACGGCTCGTGTGATGCAGCAAATGGCCCAAAAGGGCGGGATTTTGCGCGCCGAATACGGAGCCAATGGCGGATATCAAATCACGAAAGACCTGGCGAAGGTTTCCATACACGACCTTGTTGAGGTGATTGAAGGACCAACTGCGTTGGTGAAATGCCTGCATAAGGAAGCGCCTTGTGAAATTCAAGGCACCTGCAACATCGTGTCTCCGATCACAGCTTTGAATCACAGACTTACAGACTTCTACAAAAGCCTGAGCCTGAAAGAACTATTGGTGGAAAGAGTGGCAATGCCAGCGAAAAAATCCTCTGAGGCGGTGGCCCATGGATAACAACAAATCCTCCAGCAATCCGCTGGAAAGTTACGAATACAAATACGGTTTCACCACCGACATTGAAACAGACCAGGTGCAGTTGGGTCTGAACGAAGACATCATTCGTCTGATCTCTGCGAAAAAGAATGAACCGGAATGGATGCTTGAATACCGTCTGAAGGCGTTCCGTCATTGGCTGACAATGGTGGAACCCGAGTGGGCGCACGTGTCCTATCCAAAGATCGACTTCCAGGCGATTCGCTATTATTCCGCGCCGAAAAAAGCGACGGATGAAGCTGCGAAACCAAAATCTTTGGACGATCTGGATCCGGAACTGATCAAGACTTTTGAAAAACTGGGTATCCCGCTGACCGAACAAAAACGCATCTCCGGTATTGCCGTGGATGTGGTGTTTGATTCTGTGTCTGTAGGTACGACTCACACCGAGGTTTTGGATAAAGCCGGTGTGATCTTCTGTTCTATTTCCGAGGCGATTCATAAACATCCGGATCTGGTGAAGAAGTATCTGGGTTCTGTTGTGCCTCACACGGACAACTATTATGCCGCTTTGAATGCGGCGGTTTTCACGGATGGTTCTTTCTGTTACATCCCGAAAGGCGTTCGTTGCCCGATTGATCTTTCCACTTACTTCCGTATCAACGCCAAAGACACCGGTCAGTTTGAAAGAACTTTGTTGGTGTGTGATGAGGGCGGTTATGTGAATTACCTTGAGGGCTGTACAGCTCCTCAGCGTGATGAAAACCAGCTGCATGCCGCAGTTGTTGAGCTGGTGGCTTTGGACAATGCCGAGATCAAGTACTCGACTGTTCAGAACTGGTACACGGGCGATAAAGAAGGCCGTGGTGGTATCTATAACTTTGTGACCAAACGTGGAAAAGCTCTTGGGAAGTATTCCAAGATCTCCTGGACCCAGGTGGAATCCGGTTCTGCAATCACGTGGAAGTATCCATCCTGCATCCTGCAGGGTGAAGGCTCTGAAGGGGCGTTCTACTCTGTGGCTTTGACTCACGATCTGATGCAGGCGGATACCGGCACGAAGATGATCCACATTGGTAAAAACACCAAAAGCACGATCATCTCCAAAGGGATCTCGACGGACAAGTCCTCCAATGCCTACCGTGGTCAGGTGAAAATCCTGCCTTCGGCGGAAAATGCGCGCAACTATTCCCAGTGTGATTCCATGCTGGTGGGTGATCAAAGCAGTGCGCACACTTATCCGTACATTGAAGTGAAAAACAAAACCGCGACGATTGAACACGAAGCAACGACTTCACGTATCAGTGAAGATCAGATCTTCTATTTGCAGTCCCGCGGTCTGGATATGGAAAAAACAATCTCGATGCTGGTCAACGGCTTCTGTAAAGAGGTCTTTAAAGAGCTTCCTCTGGAATTCTCTGTCGAAGCCGTAAAACTGATCGAAATGAAATTAGAAAATAGTGTCGGCTAGGTGCGCTGGGCGCACAGAGTGGAGCCGCCTTGGGCGGCGTAACTGAAGTAAGTGCAGAGCGTAGCTGAAGCAGCTCAATAAAGGTGAAATATGAATTTACTAGAGATCAAAAACCTACATGCAAGAGTTGAAGAAAAAGAAATCCTGAAAGGTCTGAACCTGACAGTGAAACCGGGTGAAGTTCATGCCATCATGGGCCCGAACGGCTCTGGCAAATCCACTCTTTCCAAAGTTCTGGCCGGTCACCCGGCTTATGAAGTCACTGCAGGTGAAGTGAAATACGAAGTGAACTTCAACATGACCAACTTGTTGGATCTTGAACCGGATGAAAGAGCCAAAGAAGGCATCTTCCTGGCATTCCAGTATCCGATTGAAGTCCCGGGGGTTTCCAACTTCACGTTCCTGCACACGGCTTTCAACTCTGTATTGCAGCACCAGGGCTCTGAACCAATGCCTGAAGGTGAGTTCCGCGAATTCCTTTATCAGAAAATGAAACTGGTCAGCATGAAACCTGAATATCTGGATCGCCCGGTGAACACAGGTTTCTCTGGTGGTGAGAAAAAGAAAAATGAAATTCTGCAGATGGCGGTTTTGTCCCCGCGCCTGGCGCTTTTGGATGAAACAGATTCCGGTCTGGATATCGATGCTTTGCGTGTTGTTTCTGAAGGGGTGAATAAACTTCGCCGTAAAGACAACGCGATCATTCTGGTTACTCACTATCAGCGTCTGTTGGATTATATCAAGCCGGATTACGTTCACGTTTTGGCGAACGGCAAGATCATTGAGACTGGCGACAGCTCACTGGCGCTGAAGCTGGAAGAAAAAGGCTACGACTGGCTGACGGTATAGGAAGTGACTATGAACCTGTTAACGAGCTATGAAAAATTCAGTCAATCCAATCCTGCCGAAGGCGCATTGTCCGCTTTCCGCAAGGCGGGGTATGACTATGCTCTGAATAAAGGTCTTCCGACCCGCAAAGATGAAGCCTGGCACTATACCAGCGTGAAAGCTTTGAATGAAGGCACGTTCCTGCCAAGCGCAGTGAGCCCGTTTGAGCCAAGTCATGACACTCTGGTTGAAATCAAAAAATATCTGAACCCAGAATTTGCCAACATCGTTTTCTTCAATGGTGTTTTGAACAAGACCCTGTCGGCTGAATTGCCAGCGGGCGTGAGTCTAAAAGAACTTTCCCAGTATCCGGCTCAGTTTGATGACACCTTTGATGCTTTGAACGGCGCTTACATGGCAAAGCCGTTCGTGGTGAGTGTTGCCAAAGAAACGTCTGTGGAAAAACCTGTGAATTTCGTCTTCTTCACGTCAGCGGAAGGGGGCCCGTCATTGATGGTTTCTCCTCGCCTCAGCCTTGAAGTGGGCGCACGTTCTTCCGTGCGTGTGCTGGAAAGCCATTACGGCAAGACGGGCACCAGTTACTTTGCGAACTCGGTCAGCGACGTGCACGTTGGTGAAAGTGCCAAGCTTGTGTACGTGCGTGTTCAGGCCGAAAGCGAAAGTGCCGTGAATATCGGTCGCACCCGCATGGTGGTGGAAAAAGACGCTAACGTGGAAAGTCTGGCATTTGCGACGGGTGCAAGTCTGTCTCGCCATTCGTTGGATGTGATCTTGAACGGTCCTGGCTCCAACACAGAAATCCTGGGCGTGTACGCTGTTCGTGGCACCCAGCACGTGGACAACACGTCTTTGATCAACCATAAAGTGGGCGAGTGCAATACCAATCAGCTTTACAAAGGCATCCTGGACGGGGAATCCCGTGCCGTGTTCTGCGGAACCGTTCGCATCGAAAAAGGTGCGCAGAAAGCCAACTCGGCCCAGTTGAACAATAATCTGCTTTTAAGTGGCAAGGCGGAAGCCGACAGCAAGCCTTGTTTGCAGATCTATGCAGACGACGTGAAAGCGGCGCACGGCTCCACAGTGGGTCAGTTGAACCGCGAAGAGCTGTTCTATCTGCAATCCCGCGCAATCCCTAAAGAGAAAGCCATCCCGATGCTGAGCTACGGGTTCCTTTCTGAAGTGATTTATAAAATTTCCGACGAGAGCATCCAGAAATGGCTGTCTCGCCATCTGGACGAGGCGTTCAGCAGCCTTGCCCTGAATCGGTAAGTGTTATGAGCAATCTAGACGATATATTTGCCTCTGTAAGATCCCAGTTCCCGGCTTTGACTCAAAAAGTTCATGGCAAGAACCTGGTTTATCTGGACAGTGGGGCGACAACTTTGAAGCCGCAGTCGGTGGTCGACCGTATTGCGCATTTTTATTCTTATGAAACTTCCAATGTTCATCGTGGCGCTCACTATCTGGGTGATGTGGCGACGGGGCATTTCGAAGCGGCCCGCCAGAAGGTGGCCGAATTCCTGGGGGCCCGTCAGTCCGAGGAAATCATCTTTGTTCGCGGCACTACCGAGGGCGTGAATCTGGTGGCAAATTCCTGGGGTCTTTCGAACTTGAAAGCCGGGGATGAGATCCTGATCACCGTGATGGAGCATCACGGAAACATCGTGCCGTGGCAGATGGTCGCGGAAAAAGTCGGCGCCAAAGTTGTGGCGGCGGATATTCTGGATAACGGTGAACTGGATCTTGAAGATTTCAAAAAGAAATTGAACTCTCGCACGAAGATGGTGGCGTTCACCGCTTCTTCGAATGTTCTGGGCACCAATACGGACATGAAGCTTTTGACGAAGCTGGCTCACGAAGTCGGTGCGAAGGTTCTGGTGGATGGGGCCCAGATCGTGTCTCAGTTGCCGGTGAATGTTTCAGAGATTGATTGCGACTTCTTTGTGTTTTCTGCTCACAAGCTTTTCGGCCCTTTTGGGTTTGGGGCTGTGTACGGGAAAAAAGAGATTCTGGATCAGATGCCACCTTATCAAGGGGGCGGCAGCATGATTTCCAAAGTGACGATCGAAAAAACCACGTTCAATGATGTGCCGACTCGTTTTGAGGCTGGAACTCCGCACGTGGAAGGTGCGGTGGGTTTGCATGCGGCGCTGACGTTTGTTGAAAAGATCGGTCTGGATAAAATCCATAAGTATGAAATGGATCTTTTGAACTATGCGACGGGCAAGCTTCTGGAGATTCCGGATTTGAAAATCTATGGAACCTCTCTGAATAAAGGGGCGATTTTGTCCTTTAATCTGAAAGGGGCTCACCACTCTGACATTGGTCAGATTCTGGACCAGGAAGGTGTGGCAGTCCGAGCTGGTCATCATTGTACGCAGCCCCTGATGGCGCGTCTGGGAGTTCCAGGCACCGTCAGAGCGTCCCTTTCAGTGTATAATAATCGTGAAGATATTGATTCTATGGTTAAAGCCGTGGTGAAGGCCCGGGAGATGTTGTTATGAGCACCCAAGATGTACTGATTCGTATTCAGGCAACTCCAAACCCTAATGCGTGGAAATTCGTGTTGGATCGCGCCGTCTTGAATGAAGGAAAAGCGACCTATGCGGATGCCAAGGAAGCTGAGCAGAGCATTCTGGCGTCTTCCTTGTTCCAGGTGGAGGGCGTTCGTCAGGTTCACTTCTTCCAGAACGTGATCACGATCACTCATAATTTTGATGCGGATCCGGAAGAGATTCAGCGCAATGTTTGTTCGGTGATTCAGACCCGTATGCCAGCGCATAATCCGGCTGTGACCCAGATGGATGAAAAGAAGCTTCGCCGCGCCAGCCTTCCTCCTGAGGTCCAGCAGATCGAAGAGATTCTGGACCAAACGGTCCGTCCCGGTTTGCAAGGTGACGGCGGGGATCTGGATGTGGTGAAATATGAAGATAACAAGCTTTATGTCTTTTACCAGGGAGCTTGTGGAACCTGCCCAAGTGCCACTTCAGGAACACTGATGGCCATCGAGGGAATTTTGCGGGATCAATTCAATCCAACAATTGAAGTTATCCCGATGTGAGGATGAATGCAGTCAGCGCAAGGTGCTCAGAAGCAAACTCCAGACCGGGTTGAAAGATTTCGTCTGTTGTGTGAGCGCCTCGCCCTGGTTCTGGAAAAAGAGGGTTTGTCAGTCAAACCCTATCATGACCCCGCTCTGCCGCACTTCTGCCGGCTCGCCAATGACCAAAAAGACCTGGCTCTGCAGACTTTAAAAGATTATGTGGAGATCTGCCAGGAAGTTCAGGCTGAAAGCTACTCCCTGAAAGACTCTCCGCGCTTTTGTTGGAAGGCGCTGCGCCGTTGGGGCCTTGTGCCTTCTTCGGACTTCTTCGACAAGCTTGAAATGGCGAATATCGTTGAGATCTATACCAGCGACAACCTGCAGATCTTCCGCAATTTGCGTTTCTTTGAGGTTTCAACCTACACCTTGGAAGAACTCTATACCCTTGAGTGGTGGAAACTTTACGGGCGTGAAGAGGCGGTGACTCGCGACCTCTTTGCTGCGGCTCTGGATCTGCTCAGTGGAAAAGTCCCCGGGACCATGAGGTTTCAGGTGGGAAAGCATCAATTGTGGGAGCTGTGTTCGGAGGGCCTGCGGCGCTTTGAGGTGGAGCCTCGCTATGCCAGTTCTCTCCGTCGCAACGGAGAGATTAAGGGATTCTTATTTACGACGACGGTGGACTGTCTCTGATCCCAGTTGTTCTTCCGCGGATCTTTTCATGTCAGGCGCTGTGGCTTCCATGGTGTCTTCGTTGCGGCTGACAATCACCGCTGAATTACCCAGAACTTCTTCCTGAGCCAGGGCTTTTACCGCCAAAGAGATGGCTTTCTGTTTTTCTTTCGAGAATCCCGTCACTGTGATTTTTAGTTCAACCACCTGGCCGATTTTAACACCGGACAAAGTGTCAGAGGTGATGCCGTCAACGACGCTCACGCCTTCCGGCAGGGACCAGGTGTATGCCAGATCCCCTTGCAGGGTCTGATTCACCAGAACGCGGCCGACAAGGATCACTTCGTCGCTGCCGGACTCAGGGATTTCGTCCTCGGATTTTAGTTCAACATGGAAAAGAGCCAGATGCTTGCCAACAGGAGCCGGTCGCCACGTGGACTTGCCAGTGGAGGCGGGTGTACGGTTTTCCGATTTCCCCGCGAATGAGAAAACGGAAACGCCAACTGCCAGGGAGAGAATTGCGGTGATGGTTATCTTTCGGTTCCACATATCGCGGTCCCCCCTTTGGTTAAGCTGTAGGTCGCATTGGTGTTCATCTGCGATGCTGTTTTGCCGTAAGCGTTGATCTTGACGTTCAGAATGTAATATCCCGCCGGAACGCCGCTTAGAGAAATACTCTCGGAGGTGGTGGCCACGTTGCGGCTTTGCTTCACGATATAGTCCGAAGTGTATCCGGCATTTCTGTAAGTGTCTTCAAAGTAGACGTAGTCTTTCTTGTACAAGATAAGGTCCAAATCCAGTTTGGTGCTTGTGTAGTTCATCGCCAGGGTTGTGGAAGTTCCATCGTGATAGTACAGATAGAAGTCATTGTTCACCTGCTGGTCTGAACGTTTAACGTTGTCTCTGGCGGTCATCAGCTGTTCTTCTTTGCCGACAGTAAACTCAGTTGTGCCCGAGCAGGCGCCCCCGGTTGTTCCCAGATAGTACGCATAGTCTTTGGTGGTCTTGGTCTGCTTTTCTTCCGTCAAGATCGCATCCCATTTTGCGGTGGCACCGACAACGTTACGGGAAAGCAGATTGTTGAACAGTCCCACACTTGGTACCGGATAGGTCGTTGTGTTCACCAGACTGGTGGTAATCGGGTTGGATTTCTTGTGGCCGGAAGTGTCTTCACCGGCAAAGGTCTTCCAGATATTGGTGAAGGTTATGCCACCACCGTATTTGGTGGCTTCGTACTGAGCATCGTCTTTGCGAGTGGCTTTGTACAGAGCCCGGGACACTGAAACTTCGCGGAAAGTACCGGTCCCGGCAAGGTCCGAGGCGGTGTTGTCATAGCTGGCCGCGGTTCCATCCTGCCAAAGGTTGAAGGAAATGCTGACACCTGCGGTGTTGCCTGAGGCACGATAGCCATAAGTGTCCACGTAATAATGATAGCGAGGGTCTGTCGGTGCGCGATTTTCATCAGCGTTGTTAAAGGCTGCATCTGCACCGCTTAGAACAGCAGCTTGGAAGTAATTGGCCCAGCCCTCACTCCACGCAAGTCTGGCATCAATCACAAAGTTCCCCGTGTGGGACCCACCCGGAGATCCAGAGTTCCCGTAAACGTCTTCCAGGAAGTGGCCGTATTCGTGCAAGATCACCGAATCGTCAAAGTGATCCGTGTCCGAGGACTTCACATCCCCATTCACGCCGCCCAGAATGTATAATTTGCGATCCCCCGGCGAATAAAAAGACAGCGGGGAGTTGGAACCAAAATAGGAGTAAGGATTAAAGCCGGCTTTCCAGAATACAGTGACTTTGTCGGCCACCCACCACACGTTGGTGTCCGTGGACGGGGTGCCTCCGTTGTTCTTGCCGATATTGCGGCGGATGTATTCATTCGCCAGCAGGATGTCATACATGATGTTGAAGGCACCACCCTCAACGCGTGAAGAGATGCTTTCATTGGCTTCGGCATAAACCGGGGTCGATGTCAGATCCTTCGTTCCTGCTGTAATGTCACCAGCGGTGATCGTGAAAGACTTTTCAGCATAGTGAGGTGTGTTGGAATAGATATCCGCCAGCACACTCACTTTCAAATAGTCGTTGTAGGCGCGCGAGAATACTTTGAAGGTGTAGGTTCCGGTGGTCTTCGGGATCATGAAAGAAGCAATCCCATTGGTGTTTGTTTCACCCTGCTGGATGCGCGTGCCGGAGGAATCGTAGATATGGAATTCAGCAAAAGCGATGGGAATGGCATTGGCGGCAGAAACCACGGAAGTCAGCCCGTTGGTAGAGCTGCCCGGACTGAAGCTCAGGCCCCGATACAGGAACTTTGCCGGCAGTGTGACGGTCACGGACTGGGCGGCATCCATATCGGTGGGTTTGCCGTAATAGGTCGGTTCGGGGGAGGCTGGGGCATTGGATGAATAGTCGCCGCCTTCAAGGCCGCCACCACCACAAGCTGTCAGAATAAGAGTCCACGCGCTGATAAAACCAGCCATCATCCGGTTCAAAGTCATGTAGATCTTATCGGATTTACGGGGGGTGGGCTGAACGCGCGAAAGCCCTATTTCTTAATCGAAATTATTGAGGAAATGACGAAGTTTTTTGCAGGACTGTCTCGGCTTGAGACAAATAAAAAAAGGCTCGAAGACCACTCTGAAAAAGTAAACCTGTTTTAGCTAAGGTGGGTAACCATGATAACAACTTTAGGCTTCTCAGTACGAGCTGAGCTTGCTCACCATTGTCAGGGACAGTCCCCAAAAATATGCTTGTAAGGTTTATTTTCGATAGAGCTTTACGCCGTCGAACCCTTCTGTAAACCATTCTATCATGTCTTTTCGTATCGTCAATCGAACCGGACTCTTACTTTCCGGTAAAGCTCCGATAAATTGAATATGACACCTGAAAAGCTCGATTTTATTTTTCCCTTCGTGGTTTTTTTCTATGGACTCCTGATGGTTGTTGTGTTGGAGAACCCGGTTCTGGCGCGCATCGGGCAGGAACGCATGGGTGAGGCCTATGCCAATTTGGCCAAGCACAAATCCCTGGGGTGGGTGTGCTTCTTTGTGGGCGGCCTGTGGTCCGTTCAGAACGTCTGGTATACTTCCCTCTAGCACATTGACTCTCAATGTATTGACTCCACCGGGTGGGGGCATTAGCCTCTGCTCCCATGTCGGACTCTCCTAATCAGCCACTTCGAAAAACGGATGTCTCAGCTCAAGCCAGTCTTGGGGCTGCCGACTTGTTGACGAAGACCAATGAACCTTCCGTGCTTTCCGTTGAACAGCTGAATATCTATGTGAAACAGTTGTTGGAAGGACAGATCGGGCAGGTGTGGGTGAAGGGTGAAATTTCAAACTTCAAAGCGCACACCTCGGGCCATTTTTATTTCAGCCTGAAAGATTCCCGCTCCCAGATCACGGCCGTGATGTTCCGTGGCAACAACGCCCGCTTAAAATTCAAACCCACCGATGGGATGGAAGTGATCGTGCGCGGCCGTATCACGGTGTATGAACCGCGCGGCAACTATCAACTGATGTGCGAGATGATGGAGCCGGTCGGCGCCGGGGCTTTGCAAAAAGCTTTCGAACAGCTAAAGATGAAATTGAAAGCCGAGGGTTTGTTTGAATCTGCCCGTAAAAAACCGATTCCGACTTTCCCAAGGCATATTGCGATTGTGACGTCCCCGACCGGGGCGGCCATTCGTGATATTTTGAATGTTCTTTCCCGTCGTGCCAAAGCCATCCAGGTGACGGTGGTTCCAACCATCGTTCAGGGGGAAGCGGCGGCTCCGCAAATCTGCGAGGCCTTTAAGAAAGCCACGGCCCTTCCGGGTGTGGATGTGGTGATTGTCGGACGTGGTGGCGGGTCGATTGAGGACATGTGGTGCTTTAATGACGAACGTCTTGCGCGTTTGATTGCGGCCAGTCCGGTTCCGGTGATCTCTGCCGTGGGACATGAAATTGATTTTACTATTGCCGACTTCGTGGCGGACTTGCGTGCGCCGACCCCGTCGGCTGCAGCAGAGCTTGTGGCGAAAAGTTCGGGTGAACTGGCCAATAAGGTTGTTTCGCTAGAGCGTATGCTGCATCTGACTTTTGAAAAGAAGATGAAGTTCCTGCGTGAAAAGATGCGGGGTCTTTCCAAGCGTCTGGTCGATCCGAAGCGCCGCTTGCAGGATCTGGAGCTTCGCAATGATGATCTTTTAAATCGTCTGGAGTTTGCGATCAACCGCCGTCTGGCGGAGCGCCGTCACCGGGTGGAGCTGATGAGTCAGAAACTGGGAAGCCCTCAGGATCTGATCGATGAAAAGAAAAAGGATCTGGAATATCTGAAAGCACGTTCTGAAAAGGCGCTGCATTTTTCGATTGAAAGAAAAAAGGCCCGCATGGGCAAGGTCATGGCTATGCTGGATAGTCTCAGTCCACTGAAGGTGGTTGAGCGTGGCTATTCAATCGTGACCAAAAATTCGCAAGTAATTAAATCTGCGAGCCAGGTGAAAAAAGGAGACCTTTTGGATATCCGTCTGGCTCAGGGCTCAGTGACCGCTGTCGTGGATGGCGTGAAGGAGGAATAGAATGGATTTTGAAAAGAAACTTGGCCGTCTGGAAGAGATCGTGCAAAAGATGGAAAAAGGCGATCTGGCTCTGGAAGAGTCTTTGAAGCTGTTCGAGGAAGGTGTGAAACTTTCCCGCGAATGCCATCAGCGTTTGAACGAAGCTGAATCCAAAGTGAAGCTTTTGATGTCTGTGGGGGCTGATGGTCAGCCGGTGACCACTGATTTCACTCCAGAGGAGAACTAAGTCTTGGATCTCGCAATTCAGATTGATCAGGAAATCGCCGCGCGCACCCAGGCTGTGAACCAGTTTGTGGAAAAATATCTGTCTGATATGGAACTGCCAGCCGGCAGCGCCATTTCTGAATTGCGAAAGTCCATGCTTTATTCTGCCACCAACGGCGGGAAACGTTTCCGTCCGGTTCTGTCTTTGCTGGTCGGTGAATTGTTCGGGGCCGGCAAAGAGCGCATCTTGCCTTTCGCTGCTGCCGTGGAAATGATTCATACGTATTCTTTGATTCATGATGATCTGCCGTGCATGGATAACGATGACATGCGCCGCGGGAAACCCACCAATCACAAAGTGTTCGGTGAGGATTTTGCGTTGTTGGCTGGAGATGCTCTTTTGACCGAAGCTTTCATGCTGATTGCTGAAAACTATGGGGATAGCAGCTTCCTGGTCGGGCAACTGACGCGCTTGTTGTCTTCCGCCGCAGGCATTCGTGGCATGGTCGGCGGTCAGGCGATTGACCTGCGTGCCGGGGACAAACAGATGTCGCTGGAAGAGCTGACTCATCTGCACCGTCTTAAAACCGGTGCTTTGATTCGTGTGGCGGTTGAGGGGGCGGCTGTGATTGCCGGGGCTAAACCCACAGAAATTGAAAGTCTTAAAAAGTTCGGCGAAGGCCTGGGGCTTGCTTTCCAGGTGGCCGACGATGTTTTGGATCACGGCGAAAAAGGTCAGGATCTTCGCAGCTTCACCGGTATCCTGGGGCTTGAAGGCACCAAGACCTATCTGAAAGATGTCAGTGCTTCGACACTGGCGGAACTGCACAAAGTGTCTGCCGATGCTCCACTGCTGGAGTATCTGATCAGCTTTAATCAAAACCGTCAGGTGTAATATGGGCGATAAACTGCGTTTGGATCTTTATCTTGTTGAAAAGGGTCTGGCGCAGTCGCGCACTCATGCTCAGGAGCTGATCGAGGCGGGTCAGGTTTTTCTTATTGAAAATTCGCAAAAGCGCATTTTGAAAAAGGCAAGCTTCGCCGTTTTGGAATCCCATCAGGGAAAGATTGAAGTGGAAGCAGGTCCGGCGAATCGTTTTGTGTCCCGCGGAGGCTTGAAACTGGAAGGCGCTTTGGCGCAAGCCGGGATTTCCGTGCAGGGGCTGAAAGTTCTGGATGTGGGTATTTCCACAGGGGGCTTTACCGATTGTCTTCTGCAAAAGGGCGCAAGCTTGGTGCTGGGTGTGGACGTGGGCCACGGTCAGGTTCACAGCAGCCTTCGTTCCAATCCACGACTGACAGTTATCGAGGGCATCAATGCCCGCAATCTTTCCCGTGAAGAAGCCGTCAATCAGGCGACCCCGCCAGACAAGTTTGACCTGGTCGTCATGGACGTCTCTTTTATTTCCATCTCTTTGATAGTTCCGGAACTGGCACCTTTTCTTAAGACTGAAGGCTGTCTTTTAAGTCTGGTGAAGCCCCAATTCGAGGTCGGCGTTGACGGCCTTGCCAAGGGGGGTATAGTCAAAGATGTTTCACTGTATAAAGAAGTCGAGACGCGGATAAAGGAACTTTGTTCGCAAAATGGATTTAAGGTTCTCGACTACTTCCCATCTCCGATTCAGGGAAAGGACGGAAATAATGAGTTCTTCGTTTTTGCCAAAAAAATCTAGCTGGATTGTCTTGTTCCTGTTTCTGGCAAGCTGTCAGAACTTAAGAACCCGCGAAGACATTCGCAAAACTCCGCAGCCGACTCCCAGCCGTCCGGGGGTGACTCAGCCGCGTCCGCCGGAAAATGTCGGCACTCCGCCGCCGATGGAATCAGATGAAGAAGACGTGGCTGAAACGCCACCACCGCCTCCGGCGCCGGTGATTCCGACCATGCCCAAGATCGGTGTGATTCTGGGCGGTGGCGGGGCAAAGACCTATGCGCACATCGGATTCCTGCATGAGCTGCAAAGAGCCAAGGTTCCGGTTTACGCTATTGGTGGAGTTGAATTTGCCGCTCCGATGGCGGCGCTTTACGCCAACAAGGAACTTGCCAACGATGTAGAGTGGCAGATGTTTAAGCTGAAGGATGAAGAGGTTTTGAAAAAATCCCTTCTGGGCGGTGTGAACAAGAACAACGAAGTGACGGTGTTGAAGGACTTTGTCGGGGTGGCTTTCAATCGCGCCAAAGTGGAAGACTTCAAAGTGCCGTTTGCCTGTCCGTCTTACAACTTAAAGAAGAATCAGGTCTACCTGATGAACCGTGGGGGCATCGATCAGTTGATGTATCTGTGCATGGCCTATCCGCCGTTCTTTAAGCCCTACCAAAACAGCGTGGCGGGCGTTCGCGACATCACGGCCCTGGCCAATTACCTGCGCCAAAAAGGGGCTAACTATATCGTGATGGTCAATGTGCTGCAGGCCCCGGGGGGTTCAAAACCCTTCACCCTGGAGTCCAGTGCCACCGACAACGTCTTATGGAGTGAAATCGCGGGACTGTATAATAAGCCTTTGCCAGGAGTTGACACTGTCATCTCGCTTGATACGTCCAGCTATGGTATTATGGATTTCGACAAGCGTCGTGAGATCATGAACAAGGGGGCAGACTCTGCCGCCCGTCAGTTGAAGGGTCTTACCCGCAAATGGGGACTTTAGGAGAATTTATGAGCAGAAAACCCATCTATGACATGAACATCTTTTCCGAAAGAAGAAAAAAAGCCGGGGAGCAAATCCCAGGTGGCGCTCTGGTCGTGGCTTCTCATCCGGAATACATCCGCAATCATGACTGTCATTTCCCGTATCGTCAGGATTCCAATCTGTTTTACCTGACCGGCTGGGAAGAGCCTGAGTCTGTTTTGATTCACCGTCCGGGTTTGACTCCGGAAACAGTGATGTTCGTGCGCCGTCGTGACGTGGAAAGAGAAACCTGGGATGGTTTCCGCTATGGTCCGGAAGGCTGCGAGCGCGAGTTCAAAATCGACAAGGCCTATCCATTTGATGAACTGACCAAAGTGGCGCCTCAGCTTTTGAAAGAGGTCGACCGCGTTTATTACAGTCAGTACAAAAACACCGAGATGGATCACAAGATGCAGGAAATTCTGCAAACGGTGAAAGCTCTTCAAGGGCGCATGGGGAATGGCCTTTTGGCAATTCACGATGCGGATATCCTGCTGGGTGAACTTCGTCTGGTGAAATCTGAATACGAACTGACTCAGTTGCGTGAAGCGTGTGAAATTTCCGCTCAGGCCCATTTGGCGGCTATGCGCTTCACCCGCCCAGGGGTGACGGAACGCCAGGTGCAAGGGGTGCTGGCACACAACTTCTATATGAGAGGTTCTGCCCGTGAAGGTTACAACTATATCGTGGCTTCCGGAAATGCCGCGACGACTTTGCATTACAACTTCAACGATCAGGTCTGCAAGGACGGGGATCTGTTGCTGATTGATGCGGGCGCCGAGTTCAACTACTACACCGGCGACATCACGCGCACCTATCCGGTGAACGGCAAGTTCACAGACGAGCAGGCGCGTGTGTACGAAGGTGTTTTGAAAGTTCAAAAGCAGATCTGCGACTATGTGAAGCCGGGAATTTTCTTTAAAGACCTGCACGACATGGGAACGTCTTTGTTGACGGATCTGATGTTGGACTTGGGTTTGTTGTCCGGGCGCAAGGATGATTTGATTCAGGCCTTGGCTCAGAAAAAGTATTATCCTCACGGTATCGGCCACTGGCTGGGCATGGATGTGCATGATGCTGGTTTGTACTTTAAAAAGAACGAGCCACGTCCGATCGAAGCCAATATGTGCTTCACGATCGAACCGGGTCTTTACATCCCGGCTGACGATGCATCAGCTCCTCAGAAATACCGTGGTATCGGTATTCGTATCGAGGACAATCTGCGTGTGACTTCGTCTGGCTCTGAAAACATGACTTCATCAGTTCCCAAAGAAATTGCGGATATCGAAAAAGTCGTCGGCAAGGCTTAAAATTTAAAAGCCCAAAAGGCTCACCGGAAGGTGGGCCTTTTTTATGCCATCATGCTGTTGTCAACATGGCGAAGACTTTGAGAAATCACGTAAAGATGGTTTTTTAGCTCGCTGGACCGAACAAGCCCCCATTGGCTTTCATTTTCAATCGACCTTAGTGTCTTTTTAAAGCTCGCGGTCAGATTTTCCATATCACCCAGCAAGGACTCCAAAGAGCTTGAGAAGTCCTTTACCCGGGCCATTTCGATCTTTCCCACGACACAGATGACATCCATCCCTGCGGTGACTTTGGACAGCATGTTGATAGAGCGGTTCAGGGACTTGTTTTCTTTGATCAGCTTCTTGGCAGTTTCCTCCACATCGGCAAAGTTTGCTGAAATGAGATCCTTCAAAAGATGACAGTTCTGAACAAGGAAGTCCTCTTGTTCGGAGCTTTGGGTTTCACCAATCAGATGGTTCATCATTTCAATTTGCAGGCGTGATGTGGCCATGGAAAAGTACATGCGCGAAGCCGCGACACTGAAGCTGGCGAAGATTTCATCAAACTCCCGGGAACTTTCGGCAATTTCCATTGCCAGTCTTTCCAGATTCTTGGAAACCACACTTAAGGTTTTTCCTGCTTCGCCCAGTTTGGCGGCCGAGATGGTCAGATTGGTGGTGACCATCTGCACTTCGCGGCAGATGTCGCTGATATTCTGTGCCTGGTTGTTGCGGCTAAAGCGCTGGTTCAGGGAATCAGCAAGGTCAAAAGCGGTCCGGGCGGCGTCGGTGCATTTGCCTGAAGCTTCCTGCATTTCCCCCACTCGGTCCGAGCGCTTATTTGTCTGCAAGACTTTCTTTTCATAGTGCAGCAGCAACTGATCCCGGGATTTCATTTCCTCCAGCAGGGCACGGGTCATAAAAGCGTCATAGCTGTGAAAACCGCGTTTATGAAGTTCTGAAAGCAACAGACCTTCGCTTTGCTCAATGCCAAGACCGGTGCTTTCTCGGGGCACCAGCTCGGCATAGATCTTCTGCACTTCACCCAGAAAGACAGACGTGGGCTTTAAACGAATGGAAAGATAGCCATCGTTCATGGGGAAGGCCATAGCAAAGACCCAGTAGTACTTGCCGGTTTTTGATCTGTTTTTTACAAAAGCCGCAATGGGTCTGTTGCTTTGCAGGTAGCTCCAGAACAGTTTAAAGACACTGCGGGGCATATCCTGATGGCGAATGATGTTATGGGGGCGTCCCAGGATCTCGTCCTTAGAGTATTCGCTGACTCTGACGAAGACTTGATTGCCTGATTCGATCCGCCCTTTAAAATCAGTTTTAGAGAAAAACAATTCGTCCAATGCAAAGTCGGCTTCCAGAGCCATCGAATCACCTCGTGCAAGGCCCGCTTTATACTCGACAGAAAAATCGCATCAACAAATATGAGATATTCGATGGAATATTCCACCGCCTCGGTGGAGGTGTTCCCTGTGTCACTGGGGTGAAACGTTCGGTGAGTTTCCGAGCGCTGGTTGTTGCTGTGGGAGCGGATTTGCGGCTGTTACCATGGAGGCTCTGTAATAAGCGCCGGCCGGACCGACCCTCTGCGGAACTGGTGCGGAACACCCGCATGGCACGATCATTGATCTCTAAACTTCTGAAAACTTAAACAGGAGATATTCATGAAAAAGAATTCAGTGAACTGGAACAAGCTGGGCTTAGTGAGTCTTTTGATTGCTGCGGGCCCTGCGGGAGCTGCAGATAAAACTGTCCATTGGGACACCAACGCCTATTGGAGAGGTGCCGATCAATCCTATGAGTGTTACGACCGGGGTGGAATTTACCACGAGGGAATCTGTTTGGAAGGCTCTGCTTCCGCGCAAGTCGCAGCGGTGATCAACAATGATCTTCGCCGTGAGGGAGGAAATGAAACTTCGATGGGCGACATGGTGACGGAAGTGGAAGGAAAGATTTCCAAGACCTTTGCCAATCGTCACTTCAAGCAGATATTTATTTCGATCAGCGCCATCCCGAAAAATCAGGTGCTCGACTATAACGAAACAAATGAACAGAACTTCCACAACTCGGATCGCTTGCGTGCGGATGGATATGTGGATCGTCCGTGGTTCCTGGCCAACATCGGTGCCAATATCCAGATGACTGATTCTCAGGACGTGACGGTTCTGGCCGGAGCTTTCCCGGTCAGCGGCTTAAATCCTTTGCAGGGAAAACCCAGCCGCTACTATGTGACAGCTCCCTATGGTCTGATGGTTCGCTATGACAAAGGGATTCAGATGAACTATCAACTGAAAGAAGAGCTGGACCGCGTGTTGCTGGCGTCCTTCAGTGTGGTGGACGGGGACACGATCAAAGGTGAATCCAGTCTGGATCCGGCGGATTCTCGTGCGAACTCGTATCCGGCCTATGGTGGCACGGTGGAATTGCGCGTGGCCAATGCCCTTCGCAAGGTCTTCGACAAGTCATCTCCGTATTTGAAGAATCATGACTTGTACATTGGCGTGACCGGAGCGCACGGAGATGTGGGAAGCTTCCCCGGCGAAAAAAGAGCCCAGGATGATATGACCACCTATCTGGGATACATGTTCACGTCCAAGTACGGTGAAGCCGAAGTGCGCGTCTTCCGCGCGGACTTCACTCGCAACAAACAAGGTGATGGCAACGGTCGTCGTCCTCATGCCCAGCATGTGAATTCAAAAGCCCACGGTGTGGAAGTGGCGATGCGTGGAGTGGAAGCGGGACCCTGCGCCTGGGATTTCTACTATAACCAGCATGTGTTCAATACCGACGCGGCATTTGCTGATGGCGAATTTACTTTTGAAAAAGTGCGCGGGGTGCGCGGCTGGGCTGCCGGCACCACTTGCCGCAATCTTTTGGGCCTGAAGAATCTGGATATCGGTTTCGAGTACGGCAGCACCCAGCTGGATCGCAAAGGTGCCAAGGAAAATCTGAAATATCCAAACAAGGCGAATCAGTTCAATCTGACGCTGAGCTATCGCTTTAACATGAACAAGCTTGTTCGCTAGACAAAACGATGGGACAGCCAGGAGAACTTTTCAGCGTTCTCCTGCAGTTCTTTTTCGGTTTTGAAGAGCTTGTCATCACGGGAAGCGGCGCTGACGGCCAGGCTTAGATGCGTCGCCGATTGCAGCAGATTGTAGTCACCCATGGTGTTACCGGAGGCAAAGAACGGCTTTTTGCCGCCGGTGGCCTCAAGAAGAGCCTCCACTTTTCCTTCACGATAAGTGATGGTGCCTTTTTGGCGATCGCTGATCACGCCGTTATCCACGATTGTTTCCACGCCCAGCACATCGTTTTTGGTCAGGCCCAGCATTTCCGCGCCGGGCTCCACCGCCCATTTGACCGAGGCGGTGATAACGTAAATTTTCACACCTTTGGAAAGAAACAGATCGATCAATTTCTTTTGTTCCAAAAATACAGGAACCGGGAAGTGGCCTTTGACCGCATCGACAGCCCACTGGTGCACCTGCTCCAGTTTTTGTCCCTGACAGATTTGAGCTAGCCAAAGGTAGGCTTTGCGCGGATCTGCGGCTTTCATGTTTTCGTAGTGTTCCCAGGGCTGTGGTGGAAGAGTCACAAGTTTGTTGTCGATCTGGTGATGGAAAAAAGTTTCGCCAAGATCGGTATCCCACAAAGTACCATCTGCATCAAAGGCGGCCACAGGTGCAGAATCCTGTTTTAAAACTTGGTCCAGTGTCGTATTTATGCGGTTCCAAATGTCGGTGGAATAGTCTTTGTATTTCATAGTGTCTTAGTATGAAATATGAAAAGTAAAATGACAAGGAGACCTGAGGGCATGAGCCTGTATTGCCGCGTGATTCAGCCGGAAGACAAGGAGACCTGAGGGCATGAGCCTGTATTGCCGCGTGATTCAGCCGGAAGATTTGCAACAGATTTTGGATCTGGAAAATAAAAAACTCGCAGAAACCTATCCGGATGAAATGGAGCGGATGATTGCCACCTGGAACTCCAAGTTCCGCGTTGAGGCCCTGAATCATTACATCGCCCTGGGCTGGAGTTTTCTGGCTGTGGAGCAGGACACCAACAAGCTGATGGGCTATTTCATTGCCCAGCCGCTGTTGTTCCTGGATGGACAGACGCAGACCTTGTGGGTGGAGCACGTGCAGTACAGTTCGTTGCAGGCCCGCGATGAACTTTGTGAGCTGGCCTACAAACTGGGCCGCGAAAAGCATCTGCAACGGGTGTACTTCCCGAACGATAACGGAGTGCCAAACTCTGTAAAAGCTTTCAAGGCCGAAAGCTGGCAACCGGGAACTCTTTCCGTCAAGACGACAAAAGGATAAGCCATGAAGAATTTCTCCTTCGCAAACAGAATTCAAAATATCAACAAGATGAAATCCCAGGATTTTGATCTGGTGATAATCGGGGGAGGAATCAACGGAGCAGGGGTGGCGCGTGATGCGTCGGCGCGCGGTATGCGTGTGGCTTTGATTGAAGCCCGCGACTTTGCTTCTGGCACGTCTTCAAAGTCCTCAAAACTTATTCACGGTGGCATTCGTTATCTGGAAAACATGGAATTTAAACTGGTTTTCGAGGCACTGAATGAAAGGGGCCGTTTGTTTGAAATGGCGCCGCATTTGGTGCATCCGTTGCGTTTCATGATTCCTCTTTATCAGGAAAGCCGTGTGGGCATGGGCAAGATGGGTCTGGGCATGTGGTTGTATGATGCCCTGTCATTGTTCCAGGCCCCGGAGATGCATGAACGTCTGAATGCCAAAGCGTCTATCGAGCACATGCCGGCGATTCGTCCGAACAACCTGCTTGGATCTTACATTTACTCTGACGCGTACATGGATGATGACCGCCTGGTTCATGAAACGATGAGATCGGCGAATGAAAACGGCGCGCTTTGTGTGAACTATGTAAAAGCCACGGGCGTGAATTTTGGTCCGGACGGAAAGATTCAATCTGTAAAATGCGAAGACCAGCATTCCAAGGAAAATTTCACGGTCAAAGCCCGCCATGTGATCAGCAGCGTGGGCCCGTGGACGGACGAGCTGGGTGAAAGCATTTTCAAAGACTGGAAAAAGATTCTTCGCCCCACCAAAGGCATTCACTTAACACTGCCGAAGCACCGCCTGCCGTTGACCAGTGCCGTGGTGATGGGAGCAGAAAAAAGTGATCGTATTGTTTTCGGGATTCCCCGTCACGAGATGATCATTATTGGGACCACTGACACCGACTTTAAGGAGTCGCCGGAAAACGTAACCACCACACCGGAAGATGTGAAGTATCTGCTTTCGATCACGGATCATTACTTCCCGGGCGCCAACCTGACGGCTCACGATATTATCGCCAGCTATGCCGGTGTTCGTCCGCTGGTGGCTGACGGTTCCAGTACCGAAGGCAAAACCAGCCGCGAGCACACGATCTTGTCTGATGACCGTGGAATCACCTTCGTGGCAGGTGGAAAATACACCACCTACCGCCTGATGTGTGAACAGACCGTCAAAGCGGCGTTGAAGTTCTTTACCTTTGAAGAGCGTGTGACCTGGTCCAAATCAAACACGGTCACGCCACTTAATCCATACACGAGCGTGGATGCTTTCCAGCAAGCCAAGGTTCAGGCGGACGTATGGGCCCATGAAACCGGGCATTCTGTCGAAGACATGCGTCTGCTGGCAGAACGTTATGGTATGGAAGGTGAAGAGATTCTGAACAAGTACTCCTCTGACATGACTTACTGGCAGTTGGAAGCGGCTCAGGCCATTGATTCCACGATGTGTCTGCATATGCGTGACTTCTTTGCCCGCCGGGTGCCTTTGTTCCTGGCGGATCGAAATCACGGGGTGAAGCACATGGAAGAAATCGGTACAGTCTTCCAGGAAAAGCTGGGCTGGAACGAAGCCCGCCTGAAAGAAGAACTGCACATGCTGACCGAATACATGGCCCGCGAAGTGGAATGGAAAAAACACTTCTAATTAAGGAATAAAGTATTCCGAAACGGCCGGCAGACCATTTTGCATGGCCATAAAGACCAGGCGTTTTGGTTTTGGTCCCGAAGCGGCCTTGATCAGAATGCGGCGCCCCTGACATGTAATCGAGTCCGTCGGCATCGGAAGCTCGGTGATGGTAAAGTGAGTCCCGGAAGCCAATGGCCATACGGCGGTATTTCCCAGATCTCCCGCATTATGAATCGCGACCTTATAAAGTTTCTTGTCGACATTTCCACAGTAGTAAATTGCGGCTCCCGCAGAATCATAAGCATAGGCGCTTGGAATCTGCGGCAGTGTCAGCAAGGTCTTGACGTTGCCAGAATACAGCACGTGCATTTTCGCCGTCAGGATTGAGGCATTTACTGGCGGGGTGTACATCCAGCCGCTCAGTTGATCAAAATACACAGGCGCAGCCACTCGGTGAACCCCGCTCACACCCAATGAGCAGTCTGTGGAAAGCCCGTCCGGACAGTCATCAGCATCTGAGTCCACGCTAATGCGACCACCGACGTGATGGGTGGTGGTTGGCGTGATCAGACGGAAGGTGGCATTGTGGTGAGCGGTTCCGTTCCAGTAAAGATTGTTCATCAAAAGATTTCCGGCCTTGAAGCCCACGATCTCTGGAGAATAACCCACCAACTGCAGATCACCGTAATTGATGGAAGTCTGAGAGTGGCTTGGTGTGGCACCTTCGCCGTTCATCATCTGTTCCCACAGGCCGGTGGCGCGATTCAGACGGCAGACACTGTGATAGACCGTATAAGTGCTTGGAGGAGTGACCAGTACTTTGTTGTTGGCGCAGTTCATGTAAACATCACCATTGGCCGGATTGGTGGCAAACTGATTCGGGTCCCACCAGTTCCCCAAAAGAATGGACTGCAGATTGGCGGCAATACCGAAATTGACTCCCGCATTGGCGCCGTCACCGGCCACCAGGCGGACTTCCGGAGATGCCCCCGGGAATACCTCGCGCAGTTTGTTTTGCTGGTGATCCAACAACATCACACCATCGCCCACACTGTGATCAATGTAGGTAACGGAAGCCAGACGCATATCAAATCCGGAGCCGCCATCCCCAGCGTCTTTGCGCTGACCGAACAGGGTATAGACTTTGCCGTTCACGACAGTGCGGATAACTCCTCGCGCAGAAAAGAAGATTCGGCCATAACGGTCCACAAAGACGTCATCCAGTGCGACCGGGCAGGAAGTCGCATCGACTCCATCGGCACATTCCCCTTGAGAACCGGTTCCCAGAACCCGCACCCAGGTGCCGTCATCCTGCAACTGACTGACGCCGTTTTCGGTGGATCGATTGGCGCGGTAAACGCGGCCGTCCATGCCCTGGACGTCGTAATAAGTCAGAGAAGAGTTTCCAAACGGATGATTCGGGAAAACACCATTTCCCACGAGGGTCACCGGATCAAGTTCTGTCATCGGGCCGTAAGAATTTCCCGGGACACTATAGATTGCCTGAACGTAGGCTTTCTGAATGGCACTGGTCGCAGGGTCAAATTTTAAGCTGAAGAATGAATAAGGCATCGTGTTCAGATCCCAGGCCGGTTGACCAAAGACCCCAGCTCCTGAGAATCGCACGCTTTCCACACGCGGAACCGCCAAAGAACCTTTATACAGGCGGATGCGACCCCCGTTGTCTTTGGCTGTCTGGGGTTTTTCTGAAATGAAATAAAGATCCCCGTTAGGCATAGGGATGAACGGAGAACGTCGGCGGATCGGCCAGGTTTCATCAACAGACGAAGTCTTGATCAGATTGATTCTCAAGTCCCGTGGATCGGCCACAGTGTCGGCGGTGTCCGTTCCAAGATTTCCAGCCGGGTCCGCACCAATCAGGGTTTCAATTGTCATCGGTGTGACGTTGGTGTCGATTCGACGGATCATATCGCGGTCATAAACCAGAATGCGGTTCTGATAGTCCAGCGCTGTACGCAAGATCGCCTTGGCGCGAGCCTGTTCCACCGGAATGCCATCGCCAAAGGCATTTTCATTTTCTTTTGCCAGACGCAAAAGGACCTTCGAGTTGTTGGTGGTCGGATCAATGTAAATGATGCCGTAAGAGGAATCGTTGAAGAAGATTTTTCCATCGGTAGTGACGAGCACTGTGCCGGGCGCGGTGTCTGTGTTCACATTGGTATTAAAGACGGTGCTTTTGGCATTTCCGTCATGTCCTGGATCCTGGTTTCCGGCAATCAGATTGTAAGCACCACTGTTCAGCGGGGGACTGGTGACCTGAGAGGTCTGTCCGTTGTTGTCAGTCACGCGAATCTGCAGCTTGAAGAAAGTGTCGTTGGGAACAGTCGAGTTCCAAAGATAACAACCCGTGCGCGGAGCCGAATACGCACACGCTGTCGCATTGCTGGAATTGTTCGCCAGTGCACCTGAAATCAGAGTGAACGGCTGACCGTCGATGGCATAAAACAGTTCGACCTTGGCGATCGTGCCATTGTCACTGGCTTGCCAACTGATGTGGGCGGCAGCGCCATTGGCAAAGTTCATGTCAAAAGTATTTGGCGGATTATTCGGGGTGGTCGAATTCACCGTCAGGAAGTTTGCCACCAGGGGAGGCGGATCGTTGATGTAGTTGATGGTGTTATAGTCTTTTTCAAGGGTTGCGGAATTGGTGCTGATATTGCCACCGACGTCCATCACCCAGGCATAGATGCTATAGCTGCCAAAATTGATTCCCAGGAAGAAATCAAAATCCACCAGGGTTAAGGTCGGCAGTTCAGCAAGGCCTGGTTTTGGTGCTTTCACGCTGACCCAGCAACTGTCAGAGGCATTCGGAGCGCTGTTGGTGGTCTTTAAGCAGAACTTGGTGACAGCAGTTTCCGCGTCTGACGCTTTCAGGCTGACGGTGACGTAAGACCGTACGGTATCATCCGGATCAAGCTGTCCATTGATTTTCATTTCACTCGCCGTGATAACGGGCTTGATGGTGTCCAGGATCACATCGAAAGCGTTGCTGGTGCCGGTGCCAGTCAATCCGTGGCTGTCGGTCAAACGCGCGCGCACCAGCACATTGGTGTTGTAGGCATTCGGCGTCCAATTCACGGTGAAGGATTTGTTGTTCATGGGACCTGCAAGTCCCAACGCACGGCTGGTGGCCACATTCCAGGTGGTGCCGCCGTCAGTGGAATAGTCCAAATACAAAGTGTCCGCCGCAGTCACGGTGGCTTCGGTGACATAAACCACAAAGGGATAGCTGACATTGATGGCCAGGGTCGGCACCGGATCCAAAGTCAAAATGGGAGCCTTGCTGTCATAGGTGATAGTAAAGACTGTTGCGGTGGAAATGTTCCCAGCTTCATCACGGGCATAGAAGCGCACGTTGCGAAGCCCCTGCTGATCGCCATTGGCACTCAGATCAAAGGTATAGTTTTGTGCCGCAGTCGAGCAGGCGATCCAGCCGGAATCCCCCAGGGCCGGAGGCGCATTGATTTCTTTCATCAGAATGAAAGTCGCATCACTGCAGTCGTTGACTGTGAACTTCGCGGCAGGGTTGTTTGTGGTGCTTGCTGTGTTTAACGTCACGGACGGAGCCACAATCACATTGTCACGAATCAAAGAATAGGCGGTGTGATTTGTCGTGTTGCCTGCGCCGTCAGTCGAGGACAGCGTGAAGTTTTTCAACCCATCCCCGGCCGTCAGCGTGATGTTAAAGCTGAAAGTTCCACCCACACTGCAGGTGCCGGTGGATGGCGAAGTCGTATAGTCGCCGGCAAAATTTAAAGAGGCCCCGGCTTCACAAGTACCTGAAACAGTGACAGTGGATTTATGTTTGCTGCCAGCGAGAGGACTTGTGATATTCAAAGCCGGTCCCACGGTGTCGATAGTGACAGCGCCGGATTCAATGACTGCCGTGTCCGGTTGCCAGTTGTCGGCCTGGTCTCCGGCAATGAAACAAAGGCGGTATTGGCCATCGCCTGCAAAACTTAAAGTCGCCGGGGTCCCGGCAGGCACTGGCGTGGCAGCCATCAACGCCGCCCACTGATTGCTGCAATCAGTGTCTTTCACAACGACATAGCGATACTGAGTGGCGTCCGCTGGTACCGTCACTGTGACCGTGCGATCCGTGTCATTGTTGGATAGAGCGCTTCCCAACGTACCGAAGGTCACCGGCAGAAGAGGGGCGATGGAATCTTTATTGAAAGAAGAGCTGTTGGCGGTGCCGGTGTTTCCGGCGCTGTCGGTTTGTGAAACCTGTAAAACAGTCGCGCCGTCATTGAGCGCCCCGACAACCACCGGACCACTGAAAGTCCCGTTGGTGCACGTGAAAGTCGCCAGCGTCGTGCCTTGAGAAACAATCGACACAGGTCCGTCATCATTTTCGCAAGTACCATCCACCGGCAGGGCCACGATCAGCGCATTACCCACTTCCGCGGGCAGGGCTGTGGAGAAACTGACATTCGGGGCGATGATGTCTTTGGTGACAGCAGTTTCGTTCGAAGATTTTACTCCCGCTAATGAGGTCACTTCCAGCTTGACAGTGTATTCCGCATCCGGCCAGCCTTGTGTATTTACATCCAGGCTGAAGCTTCCATCCTGGCAGACGGTGGTGAAGGTTTTTGGTTCCATCGTCGACAGACTGTTCAGGCTGGGCTGAATGATCACGTCAATTTTTTGATTTGGATAGTAGCATTCACCGCGCAGGTTGTAGTTGGAAAGACTGTCGGCAGAATTGATGATCAGGGATTCAATTTTGGTTCCGTTACTGTCGGTCAGAACCGGCGGCGTCAGGGAATTATAGTCCGTGAGATTGCCCACGAGGGTGCAACCCGAGACCAGACCGGTGATAAGGAGTATCAATAGTGCCGTTACGTTCATCTACTACACTTATCGGCTGATGTTTCGTCGGATTTAAACGAGGATCACTGGTTTTTCGCGAAATCTGGCGGAAAAGTGTCTCAAATTGTCACACCTGTCAGAGGAGTAACAGAAGGGGCCTCTGGTTCTCTAACAATTGCATTATGACGTTGGCAGGGTCTTTGAAGTAAGGGCGGTGTTGACCGTGTGTGGAGGTATAGCATGCGCATTCATCTACAACTTGCTTTGTCTGTTTTGGCTTTGTCCGTGGCGGCCTGCTCTAATGGCGGAGGCGGTGGCGGCGGAGGTGCGGCTCCGGTTCCGACAACGTCGACACCCACGCCAACTCCTGTGGATGTGCAGGGTGAATTCACCTACGAATATAAATTCAATGGCTGCACCACCGGCCGCCAGAAGCTGACCTCCAAAAATGCGTACTGCGATGCTTTGCTGAACGATGCCTTGAACAACAACTGCGCCCGCGAAATGCGCGTGGAAACTTACAACCGCATGTGCACCACCAACACTCAAGTCAGCAGTCCTGGAACTTTGCCGGCGATGAGCACCGCTCGTTGTGTGGTGAACGGAATGGATTTGAAAGATCGCACATTCCTGCAGAATATGAATCCGTTCAATCCGCAAAGACGTCAGATCTATCGCGACATGTTCTGGAGCGGGAAGAACGATCAGGGTTACGACATTCTGGGCAGCCTGGTTGATTCCTATGGCAAAGGCCGTTTGTTGCTGACGCCGGCTCAGACCGGTCGCGCCGCTTTGGGTGAAATCCAGTTGCACCAGCAACGCGGTGACAGCAAGTTCTCGGTACGCTCGGGCCTGGGTTCGCAGATCAGTCTGAAGGTCACTAACCTTGAAATTCAAAAGGAAGTGGAAGCGGTTTGTCTGTCTGACAAGTCCTTCAAGCGTCCCAAAGCCGATCTGCGCCGTGTGAAGTGTTCGCTGACTCACTCTGAATCCGGTCGCAAAGAAACCCGTCGTGACGAAGAGATCGTGTGGGATGTTGCCAATAAAGTGGAGCGTGAAATCTTCCGCGGCCGCTCGACAGAAAGAATCACTTTGCGCCTGAAACCCGCTGCAGCAGCGCAAGACGAGCGCATTGCCATTGAAGCGGTGGATCTGGATATCGACAAAACCATGGTCGCTGAGACAACCCTGAATGAAGGCCTGGAAGTTCGCTTCCGTGGTCAGTTGACGGGGACCGACCTTACGATTCAGTGTGCACCTGCGTCAAAATAAACTCAGAGAAGGCCTAAATATCAGTATTGACTCCGGTTTTTATAGAACCTAGACTTGAACTGTTTAAAGCCCGATGAATATTACACTGAAGTGAGATTCAGCATGAGTTTTTTTGACAAAGTTCAAGACTATTTTTCCAATGACATTGCCATTGACCTTGGCACCGCCAACACACTTGTTTACGTAAAAGGCCGCGGAATCATCCTTGATGAACCTTCCGTGGTTGCGGTCCAAAAGAATTACCGTGGCATGCAAAACCGCGTTCTTGCCGTAGGTAAAGAAGCCAAAGACATGTTGGGACGTACACCTGGCAGCATCGTGGCGATCCGCCCGATCAAAGACGGTGTTATCGCTGACTTCGAAGTCACCCAGTCCATGCTGAAGTACTTCATCGGCAAATCCCTTGGAGAGAAAAAATCCTTCATCCGTCCTCGTATCATCATCTGCGTTCCTTACGGGATCACTCAGGTGGAAAAACGTGCGGTGAAAGAAGCAGCTCAGTCCGCAGGTGCCCGTGAGGTTTATCTGATCGAGGAACCAATGGCCGCGGCGATCGGTGCCGGTCTTCCGATCACTGAACCATCCGGCAACATGGTTGTCGACATGGGCGGTGGTACTACGGGCGTGGCGGTGATTTCTTTGGGTGGTATTGTTTACTGCAAATCCATCAAAGTTGCCGGTGACAAGTTTGACGAGGCGATCGTGAACTATGTTCGTCGTCAGTTCAACCTTCTGATCGGTGAAAGAACCGCAGAAAACATCAAAATCCAAATCGGTAACGCTTATCCGTTTGAAGAAGAAAAATCCATGGAGATCAAGGGCCGTGACCTTGTGGCCGGTGCTCCAAAAACCATCGAAATCACCTCTTCCCAGGTGAACGATGCTTTGATGGATCCTTTGTCTGAAGTTGTGGATGCTGTTCGTACCGCGCTGGAAAAAACTCCACCGGAACTGGCTTCGGATATCGTGGACAACGGGATCGTTCTGACGGGCGGGGGCGCTTTGCTGGCGAACCTGGACGTGCTTCTGAGAGAAAGAACTGGACTGCCGGTTTCTATCGCTGAAGACCCACTTTCCTGTGTGGTGATGGGTTCCGGTAAAGTTCTCGACCAGCTTGACCTTCTCAGACAGCTTACAGTCGATTAGTATAGTAAGGGCATCCACGAAAGGGTGCCCCCGAACGCACGAATGGACTTAAAGGTGCTATGACCGAAGCTGACGTACAATCTATCGCTTTGTTTTTCTATTTTGCCCTGCTTGATGATCAAAAAGCGATAGAGGCTTCATCCCAGGCGCTGGCCCTTTGTCGGGCTCGCAAGGCGCGAAATCCTGATTTGCAAAATTCTGTAGCTATTGTTGCCGCGACCAAAACGGTCTGGGACAAATTCAAAGTGCGCGTGTCCCGCGGACGTCCCAACACCACTGTGGAATCCGGTTGGCTGATTCCCGATGCGGTCGATCTGGGCCCATGGCGTGAATTTCAGAAATCCGCTTCAGAAGACGAGCTATTGACTGTTATTTGGTCTAAAATCCTGAAGATAAGTGATGATGATATTTCGGCTGGTTTGGGCATTACCCAGGGCACTATTCGATACAGATTAGGCCGGGCATTGCGCAAGCTGGGAAGCATGACCCAAGGTGTGAGTAAACTAAAGCATGGCTCAGCAGGAAAATAAAATTCCCCTCTCCAAAAAGAACAAAAGAGAGATTTCTCCGTTCATCGGGCATGAGCTGCTTTATGATTATTTGACGGGGACTCTGGATCCCGAACGCCGTTCTGCGGTTGAAGATCATGTTAAATTTTCGCGCGATGCCCAGTTGGATCTGGGTAAAATCGAAAATGGCCAGAAGTACGCTGAGTTGCTGGCGGACACGCGTGTGTCTGAACCCATTGTTTCGCAAATCAATGCCCCTTCCAGCTATCTCACAGTCTTGATGCAAAAATCCAACTTCGACAAATGGCCTCAAGGTCTTAAGTGGGGATTGGAAGCATTGGTCGTTGTCGGTGTGATTGTGACATTACTGTCCGTGACGCCATGGCAGAAAGTCATGCAGTTGGGGACCTTGACGGGCTCCAAAGAAGTGATTCTGGCGGAGGTTTCCAAAACTGAAACCACCACGGTGGTGCAGGAGACTCCGGAATTTGTGGATGAAGGGGCTAAAGAGGCGGCTCCAGCCGTGACAGCGAAGACTCCGGATGCACCTGCGGCAGCCACTCCGGTTCCGGTGGCATCGGCGACACCGACACCAGCGGCACCGGCTGCGGTGGCAGTAAAGCCGGATAAACCTGCAGAAACCGCACCTGCGGCGGCCTCCGGTGGGTTTCTTTATCGTGGTGAAATCTCTGCGACTAACATTGAAAGCATTGGCCCTAAGATCAATGACAAGATCCTTGAACTGGGTGGTCGTAAGGCCGGTTCGGTGGAGCTGGGTTGGAAGAAAACTCCGACATCCATGTATTATCACCTTACAATTCCTGAAGCGAAGTATCAGGATCTGATGAACTATCTGGGCACTTATGGGAAGACCAAATTTTCCAAAGAAAAACACCCTCGTGTGATGCCGGACGGGATCATCCGGCTGATCTTCACTTTGGATGAATCCAAAAAGTGAAAACACTCCGGAAGAAACCCAAACGATCCCTGCGCACGATCTTGATTATCTGGTTCGTCCTGTTTTCAGTCGTGCCCCTGGCGTTCGTCACGGGCTATTCCATGATCAAATACGAAAAAGCCATCGATCATGAGCTGTCCCAGCGCCTGAGCGGCAATGCCCGCGAAGTCGAGCTGATTCTGGCGGACCTGCTGACCAGCATTCAGCAAAAGCGGGATCGTTATGTGCGTGATCCAAGTCTTGTCTATCACATGGCTGAAGGCGACAGCGGCACCATCCGCAATATCTCTTCCCAGTGGATCAAGACCGACAATATTTCCAGTCTGACTTTCTTCAACCGCGAAGGCCGCATGCTGGCCTCGGTTTTCAAAGACGAAAAAGAGAACGTGCGCAGCTTTGTTCCCGTGCAGGACGCTGTCTTCCTTTCTGCGAAGTATATGGCGCAGGTTAAAGATCAGCGTGAAATCTCTTTGGCTGAATTCGGCGACAAACAGAAAGTAAATCTGATCTTGATCTCCAAAATCACCGGGGCCGGGGGCCGCGTTGTCGGTTACATGGAACAGGTGATGGATCTGAATAAAACTTTTGTGGGCAAGATCAAAAGCCGCCTGAAGCTGGAACTGATCTTTTTCTCGGACAACGGCCAGGCTGTTGTGGCCAGCCATCCGGATTTTTACCTCTATAAAAAAGACTTCTTCCGTCCGTATTTCCGCCCGGGGGCCGAGCCATTCTTTGATCTGAATGTGCGCAGCACCCCTTATGGTTTTTTGATCTATCCGCTGAACTGGGGTATCACGAAGTTCTATGTGGCCTTGGGCGCTTCAAAAAGCGAGGCCAAAGCAGTTTTAAAGAACGTGAACTATGCGTTCATCAGCGTCGTTGGTGCTGTCATTGTGCTGTTGGTTCTGACGATTCTGGTGACTTCAAGCTGGGTGCTGAAGCCGCTTTACGAACTGGTGGAAGCCCTGCAGTCCTTTGAATCCCAGGAACAGGCCGTCACCATTCCGGTGAAAAACGACACTGAGATCGGCCTTCTGACTGAATCCTTCAATGAAATGAGCAAAAAAATCTGGGTGGCCCGTTCGGATCTTCGCAAAAAAATCACCGAGCTGGAAGCGGCCAACAAAGAACTTAAGGACACTCAGACCAAGCTTGTTCATTCTGCAAAAATGGTTAGCCTGGGTCAGTTGGTGGCCGGTGTTGCGCATGAACTGAATAATCCGATCGGCTTCATTTACAGCAACATGACTCATCTTAAAGAGTACTCGGAAAGACTGATCGAGCTGGCTGAAGTGGCCGAAAAAGATCCGCCAAAGCTTCCGGCTTTGAAGGAAGAGTACGAGTTTGATTACATCGTGAAAGATCTGCCGAAGCTGGTGGCGTCCTGTCAGGACGGGGCCCGCCGCACCCGTGACATCGTTCTGGGGCTGCGCAATTTCTCGCGCCTGGAAGAAGCCAAACTTCAGGAAATCGACGTTCATCAAAGTCTCGACACCACCTTGAATCTGTTGCAGGGTGAAATTAAAAACCGCATCGAGATTCATCGTCAGTACGAGCCAACTCCTTTGATTCACTGTTATGCCAGCCAGGTGAATCAGGTGTTTATGAACATTCTGTCCAATGCAGTGCAAGCGATTGAAGGCAGCGGTCACATCTGGATTTCCACTTCGGCTTTGAAGGACTACAAGGGTTCCAAGGACAAACGTGGCTGGGTGCAGGTCTCAATTCAAGACAGTGGCAAGGGCATGTCCGCCGATGTCCTGGAAAAAATCTTCGATCCGTTCTTCACCACCAAGGGCGTCGGACAGGGGACCGGTTTGGGCTTGAGCATCTCTTACGGAATTGTTCAGAACCACGGGGGCGAAATTCAGGCCCGCTCGGAAGTGGGCGTAGGCACAGAGTTTATCGTGATCATCCCGGTGTATCCGCCAATCCAGGAAAAGAATCCCCAACCAATGTCCTAAAGCTTTAGTCCAGTTAGTCCGAGAAGAAAGACATGCGTATCATGGCGGTCTTTCTTTCGATTTTGATGGCTTCAGGTGTGGCGGTGGCAAAAAGTCATAAGCTGCATTTTTCCGGAAGAGTCGCAGAAAAAGTCGACGTGAAAACCAAGAACGGTGAACTGCAAATCACAAAGAATTCACCTCACCTTAAAGTCGTAGTTCACAAGCGGGCTCCGGCTTCTCTCGTCACAGTTCAAGCGCCCTAAGACTAGTTGTTAAGGACTGGTTTAAGAAGTCTTCTTTTGCCCAAAAATAGCCCCTATCATTGGGATATATGGCAAAAATCATTTCAATGTCACTGATTCTGATTTCGGCAGCTTTGGCAATTCCCTCCGTTTCCTGGGCCTTCCGATTTTCTCCGATGGTTGTGGAGTTTGCGCCCAGTGGATCAAGATCCACCCAAGTGCTGGTGATTGAAAATCCGGGTGATGAAAAGCTTCCCGTACAAATCGAAGCCTTCGCCCGCAGCACCAATGCCAAAGGCGAAGAGGTGCGCACGAAGACTGAAGACTTTGTGATTTACCCTGAGCAGGTCGTGCTGCTGCCGAAGGAAAAGCGCAACGTGCGTGTGTCGTGGTCTGGTGAAATCAAGGACGGAAAAGAAAAAGCCTATCGCCTGGTGGCTTCACAACTGCCGGTGGATTTTCGTGAAAAGAACTCGGACCCGAAAAAAACCAGTGTGAATTTAAAATTTCTTTTGCAGTACGTGGCCTCAGCTTACGTTGTGCCGGAAGGGGCGTTGCCGAAAGTGGTCGTCAAAGACGTGAAACGCACCGGTGCCCGCAAAGTGGCGGTGACTTTCGCAAATGACGGCAAGGCCCACAAGGTTTTGTTATTTAAGAATCTGAAGATCAAAGCCGGTGAGTCCGTGATTGCGGATCTGACCACGAATAAGGCTGTGGAGTCCATCAACCTGCTGGCCGGGGATACGGCCACGGCCGAGGTTGAAACAACCAAGGACGTTCCTGCAAATCAGATGTTGAGCGCCACGATCGAGCTGAAGGATCTTGAGAATTGAGGTCCTGTCTCGTTGTCATTTTTTCTATCCTGCTTCCGGTGCTGGTCATGGCACAAGGTCGTCCTCCGTTAGGAAAGCCTTTCCTGATGGCGCCGGTTGTTTTGGATGGCCGGCCGTTGACGGAAGCATGGTTGTTCCCGCGCGACCGCGCCGAGGAATTTTCCGTTGAAGCGCGCACTGTGCTTGAGGCTGTGAAGCCCTACATGAAGGACGATTTGTTTTTGCGCCTGCAAGGCAGTGTGACGCCTGAAGGAGTGGTGACGACACAGTCTTTGGAGGCGGTGGGCTTTTCGGTGACCTTTGACCCGCCCACCCTGGAGCTGCGCCTCAGTCTTCCTGCCAAGTATCGAAAGCCTCAGGATCTGGATCTGAACTTTGTTGAATTTGAAAATCAGAAGTACCTGCGCCCGGATCGGCACAGTGGGTACTTGAATCTAAGAACCCAGCAATCCTGGCAGTACGGGCCGGATGTGGAAAGCGAACGTCGGCCTCTGACCGGAAATCTGGAGCTGGTGGAAAATATCAAAGGCTTTGTCTTTGAATCCAGCGCGGATTTTTTAGAAGACGCTGATTCCCAGTGGCGCCGACAGGACACGCGCATCCGCTATGACGATGAAGAGCGCATGATCCGCTACACGCTGGGGGATCTGACATTCCGCTCAACGGGCTTTCAGATCACACCTTCCATTGCGGGTCTGGCGGCGACGCGGGAATTTGCAATTCAGCCTTATAAAACCTTAAGACCTCTCAGTGACACCGAAATCATTATCAAGCGCACTTCGATTGTGGAGATCTATGTCAACGGCCTGCTGTTCAGTCAGGTGCGCCTGGCTCCGGGGGTTTTCAATATTCGTGATTTCCCTTTGGCGACAGGCCAAAGCAGTGTGCGCATCAAGGTGAAAGATGACCTGGGGCAAGAGGAAGTTTATGACTTCTCGCTGCTTTATGAAAACAGCTTGCTGGCTCGCGGGGTGGAAGAATTTTCTTATGCTGCCGGTCTTCCGTGGCAGCCTTCGGGTGGCGACCGGGCCTATGACGATTCGGCGGCTTTTGTCAGTTTGTACAACCGTCGCGGGATCACCGATCAACTGACGGTGGGGCTGAACTATCAGGGCTATTATGAAAAGATGCTTCTGGGCGCGGAAGTGTCGGGTGTTTCCCGTTTGGGATATCTGTCTTTGCAAGCGGCGCAAGGATCTGAATCCGCACAGCAAAGTGGTTTTGCCGAGCGTTTGACATATCGAAGTCTGGATAAAATTCTGGGTCGTCAGATGCCTTTGTTATTGGCTTTGGAATTTGAAAATCAGGATCGCGACTTCAGCCCGGTGATGGTGCAAACCCCCGTGGTGGATCCTTTAAGGTACCTGCGCCGCTACGATGCGCAGCTCAATTTCCGTCTGGATTCCTCGTGGCTGTGGGGCGTGGGTGCCAATACTTTGGAATATATGACGGGAGAAGACCAACGCACGTATCGGTCCAATCTGATGATTCCGCTGAAAAGCCAGATGCGCCTGGAATTTGTCTATAACAAGGTTTTGCAGGACAAAGAAGAAGACCGCTTCTTGATTTCGTTCTATTGGAATGAAAGTCAGGGCTATTACAGCGCGAGCTCTTATTACGACTCACTTCAAAAAACCACCAATGCCACCGTGGCCCGCAACAATCGCTATCAATATGATGACTATCGCTGGAATGCAAACATCCAAAACAGCGAGCTGGGGAACACGCGCAGCATCTCGGGGGAATATTTGAAGCAGCCCTTCAGTGTGCGCCTGGATCATATGAACCATGCCCAGCAGGGAAGTGAATACAACCTGACGTCGTTGGGGTTGAACACTGGTTTTGCGTGGGTGGGTGGTCAGGGGGCCTTCACGCAACCAGTGACCGACAGCTTTGTGTTGATTCACGCCAAGAATCTGGAAGACGGGCAGACCATCATGGTCAATCCGACGGGGGATCGTGGGCAGGCTCAGTTGGGGCCGCGCCGAACGGTGGTGCTGCGTGATCAGTCGTCTTATTACCGAAACACAGTGAATGTGGATATCACTTCTTTGCCAATGGGCTATCTGCTGGATAAAGAATTCTATGGAACTCAGACCACTTATCGCAGTGGTATTTTGCTGGATCTGAAGATCGCCAAAAAAGTCATGGTCAAGGGGCAGTTGCTGACAGCCACAGGCAAAGCGGTGGAATACGCCGCGGGTGATGTGTTTGATGCCAACGGACAACTCGTGGACAACACCTTCTTCACCAACAAGCAGGGGCGCTTCCTGATTGAAGGTTTGGAACCGGGTGTGTACCGGGTTGTGACAGATCAATCAGGTCTTGCTCCATTCACATTTGAGATTCCCGGCAATGCTGACAGAATGTTGAATCTGGGCACCGTTAAAACCGGAACAAAGGAGCAGCGATGAAATTAATCGTGGGTCTTCTGCTTGCAGCACTTACGTTTGCCGGAGTCAGAGCCTCGGCCTGTTCAAGCATGGGGTTGATTCTGGCTCAGCCAGCGCCGTATTTCCAGACTGGCGGGACGATGAAGGACACCTTTAACGTCACAGTCTTTGGCAACACCACACAAGGTACCTGCAATTATTTTCTGACTTTTGATTATGGATCTTCGAATTCCTACACCAATCGTTCTGTCAAAAAAGGTTCGGATGTGTGGCCGTACCAGATCTCGGCCGACAATGCGGGTTTGCAGATTCTGAAAAAGTTCCCGGATGTAAATTCCTGCTCGGACGTCATCTGTGACAAGCTTCAGGGAAGTACGTTCTATAATACCAAAACGTCGTCTTATACCGTGGCCTTTGACACCGCGAATGACTGGCGCTCTGCGGGAACTTATCTTGATACCGTGACGGTGCGCCTGTATCAGGGAAACATCTCAAACTACACGCTGGTGGCTTCACAGGCTTTTCTGCTGACATTCGGATCGCCCAAGAAAGCCGATCTGTCGGTGGTGTCTTCCGGTGGGGCCTTTGATCTTTCCAAAACCACGCACACGATCAACTTTGGTAACAACCTGACAACCGGGGCCCAAGGCACCGCTGATGTGATTGTGAAATACAATTCGGGCTATAATCTGTATGCTTGGTCTGACAACGGTGGAAAGCTAAAGCAGGTCAACGGCACGGATACGATCGATTACACCTTTAAGATCAATGGAACCACTTACGCGATCCCATGGTGGACCCAGATTGCCACGCAGACGGGGACTTCGCCGGCCAGCGGGCTGGTGAATCCGGTGACAATCATCATCGGGAATACCAGCGGCAAAGCGCAAGGGTCCTACAGCGACACGATCAATCTGACCATTCAATCCAGCCAATAAAAAAAGCCGGTCGCAGGGACCGGCTTTTTATTTTGTTTTGCAGTTTTAAATTACTGAGCTGCGATCGTCACGGTCACAACGTCAGAGTATGTGCCGGATGGAAGAGCCGCAATTTCAGCCGCTGTGGAAGTGGCCTTAACAACCACAGAAACTGCAGAGCTTGTTTTAGCGGTCAAAGCACCGGAAGAAGCTTCACATGCTGCCGTCAAAGCGCAGTTGGCAATAGAGATCTTTGCGGAAGAATAATCCAAAGAGTATTTTACTTTCGCAGTGCCTGGGCCGCGCAGTTCACCCGCCTGAGCAGAGGAAACCGTGATTTTGTAACCCCCGGTGGAGTTTGAAACTTCGTGGAAGATACTTGCGAAAGTCTTGGAAGTCACAGCTCCGTTTACGATCTGATCCACGTTCAGAGTCTGATCCACATTGGCATCATTGCCGCCCATGCTGGTCAGGGAAAGATAAGTGTTGTTGGCAACAACACCTGTGATCGTCAAAGCGCCTTGGGAAGCGGCGAAGGTGTTAACCGAGAAAGCCAGGGCACTGACAGCGGCAAGAGTTTTAATCATTTTCATGGGGGGATCCTTTCAAAAGGGGGTTCGGGGGGTAATTTGACAGCTTCTTAACTTCACTTTCTGTGCCGACACCGAAAATGCCCTAAAGTGGTTAATGACTCGTGATTAATGCGCAGATTTTTGACAAATGAGACAAAATTTTAGCTCACCCGTTCGGCGTAGCCTGAAAAAGCCGCGGCTTTGATCAAGGAAATGTTTGGAAGCCTCTGATTTTAAACGACCTTTAACTTGAAACATGAGGCAGTAAACACGTGGATCAATACCCCCGAAGTGTCTCATCTTGAGACAGTCTCAAACTTGAGAAGTGGACCACATTGACCGATAAGGGGGCTATGACTTCACAGAAGCCACAAAAGGAAAACTCTATGCTTTTGGCTTTGCTGCTCTTTGTAGGGGCGGCGGTGATGATCTTTGTCTATCTGGGCTCTGAAGATCCGCCGAAAAAAGTGGCTTCGGCTCCGGCGGCAGCGAAATCCGAAAAGTTTGAAAAGTCCGTGAACCGCCATCTGATGTTGACCAACGAAAAGATGGAGATGGCCCGCCAGCGCATGCAGGTTGAAAACGCGCGGCTGATGAACACCGACTTTAATTCCACCACTGCACAAAGCGCTTATCACAATGAAAACCGTCTGGATCTGACATCGGACACGCGCGCACAAGAGCTGGCGGAAGAGCTGGGGCGTGGCACGCGCAAAGAGGAAACTCTTTCCCCGCATGACATTGTTCAGAAGGAACTGTTCAACGCTGAACAACAGGCCGAGTATTCGCAAGCATACAAAGAAGAGTACGCTCGGCAGTTTGTTGAAAACGCCCGTCGTGGTGGATACCGTGTGATCTTAAGTGAAGATCTGTCCCGCGTTCTGTCGGTGACTCCGATCCGCAATCCAAGTGGCGGCAGCATGAATGTGTTTGACTACAGTTCGGAAGCTATACAGTAAGACTGCGTGTCGCGCGGGTCTTTCGCCATTTCTTAAAATATCCATGATCAGCCATACTGAAATAGTTGTTTTCACAGACGACCAGATGATCGTTCAGCGGAATTTCAAACATCTGCGCTAGTTGATGGATTTTTCGGGTCAGGATCAGGTCTTGTTCGGAAGGCATCACGTTCTGACTGGGGTGATTGTGCGCCAGAATAAAGGAACTGGCGTTGGCTTGCACCAGACAGCGGAAGATGTCGCGCGGATGAATCAGACAGAAATCCACCGTTCCCCGAAACAGCATTTCTTTGCGCACCAGATTCATTTGCGAGTCCAGGGCAAGAACCCAAAGCTCTTCAGCAAAGGGGTTTATATCGTTGCGCAGGATTTCATAGGCTTGCAGGCTTGTGGACACTTCTCTCATATTTGTCCCTCGTTGCAAAATTACGGGGTTTTTAATGGAAAACAGGCCTTATTTAGCGGACGGATTTAGGACAGCCGTCCTGAAACGGAGGGGCATGACTTGCGCCCTGAAATACCCCAGCATAGACTTTGGAAGTGTCCGAAATGGACAGGAAGGTATTATGAAAAAGAATCTGACTTTTGCAGCCGTGGCTCTTTCTTTCTTGGCAATGACCAGTTGTGGTCCGAAAGCTTTCGTGAAAGGCCAGTACGACGACGTGAACCGTGAAAATCTTCTGAATGATCAGTGGTCTGAAACAGACATGCAGAAAGCAGTTCAGGATCTGGTGGCAAGTTTGATGACTTCTCCGTCCATCAACGGCGCTAAAAAAATGCCAGTGGTTATGGTGACTGGCCTGCAGAATAAAACCAGCGAACACATCGACACTCAAAGCATCATGGACATGGTTCGTGTGGAGCTTATGAAATCCGGCAAGGTTGGTTTCATCGACAAGGAAGCCCGTCAGGATATCGCTGATGAATACAACTATCAGAATTCCGGCATGGTTGAAGAAGGCACCAAAAAAGGCCCAGGTGGCCAGATTGGCGCAGACTTCATCATCAACGGCCGTCTGGATTCCATCGTTCAGGAAGTGGGCAAAGACAAGTCCGTTTACTACAAACTGACTTTGAATCTGACCAATCTGAAATCCAGCATGATCACCTGGTCTGACCAAAAACAGATCCGTAAAACATTCAAAAAGAAATCCATCGGTCTGTAATTGATGAATCTTATTGCTCAAAGACTCACGCATGCCGTGGGTCTTTTTTTAGTTTTGCCCCTGATTGGTTGCGCCACTTACCAAAGCAAGGTGCAGCCGGCCCGCGAGGCATTGGCTCGTCATGATTTCACCAAGGCCCTGGCGGATTTAAAGCCCCTGGCCGACAAGGAAAATGACGACCAACTGGCGTATCTGATGGACTACGGCGTGGCTCTGCAGGTCGCCGGACAACTGAAAGAGAGCAATCAGATTCTGATGAAGGCTGATCGTCTGTCCGAACTGGTCGACTATCAGTCGGTGTCGCGCATTGCCGGATCCCTGGCGCTGAACGAGGAAATGGTTCAGTACAAGGGCGACACTTTCGAAAAGATTTTTATCAATGCCTATCTGGCGATGAACTTCCTGGAGATGGATCAACTGGATGATGCTCTGGTTGAAGCCCGTCGTATCAATGAAAAATATCTGAAATACCGCGCGGACGAAAAGCAGGCGTTTGAACTGAATTCTTTCAGTAAATATCTTTCGGCCGTGATCTGGGAAGCCAGCCGCAGTTACGACGATGCTTACATCGCCTATGCGGAGGCCTACAAAATTGACCCCTCCATTTCCACGATCCGCGAGGACCTGATTCGTTCAGCGAAGCTGGCCCGTCGCATGGACAGTTACAAGGATTGGAAAAAGAAATTCCCTGACGTTGTGGAATCCGACCGCTGGTATGACCGCGCAAACGGGGAACTGGTGATTATTTATCAGCAGGGTTGGGGGCCGCGAAAGTCTGCGGGTAAAAACAATGGTCATACTTTGCCGACGCTGGTGCCGGTGCGCAGTGAAACTCAGCGGGCGCGGTTGTATTTGTCTTCTGATTCAGAGCCATTCCTGAGCCGTGAAGTTTATGATGTGCAGGCCGCCGCCATCAAAACTCTGGAAGAGGATTATGGAATTCTTTTTGCGAAAAGGGTGGCGGGGGTTGCGACCAAGGCGGTTTTGTCCGATCAAATTCGTCAGCAGAATCAGGCTTTGGGGGATTTGGCTTACATCGCATTGTTGATGGCGGATCGCGCGGATGTGCGTCAGTGGTCATTCCTGCCTCAGACAATTCAAATTATCCGTGTGCCGTTGCGCGCGGGCACCTACAAGTTCCGCTTGGAAGGTGTGGACTACAGCAATACATCCACCGGGGAGGGTCTTGATTCTCGCGACGTGGAAATCAAAGCCGGTCAAAAGAAGTTCGTGATCTGGAGATCCTTGAAATAGCGGAAATTGAATAAAAAAAAGGCCCCGCATTGCGGAGCCTTCTTTAGAAACCCTTGCTGAAAGGTCTTCTTAGTTGTTCAACAAAGAAGTGCCTGGCAGGTTTGGAGTTTCGTCGTCTTGTTGAAGACCTGGAAGTACAGTCGCTTTTTCAGCAGCTACTTTAGCAGTAGTGTCTGTGTTGTAGCGAGTCGCTGCAGTTGCAACGCGGTTTTCCAAGTTTTGTTTAACGCTGTCAGTAGAAGCGTTTTCAACAACTGTGTTCACTTGTTGCTTGGTCATGTAGTCCTGAGGGAACGCGCCAAGTTTAGCCAAGTAACCAGAGATGCTGCCGTTACCGTTCTGGATGATCTCACGCAGTGTGAAAAGAGGAGCGTACTGAGATGCTTTCTTTTCAGCTTCGAAGATGATCTGAGTCAGAGTCGCAGCAGTGATGTCATTTTTAGACTTGTTGTCGATAACCATCACTTCTTCGTTAGTGCGGATCATCTTAGCGATATCGTCCAAAGTCACATAGCAGCTTTGTTGAGTGTCGTAGAGTTTGCGGTTCTGATAGCGCTTGATGATTTTAACTTTAGAATTTGGCTTCGATGTCATTGTTTCGTTTTGGTTGATCAAAAGTGCCTCCCAATTTGAAATTTCCCCAAAGTCCCAAGGGGTTAACGGTGCCTTATGATTCGGCGTCCCCTTGCAGATGGGCGCAACCTATCCCTGCCGCCACCCCTTGTCAAGGGGTCCTAAAATCAAAAGAAAAGACTCTAGGCGTTATTTTTTCTGCAAATAGCCATTCGTTTTTTCGAATTTTACAGACCTTTGTCTAAAGTTTTTTCCAAAGCCCGCCGAAATGTTTAAGGACGACCTTCAATCTTGGGCGGATAATTAATGAAAAATGAGCAAAAACAAGAGTTTAAGTCCTCTGGTGTGTTGGCCCTGCTGGGCCTCGTAGGCTTCTCTACAGCCATCATTGCGACCCCCTGGAATCGTCAGATTCAGGACTCTAGAAGTGAGACAGCCCGCCAAAAAGCAGAGGTCGTTGGGTACCAAGTTGTACAAATTTACCGCGAAGCATCAAAAAATACAGTGTCGGAAGACAAGGCCGGAGGCAGGCTGCCAGCTTCGGTTTCAGAGGATAAGTCCGCTTTGAGTGCTGAAAACCTGCGCAGCACGGGGACCATGGGCACAGACCCTTGGGGTCAGCCTTATCGTTATCGCATCCTTTCTGCAGCGGATGCCGCTGGCAAGATCAAGATCCTGGTGTGGTCGTCCGGTCCAAATCAGAAAATCGAAACAGCTTCGCTCGATGACGAGGACCGACCTCTGGAAGCCCAGCCTCTTTATGAGGGAGACGATCTGGGTGTCCTTCTGAGCGTGTCTCATAACTAGGCACTTTATCAGCCGCGCCCTTGGTCGCGTTTGCTGAAAGGGTGCTCAAGCCGCATCAAGCAATTCTCATAAGAAGCCGATCAGCCTAGTGACTAAGGAGATTTCATGTTTCCATACACTAGGACCGCAATCATCGTTCCTTTCCTGATGACCCTCACGGCTTGCGCGACCTTCACGTCAAATGAGTCTGACGACAAAGCCCCTTACTACGAGGCATCATTCAACGATAGAAATCGCGCTCCTGCGTCCTTTGCTCCGGCGGTGGTCTCTCCGGAAGACAACGGTGCGGCCTCCTTGGATCCACTTTATATGCGCACTCAGGCCGATTATTACTTCGCGATGGGTGAGGCGTACGCTTTGGAAGGCAATTCCCAGAAAGCGGTTGAAGCCTTCAAGATGGTTCTTATTTATGATACCAATTCCCCGGCCGTGAACATGCGTCTGGCGGCAGAGTTTCTGAAGCAGGGCATGATCACTGAATCTTTGGCCCAGGCTGAAGAAGCGGTGGCGAAAGATCCAAAGAACGTGGACGGTCACCTGTTGCTGGGTGGTTTGTATTCTTCTTTGAAGCTTTATCCAAAGGCGATGGAACAATACAACACCGTGATGAAGCTTCAGCCGGACAATACCGAGGCTCCGCTTTACATCGGTGCTTTGTATTCCGAGCAGAAACAGTCCGACAAAGCCGTGAAGTACTTTGAGTCTTTGCTGAAGAATCCTGAATACAACACGCCTTACCTGGCTCACTACTATATCGGACGCGTGCGTCTGGAACAGTCTGAAACCAAATTCCAAAAGGCGGCAGAGACTTCCTTCAAGAAGGCTTTGGATCTGAAACCTGATTTTGCCGATGCCGTACTTTCTTTGGGTGTGCTTTATTCCAAGCAGAAATCTGAAGACAAAGCCGTGTCTTTGTATCGCGCTTTCCAGAAAGAAAATTCCCCAAGCCCGCGTGTGGCTGAAGTCCTGGCGCAGATCTATATAGAGCGCGGTGACTATGAAAACGCCTATGAACAACTGGAAGTGATGGAGCAGGACTCCGACGAGCCACTGAATGTTCGCATGAAAATGGCGTTGATTCTGATTGAGCAGAAACGTTACGACACGGCGGTGGCAAAGCTGGAAGAAATTCTGAAAGATGCGCCAGAGTCAGACAAGGTTCGCTTCTATCTGGCCGCGGTTTACGAAGAAACCCGTCAGCATGAAAAAGCCGTGAAAGAATACACGAAGATCCCGGCGACCAGCACTTACTATGGTGAGGCCGTGGTTCATGCCGCTTACCTGTTGAAAGGTTTGGGCCGACTGAATGAAGGTTTGGAAGTGGCGGCCGCTGGTTTGAAAGCACGCCAGGATCAGCCTCAGATCTTCGCGATGTATGCTTCCTTGCTGGATGAAAAAGGTGATTACAAAAATGCCTCTGCCACTTTGGAGCAGGGTTTGAAAAAGTTCCCGGAAAACGCTCAGCTTCGTTTCTATTACGGCACGATCAACGACCGTATGGGCAACAAAGATGTGGTTGTGACGGAAATGCAAAAAGTTCTGGAGCTGGATCCAAACCACGTGCAAGGCCTGAACTATCTGGCCTTCACCTGGGCTGAAATGGGAGTGAAACTTCCGGAGGCGGAAAAACTGGCGCGTCGTGCGCTGGAGCTTGAGCCGACGGATGGTTATGTGCTGGATACTCTGGGCTGGATTTTGTACAAACAAAACAAGTTCGCTGAATCCATCAAGTTCCTGGAAGCGGCTTACAAACATCAGTCCACGGTGAGCATTATTGCTGAGCACCTGGGTGATGCCTACTATAAGCACTCGATGGTGGATAAAGCCAAGAAGATGTATAAGAAAGCCGCGGACCTTGAAACTGAGCCTAAAAAAGTTCAGGAAATCCGCAGCAAGATCACGGCGATCGAAAAGCAGGAACTGAACGGCACGCCTCGTCTGCCAGCTTCCGTTGAAAAGCCGGTGGCGGAACACGCTTCTGAAAAATAGATCCTGGATTTAGAATTAAAATAAAAAAGCCCGCAAACTGCGGGCTTTTTCTTTTTCCGGGTTAAGAAGCCGGTTCGGTTTTCTTTTCCTGCAGCAGTCCGCGTTCTTTCGTCGCCAGGAAAGAATAGTGGGCGGCAAAGAAGATCACTGGCAAAGTCACGATGAAGCCTGCGCCCCACAAAATTCCTGAAATCAAAACCGCCAGCGCCATATAAAAAGCGATGATGAAATACTCGCGGAAGTTTTTCAGCGAGGCCAGGGCGGCAATATCCACCGCTTTTGCAAGAGCGGTTCCGTCTTCGATGGTCATGCGCAGGGCATGGGTCAGCACCAGATAGAAATACACCGCCAGAATCAAAAGACCCCAGGACATCGGAATGGTGTGCAGGAAATCCTGCGGGCTTTCCAGAACTCCGATGGCGGAGCCCAGAAGCGTGCTTGTCGGCAGCAGAATCAAAGAACAGATAACAAAGGACAAAGTATTTTCCTTCAGAAAACCCAGATCCCGCGGCCAGGACTTCAATGTCAGGTAACGATTGGTCACTTCCTGCAAAAATAGCAGTCCAAAGGAAATCAGCAATGCACTAATATAAGGAGTAAAGCGCACCGCCAGAACGAACAGGGTGGCTGTACAGCCCAAAAAGAGGCTGTTTTTCCAGTCCGCTTTTAATTGAATCAAGGCTTGTTTAAGGGAATTCATTTCTCTATGCTAAGGCAATGATGAACAGGTTCAATTATTTTTTCATGTTCGTACTAACCCTTTTCCTTTCCGGCTGTGTCACCAAGACAGTGAAAGAGGGTGCGTTTCAGAAAGCGCAGTGGGAAACCAAGGCCCTGATCAAAAATCAGAAGGAAAATAAGACCCAGTCATTAAATATAGATATCTTTGCGATCAAAAATGAAAGAGCCCGTTTTGAAATCACGGCTTTGCTGGGGTTTCAAGTGGCGAGTGTTGTGATGAGCCCGACACAGATCTCTTATGCGGTTTATCCTCAGAAGACGTTTTTCTATGGGCGCAACACCGAACGGGCGTTCGCCAATGTGATTGGCATGCCACTGCATCCGATGAATCTGGCCAATATCGCCTTTGATGAACCGGTCCGGGGCCCCGGCTGGAAATGTGGATTGGATCCCGCAGGGTTGATTTATCAATGTGAGAATATTGCCAAACAAACACGCGTCGAATGGCTGGATCGAAAAGAAGGGCAAAAGAAAGTCGTAATTACGGCCCCGCAATTTGAAATGCAGTGGCTCTTCGAAGCACCCAAGACTGAGGTCCAGTTTAAACCAGAGCTTTTCACCTTGAGACAACCGCAAGGGTTCAAAGCAATACAACTAAATTAAAAAACTCGTTAACCGTCTAGTAATGAGGCATACTCTAACAGAGTAGGTGTGTCACCAATCACCTTGGGGAGAGAATATGGCCTCTAAGTTTGATCTGCATTCACTGGTCGCCAACTGGCAAAACTCAAGCACTCATGCCAAAGAGCATTGGAGTGGCACCTTCGAGGAATATCTCGACCTGGTAAAACAAAATCCCAAAATCACGCGAAACGCCTATCAGCGCATGTATGACATGATCGTTGAGGAAGGCACTGAAACGTATATCGATTTCAAAAAAGAAGTCATTCGCTACAAGTTCTTCGACGACGTTCACAACAACGGCAAAGACGCGGTCTTCGGCCTTGATGTGCAGTTGATGAAATTGGTGAATGTCCTGAAAGCAGCGGCCCTGGGTTACGGAACTGAGAAACGTGTGATTCTGCTGCACGGCCCGGTCGGAAGTGCGAAATCCACGATCTGTCGTATGCTGAAAAAAGGATTGGAGCGCTACTCCCACACCAAGCAGGGTGCGGTGTACACCTTTGAGTGGATCGATGAAAAGTTGGAACTTGACGGTCTGCTGGGTAAAGGTGTGAAGGTCTTCCATTCCCCAATGAATGAAGAACCTTTGCTGCTGATTCCGGAAGAACTTCGTTCGACGGTTTATGATTCCATCAACAAAGGCCAGGAAGGCAGCTTCCGTGTGCATGTAGATGGTGAACTGAGCCCGCCTTCACGCTTTATCTTTAAAGCTTTGATGGAAAGATACGACGGCAACCTGATGCAGGTTCTGTCGCACGTGCGCGTGAAAAGATTATTTATCTCTGAAGCGGACCGTGTGGGTATTGGTACCTTCCAGCCGAAAGATGAAAAGAATCAGGACTCTACCGAGCTGACGGGGGACATCAACTATCGTAAGATTGCCGAATACGGATCTGATTCTGATCCGCGCGCCTTTAACTTTGACGGGGAGTTCAACGTCGCCAATCGCGGGATGATTGAATTCGTCGAGGTTCTGAAGCTGGATGTGGCTTTCTTGTACGATTTGTTGGGGGCTTCGCAAGAGCACCGGGTGAAACCTAAGAAATTTGCCCAGACCCATATCGATGAAGTGATCATCGGGCACACGAATGAGCCGGAATACCGTCGTCTGCAGGACAATGAATTCATGGAAGCTCTTCGTGACCGTACCGTGAAGATCGACATTCCGTACATCACGCGCTGGAGAGATGAAATCAACATCTATAAACGCGACTTCAATTCCCAGAAAGTGCGTGGAATCAGTATTGCTCCGCACACGGTTGAAATGGCCGCAATGTGGGCAATTCTGACCCGTCTGGAAAAGCCGAAGAAAGCCAACCTGACCCGTTTACAGAAGCTGAAGCTGTACAACGGTAAAACCCTGCCGAACTATACCGAAGACAACGTGCGCGAGCTTCGTAAAGAAACTTTGCGCGAGGGTCTTGAGGGGATTTCTGCTCGTTACATCCAGGACAAACTTTCCAACGCCCTGGTGGCGGCTCAGCAGTCCAACAAAGGATCTGTGAATCCGTTCATGGTGTTTAAAGAGCTTGAATCGGGACTGAAAAGCCACTCGTTGATCGCCAACGAAGAGCTGAAGACTGAGTTTAAGGAACTTCTGGGTGTGGTCATGCAGGAATACGAAGAAATCATCAAAGCTGAAGTGCAAAGAGCAATCAGTGCTGATGAAAGTGCGATGCAGCGCCTGTGTGCCAACTATATAGATAACGTCAAAGCCTATACGCAAAGAGAGCGAGTTCGCAATCAGTTCACCGGTAACGACGAGGAACCGGATGAGCGTCTGATGCGATCTATCGAAGAGAAGATCGAAATTCCGGAGTCCCGTAAGGATGATTTCCGCCGCGAGATCATGAACTACATCGGGGCCCTGGCTTTGGAAGGCAAGAAGTTCAATTACAAAATGAACGAACGCCTGCACAAAGCCATCGAGTTGAAGCTCTTCGAGGATCAGAAAGACAGCATCAAGCTGACCACTTTGGTAAGCAATGTTGCTGACAAGGACACTCAAGAGAAGATTGATATTGTTAAAACCCGTCTCATCAAGGACTTCGGGTACGATGAAATCTCTGCTACGGATGTGTTGCATTACGTGGCAAGTATCTTCGCCCGAGGGGACGTAAAGAATAAATAATGTCGATACGCGAAGACCATAACAGATTCAGAGAGATCGTTAAAGGCAAGGTCAAAGAGGATCTGCGCAAGTACGTCTCTCAGGGCGAAATGATCGGGAAGCGCGAAGATGAATTCGTGAAGATTCCGCTTCCGCGCATCGATATTCCCAACTTCCGGTACGGTCCCAAACAACAGGGCGGGGTCGGTCAGGGCGAAGGGCAGCCGGGTCAGGACGTTGGCGATCCGGGTGAAGGCGGACAGGGTCAGGCCGGAGAAGCTCCGGGTGAACATCTGGTTGAAGTCGAAATGTCGATGGACGAACTGGCGGACATTCTGGGTGAAAAACTGGAACTGCCGCTGATTCAACCCAAGGGTGCTAAGAACATCGAATCCCTGAAGACGAAGTTCACGGGCCTGGCTCCGGTCGGACCGGAAGGCTTGCGCCACTTTAAATCCTCTTACAAACGCGCTTTGAAGCGCATGGTGGGATCGGGAACTTACAATTCTGAAGATCCGCTGGTGCTGCCGATCCGCCGGGATATGCAGTACAAGTCCTTTAAAAAAGTGCAGCAGCCGCAAACCCAGGCCGTGGTCATCTATATGATGGACGTGTCGGGTTCCATGGGTGATGAGCAGAAGGAAATTGTCCGTCTGGAAAGTTTCTGGATCAACACGTGGCTGCGCAAACACTATAAGGGCCTGGAAACCAGATTCATTATTCACGACGCCTCTGCCAAAGAGGTGGATGAAGACACGTTCTTCCGCACCAGTGAATCGGGCGGAACCCTGATCAGCTCGGCCTATAAGCTGTGCCAGGAAATCATCCAGACAGACTATCCCACGAATGAGTGGAACATTTATCCGTTCCATTTTTCTGATGGCGATAATTGGTCGGGCGAGGATACGCGTCTATGTGTTAAGATGCTGCAGGAATTCTTCCTGCCGAACTGTAACGTGTTCAGTTATGGCCAGGTGGAAAGTAAATACGGCAGCGGGCAGTTCCTGAAGGATCTGCAAAAGGAATTTGGCGAGGACGAACGACTGACTTTGAGTCAGATCGAAAACCGCGACAAGATCCTGGATTCAATCAAAGACTTCCTTGGTAAAGGCCGCTAGGCGGACAGAGTGCAGCGACGTCAGTCGCGTAACTGAAGTAGCACGGAGTGATTATGGCTAATCTGACACCCGAACTTGAAGCCGAAAGAAAAAGAATCTGCCAGATCGCGAAAGACGCAGGCCTTGATTTCTTTGAGACGATCTTTGAGCTGATCACCTATGATCAAATCAACCAGTTCGCCGCTTACGGTGGATTCCCGGTGCGCTATCCGCACTGGAAGTTCGGGATGGAGTATGAGCACCTTTCCAAGAGCTATGAATACGGCCTTTCCAAAATCTATGAAATGGTGATCAACACCGACCCGTGCTATGCGTACCTGATGGAAGGTAACGCCATGATGGACCAGAAACTGGTGATGGCGCACGTGTACGGTCACTGTGATTTCTTTAAGAACAACATCTGGTTTTCCAAGACCAACCGCAAAATGATGGATCAGATGGCGAATCATGCCACGCGCATCCGCCGCTACATGGACCGTCATGGTCAGGATGTGGTGGAAAACTTCATCGACGTGTGTTTGTCTCTGGAAAACCTGATCGACCGTTACAGCCCTTATGTGGAAAAGTCTGTGGTAAAGCCGCAGAATCCGCCACCGGCGCAGGAACCAAACTATCTGCTGCGCGTGGATCGTTCCTACATGCGGGACTATATCAATCCGCCTTCTTTTGTTGAAGAGCAGCGACAGAAAGCGGAAGCCGAGGCGCAGGCCAAAGCTCAGCGCTTCCCGGCGGAACCTGAAAAAGACGTTCTTAATTTCTTCATTCACTATGCGCCGCTGACGGACTGGCAGCAGGATGTGCTTTCGATCATCCGGGATGAGGCTTATTACTTCTCGCCTCAGGGTATGACGAAAACCATGAATGAAGGCTGGGCGTCTTACTGGCACTCGAAACTGATGACGACCAAGATTCTGAATGACTCTGAAATCATCGACTTTGCCGATCACCATGCCGGCACGATGGCGATGGCTCCAAACGGGTATAATCCGTACAAGGTCGGCATCGAACTGATGCGCGATATTGAGGAGCGCTGGAACAAGGGTCAGTTCGGTCGTGAATGGGAAGAATGCGATGACGTGCGTGAGCGCAAGCACTGGGACAGGAAGTTGGGCCTGGGTCGCGACAAGATCTTCGAGGTCAGAAAAGTCTGCAATGACGTGACGTTCATTGATCAGTTCCTGACGGAAGACTTCTGTGTGCGCAACAAAATGTTTGTGTACAAGTTCAATAAGAAAACCCAGAAGTTCGAGGTCGACACCAAGGACTTCAAGGCGATCAAAGCCCAATTGCTGTTCCATATGACGAACTTCGGTCAGCCGATCATTCGCATTGAGGACGCAAACTTTGAAAACCGCGGGGAGCTGCTTTTGACCCATCTGCATGAAGGCATCGACATGCAGCCGGATTTCATGAGCGAAACCCTGAAAAACGTTTTCAAGCTTTGGAAACGCCCGGTGAATATCGCGACCGTGATGGATGAAACTCCGCAGCTTTTTAGATTCGATGGAAAAGAGTATACTCAGCACAAGTTGGGTGAAGAGCCCAGCCCTAATCCATCCAATCAAGAGAGCTCAGGTTCGTGAAAAATACTCGCTTAGTTTTTAGTACTGATCCCCGTGACAACGTAACATGTCCGAATTGTAAGGAATTAAAATCCGAATGCCGCTGTCGTCCTGAGGACACGGTGCAGGAGGGCCAGTTCACCGTTGTGTTCCGCCTGGAAAAAGGGGGACGGGGTGGAAAGACGGTCACGGTTCTTGATGGATTCCCTCGTAATGAAGAGTACTTAAAGACTTTGGCCAAAGAATTCAAAGCCAAATGTGGCGTCGGTGGAACCCACATCCTGGGCGACAAAGCCGGGATGATCGAAATCCAGGGTGACAAAAGAGACCAATTGAAGAAGATTCTGGAAGCGAAGAAGATCAAGTTTAAAGGCATGTAAAACTGGACCCTGTGCAGCTTGCACTTTACATTTGTTGGGCTCATGCTTTTAAATATGAATATGTTTACGACTTCCACTCCTTTAAGGGGAACGGACTTGGCTGCAAAAAAAATCGTGATTGTAGATGACTATGAAGAAAGCTGTAAGCTCCTGGCAGAGATTCTCAGCTCCACGTATGAGTGTTCTTACACTTCAGACAGCACCTCGGCGTTTCGCCTGATCAATGAAAAGCGTCCGGATCTGATCCTTTTGGATTATAAAATGCCGGGTGTGATGGGTGTGGATGTGTGTCGTATGGTTCGTGAAAGCGATTCCACGAAAAATACACCGATCATCTTCGTGTCCGGTGCGGCGACGATTGATGAAAGAATCAAGGCGTTTGAAACCGGCGCGGATGATTTCATTTCCAAGCCTTTCCATGTGAAAGAGCTGATTTTGCGAATCAAAGCTCGCCTTTCTGAAAAAGAGCCGGAAGCGGCTTCAGAACTGAATGCGGCGAATTTGAAGATGAACCTTCTTTCCCGTCAGGTGTTTGTCGATGGTGAAGAAGTGAATCTGACACCAAAGCAGTTTGATATTCTGAAGCTTCTGGTGGCGGGGAAAAACAACCTGGTCACGCGTGAAAAATGTCTTTCAGAAATTTGGGGCGACACCGAAGTGACGTCCCGAAATGTGGATTCACAGATCAACTATCTGAAACGTAAAATTCATAAATTCAACGGCCGCATCGTGGCGGTTCCTTCGTTGGGCTATCGCCTGGAAGCTCAGGAATAGTTCCCCGAAATTTCACAAAGAGGCTTGCACCAGGGGTTTTATGGGTCCACACTTAATGTATGGACGCAGCAAAACCCTTGCTGATTGGTCTTTCTCCTCGTCTGCTTTATAAAACGCCGGACGGCTTTGAGATCAAAAGCAAATCAATCCAGTACCTTGAGCAGAATCTGGCACACCTGATCGCCAAACACGGCGGCCTGGTCTTTATGGTTCCGTCTTTAGAATCATCCGGCCTGCTGGAAAAAGACGATCTGAATGTTCACCAGTACGCAGAAATTCTGGATGGTTTGGTCCTTCAGGGCGGGGTTGATATCTGTCCGATCCTGTATGGTGAAGAACCCATTGAAGTCATGGCCAATCACAAGACCGATCCGATTCGTGATCGCTATGAACTGAAATTGCTGAAGGCCTTCGCCACCCGCAATAAGCCGGTGTTAGGCATCTGTCGTGGCTTTCAGTTGATGAATGTCTTTAAGGGCGGAACCTTATTCCAGGATCTGCCAACCCAGCTTCCCAGCAATCTGGCGCACTTTAAGTCTGAGCTTTATGAAAAGCTCACGCACCGGGTGGAAATCACTCCGGGCGGAATGCTTCAGCAGATGTACACGGCGGGCGGAGAGATTGTTTCGATCCATCATCAGGGCGTGAAAAAACTGGGGAATGGGCTGCGAGTCGAAGCGACCTCTGAAGACGGTCTGGTGGAGGCGTTTAGTTCCACTCAAGACGGCTTCTTTGTGGGTGTTCAGTGGCACCCGGAGTTTCATATCGACGAGGAAGAAAGATTCCTGTCGTCAGAGCCTTTGGTGAAGAAGTTTCTGGAGGCCTGTAAGGGCCCCCTGGTGAAACCTTCGGAAAATATTCTGGGTCTTTGACTTAAAAACTAAAACTTAGTCTTTGTTGCGCAGACGGCTCCAGAAGCTGCGCTTCTTTGGTGCGTGCTCGCTTTTACCAGCAGACTTGCCTTCACTTTTGTGAGCGGGTTTGTGAGCCGGTTTTGCGTGCGCAGGTTTTGAGTGAGCTTTGTGAGAAGCTGCTCCTTCAGATTTGTGCTCGGACTTCGCGTGCGGTTTGCCGCCGCCGTGAGCTGGCTTGTTGCCGCCATGAGCAGGTTTCCCACCACCGGCTTTCTTTCCGCCACCCTGGCCGCCTTGAGGCGCACCACCACCTTGACGACGTTGGCCGCCGCCACGGTTTTTAGCCTTATTCTGCAGGCGCTGGCCTTCTAGGATGGCTTTGGCTTTACCAACAGTCATCACCGGAGCATTGGCAATTTCAGTGGAATGGAACGGATGATCTTCGATGACGTTAACCTTGGTGCGAGTGGTTTTTTCAATCGCATAAAGGAAGGATCTTTCTTCAGCCGTGCAGAAAGAAATCGAAACACCGGTAGCGCCTGCGCGTGCCGTTCTGCCGATGCGGTGAACATAAGATTCTGGAATGTGCGGAAGTTCCAGGTTGATCACGTGAGTGATACCGTCGATGTCAATGCCACGGGCTGCGATGTCGGTTGCCACCAGCACACGCACATCACCGTTCTTGAATTCCTCCAGCGCACGCTGACGCTGGTTCTGGGATTTGTCACCGTGAATTCCGGCAGCAGGGATGCCTGCTTTTGTCAGGCGGTCCACGACGCGATTGGCGCCGTACTTCATCTGCACGAACACCAGCACCTTGGAGAGCGCTTCATCTTTCAGGACATGCAACAGCAAATCAAGCTTCTGAGGCTTGTCGACGTACATCACATGCTGCTCAACTTTCTCAGCAGTTGAAGACACCGGAGTCACTTCCACTTTCTTCGGATTCACCAGAATACGGTTGGCCAGAGTTTGAATTTCGTGCGGCATAGTCGCCGAGAAGAACAGGTTGTGACGTTTTTGCGGAAGCAGAGGCAGGATTTTTTTAATGTCCTGCATGAAACCCATGTCCAGCATGCGGTCGGCTTCGTCCAGCACGAAGATTTCCACGCGATCCAGTTTCAGATGCTTTTGTCCGTGCAGATCCATCAGACGACCCGGCGTTGCCACCAGAATGTCCACGCCACCCTGAAGGGCGCGCACCTGCGGGTTTTGTCCCACACCGCCGAAGATCACGGCGTGTTTCATGTTCAGGTGTTTGCTGTAAGCCTCGATGTTTTCGTGAATCTGAATGGCCAGCTCGCGGGTCGGAGTCAGAATCAGACAGCGCGGGGATTTTGGTTCGATCTTGCGCGTGTGTTTGGAAAGGTTCTGCAGAATCGGCAAAGAAAACGCTGCGGTTTTTCCGGTGCCGGTCTGGGCGATGCCCAGCAGATCGTGCCCTTCAAGAATAACAGGGATCGCTGCCAACTGAATTGGGGTTGGAGTTTCGTATCCTGCTTCTTTAAGTGAAAATTGAAGAGGGGCAATCAAAGGAAGGTCAGTAAATTTAGTCGTCGTCATGTGACGGAACTTCTACAGGTCAGGGAGAGGTCTGTAAACCTCTATCTTTCCTAAGGTTTTTTGGCAGTTCTGGCTGCTTGCTTTTGGGCGGTTTTGAGTAGTTTTTGCACGGCCCAGAGGATGTCTTTGCTGTAGCCAAACACTTTGGCGGCGTCTTTGGCTGGCAGCCAGTCCACACCCTTGTGATAAGAGGCATCTTCAATTTTGCCTGGCGGGACCCATTCTTGATCCAAAACTCCGACGTAAAACACCGTCCGGCAGGCGTGTACTTTGCCGTCCCAAGGAAAGTCATAGACGCGTTCAAAGGCGGAATCTTCCAGGATGCGGATCTTGTAGCCGGTTTCTTCCAGACACTCGCGTGCCGCAGTGGCAGCAGCCGTTTCGCCTGCTTCAACCGCTCCACCGGGAAGGAAGAAATAAGGAATTTGGGCTGTGGGATCCACTGCATGGAAACCCAGGACTTTACCTTCGTGCAAAACCACGACGCTGGCGCGATCGCGGAATACCTTCTGGGCTTTTTCGGATTTCTTTTCGTCGCGGCGGCCTTTGAAAAAATCCTGCAAAAGCTCGCTGCATTGGTGTTCAAGAATGCCAGAGCTGACTTCGACCTGATGATTCAGGCGCGGGTCTTTCAGGACATGATAAAGGCTTTCCACCGCGCCGGCTTTGGCGTCTTTGGCGCCATAAACCACGCGGGAGATGCGCGATTGCTGAATGGCGCCGGCACACATCACACAAGGTTCCAGGGTCACATACAACGTACAATCACTTAAACGCCAACTGCCGCGCTTTTGCGAGGCTTTGTGTAAAGCCAAAAGCTCGGCGTGTCCCAAGGGGGACTGCTGACGTTCGCGGGTGTTGATCGCATAAGAGATCATCCCTTCCGGTCCCACAACGATGGCGGCCACAGGCACTTCTTCACGCTCGGCCGCTTTTCGGGCCAGCGCCAGGGCTTTGCGCATCCATTTTTCGTCGTGGGAAGGGTGGCTCACTATTTTGTTTCCTCGGCGATTCTTTCACGCAGTTTCACAGGCTCTGCCGGTTTCTTTCTGCGCATGCGGATGTTCAGCATTTCAACGCCGACCGAGAACGCCATTGCGAAGTAAACATAACCTTTTGGAATGTGAACTTCCAAAGCTTCCACGATCAAAGTGAAGCCGATCATCAGCAGGAAACTCAACGCCAGAATTTTCAGGGATGGATGAGAATCCACAAAGTTGCTGATGGATTTTGCCGACACGATCATCACGGCCGCTGACAGTACTACCGCCGCGATCATCACGGAAATCTCATTCACCATACCAACTGCGGTGATAACGGAATCCAGAGAGAAAACGATGTCCAAAAGCAGGATTTGCACGATCACTGCATTAAAGGAATGCGCCACCGGGTTGGACTGGGAGCCTTCCACGCCCTCAAGTTTGTGATTGATCTCCATGGTGGATTTCACAATCAGGAACAGACCCCCCAGAAGCAGAATCAAATCACGGCCGGAGATTTCCTGGCCGAAGACTGTAAACAGCGGTGCCGTCAGACCGATGATCCAGGACAAAGAGAACAGCAGAATCACGCGTGTGATCACGGCAAGGCTTAGACCGGCGATGCGGGCTTTGTCCTGTTGTTCCTTCGGAAGTTTACCGGCAAGGATTGAGATAAAGATAACGTTGTCGATGCCCAGAACCAGTTCAAGGGCAAACAAAGTAAAGAAGGCGATCCAGATTTGCGGATTCGCTAGCATTTCCATCATAAAGGGGAACTCCTGTTGTTGTTCCCCCAATTTAGACTATTTCAAAGGTGTTGGGTATTTCAGATCGCGGTTCAGGAAATCCTGCATCCAGATTTTTTTGATTCCCAGGCCGTCCCACTTCTTCTTAAGGTCATAGGACGCAAACGGAGTTTGAATCTGATATTCAAAATCCTCATGCTGGGCCATCACATGGAAGGTCAGGCTTTCGGCAAAGTCTTCCCAGGGGCTGACCGCCGCATAGGTGCTGATAAAGTCTGTGGGCGCCAGCTGGCGATAGAAGTCTTCCATGTCGGCCACACTCAGCTGTTCTTTGCAGTCATAAAAGCAGAGCTTTGACCACAGTGGAAACGTCTGGAGGTCCTTGGGTTTCATGGGCGACTGCCAGCTAAGAGCGGTCCAGGAATTTGGCGCGGGGATCATTTTTAAAAAATCATCCGGGTTGTTGACCGGAGCGCAGGCTTCCCCGGCCGGACAGATAAAGTCATTGGCTTTGTTGGAAAAATCCAGAATGTGTCCGATTTCATGAACGATCACATAGTGCAAAGCCGACAGGGAATTCGGCAGTACAATGCTGGATCGTGGGCCTTCCGGCAGATGCACAAACGGCGGCGGTGTCAGTCCAAAAGCCTTTTGTTCCTTCCACCCGATCACGGAAGTGGCGTCGTAGTTTTGCTCAAGCAAAGCTCTGCGAAGTCCCATGAAAGAACCCTGCGGCTGGCTGTTGGAGTCCCAGGCAAGAACGCCGGCATAGCCCAAAACCTCGGTGTCGTTTTCGATAAAGATCACCTTCATAGTGCAAAAGGTCTGTTGAAGCTTTGCGGGGATCACATCATAGATACGTTCCAACGCCGGAGCCATGGCTTCACTGCCGGGTTGGCAGCGACGGGATTCTTTTGGATCCTGAATCGGATTCACAATGCAGGCGATTTCTTTCAGGCGCGCGCGGCAGTCTGTGGGTGTTGCTTCCTGTGACCAAGAGCTCTTTGCCTTGGAAAAGCGCAGTTCATCGGGCTTAAGGACATAGAACGCTTCCCAGGCATAGGCTTGGTTGGTTCCGACGAACAACAGTGATATCAGATAGATAAGTGCTTTCATAGGGTCCCCTCTGTTGCATTTGTCCCATCCGATTTTGGCCTGTTCAATAAAAAAGCACCGACTTGAGAATAATATACCGCGTCAGGACCCCAGAACTTGCCCCTTTTGTGCTGCTTTGTTATACACTCTTTCTCTCAAATTCTTATTCCACATCGAAAGGAAGGTGATTGTCGTGGCAATGGTAAAGATCAAAGACGGTGAGTCTTTTGAATCTGCGTTCAGAAAATTCAAAAAGTCCTGCGAAAAAGCGGGTATTCTTTCTGAAGTTAAAAAACGCGAACACTTTGAAAAACCTTCTGTAAGACTTAAAAAGAAGTCTATCTCTGCTCGTAAACGCGCAGTGAAAAAATCCAGAAAAGGTTGGAACGACTAGTTCCCTTTTTGAAAGATTGTTTTTTCAAGAGGCGACCACTGGTCGCCTCTGTTTTATGACCGAATCCTCTCGTAAGTCCTTTTGGAGGCACTATGGAAATCAGAGACAAAATCTCCGCTGACGTTAAAGCTGCCATGATCGCAAAAGAATCCGCAAAATTGGGAGCTCTTCGCATGCTCCAGGCTGCGATCAAAAACCGTGAAATCGACATGAGACCGGATCCAATCACTTCTGATGAAGTGATGAACGTGATCAAAAAGCTGGTTAAGCAGCGCAAAGAATCCATCGAACAATTCCAGACAGCAGGTCGTACAGATCTTGTTGATCAGGAAACCGCGGAACTGAAAGTACTGGAAGTTTATCTGCCAGCACAGATGAGCCGTGAACAAATCGAAGCTCTTGTTACCGAAGTAATTGCAGCATTGGGTGCTAAATCCGTGAAGGACATGGGTCCTGTGATGAAAGAAGTCATCGCGAAATCCGGCGGCGCCGCAGACAACAAAGTAGTGAGCGAAGTTATTAAATCCAAGCTTTCCTAATTTGTTGGAGATACATGCGATTTTCACAAGACTTTATCGAGAAGGTGCAAGAGGCCAACAACCTCGTTGACATCATCTCTCAGTACACTCAGTTGAAACCTAGTGGTAGCGGCCTTATGGGCCGCTGTCCGTTTCCTGATCACGCTGAAAAAACGGCGTCTTTCTCCGTTTCCGAAACCAAACAGGTCTATCACTGTTTCGGTTGTCACAAGAGTGGCAACCTGTTTTCGTTTTTGCGCGACTATCAGGGGATGAGTTTCCCTGAGGCGGTGGAATATCTTGCCGGACGTGCCAGCATCCCGATGCCGGCTCCGGATAAGGAAGATGCCCAGCGCGATCAGGCCAGTGACAAAAAGAAGTTGTTGTTAAAAGTAAACAAGCTCGCGGCTGATTATTTTTCAGAGCAACTTAAGCGTGTTCCACACGACCACCCGGTGAAGAAATACATCGCCAGCCGGGGCCTGTCCCAGGAAGTGATTGAAGCTTTCGGAGTGGGTTATGCCGTGCCTGAATGGGACGGTCTGGAACGATACCTGCTTAGCAAAAATGTGCCGATGGCGCTGGCGGAAGAAGCCCGTCTGGTGAAGGCCCGCAACAACAAGTCCGGACACTTTGATATTTTCCGTGACCGTTTGATGTTCCCGATTCTTTCCGCGATGGGAGAGCCCATTGCCTTCGGGGGCCGTTATTTAGAGAAAAAAGAAAATGAGCCCAAGTACCTGAACTCTCCAGAGACCCCGGTCTTTGTGAAGGGGAAGGTGTTGTACGGATTGTCCCAGACAGCCCGTTACATCCGCAGCGACGATCTGGCCCTTATAGTAGAGGGGTATATGGATCTGGTGTCCCTGTACCAGGCCGGCATTCGCAATGTCGTGGCGACGATGGGGACCGCGCTGACGCCGGACCACGGGAAAATGCTTAAGCGCATGACCAAAAACGTGGTGGCCCTGTTTGACGGGGACAATGCCGGGATGGAAGCTGCTGAACGCAGTTTGCCGATCCTGTTGGCGGCGGATCTGTATCCGAAGGGGCTGACGCTGCCAAACGGTATGGACCCGGATGATTATGTGAAGAAATACGGATCGGAAGCTCTGAAAATCGAGCTGGATCGCGCTCCGGACCTGTTTGTGATGATTTTGGCCCGTTGGATGGAAGGTTATCGCGGTGACGCCTCGGAAAAGGTGAAGCTGGCGGATAAGTTAAAACCTCTGTTTGAGTCCATCCCGGATCTGCGTTTAAGAGACCTGTATTTAGCAGAGGCGGCCCAGAAAATGAACGTAGGGCTTCCTTGGTTGCGTCAGGCTGTGGGAATACAGGGCAGCGGCCCTGTAAATTCACAAAATCGCCCGGCAATGACTAGGACGGTGCAGCCAAACCCGAATATGGGCTCGGCTAACCAGAAACCCCCGCAAGACGTGTCCTCTGGTGTAGAGGGAGGCAAAATCAGTCTGCAGGGTGCCTCTAAAGCAGAGCTGATGCTGTTGGGATTGGTACTCAAAAGTCGTGCCAATTTCGATCAATTTGTGAATGAAAATCTGCTCGAGAGCGTGGCCCATGAGGGAGTGAAAAAGATCCTCGAAAAAGCCACGGATGTGTATAGACAAGATCTCAGTAAATTTGATAAATTGACCAGTCTGCTTGTCTCTTACGTCGATCAGCCTGAATATTTATTCCAAGTGAGCCCAGCGAATGAGGGCGACCCAGGGTACGACGAAGAGGCAGAAATGAAACTCCTGCGCGATTGCTTTAAGCGCGTAAAAGAAAATTTCCTGCGCGAACAAGCAAAGCGCTTAGCACGTGATCTTAAAAACGAACCTAGTTCGGATAAGTTGGAACAGATTATGAATATTCAGAGAAACCGAATCTCTCTGAATAAAGGGTAAAAGGCGGGGTATTGATGAAACCGAACCTACCAAACAAACAAGAGAAAGAGCCTGTGAAGGTTCTTTCTTTGCAGGAACAGGAAGCTCTGATTAAAGAAGAAATCCAGAGATTCCTGAAGCTTGCAAAGGAGAAGGGTGCACTCACGATCGAAGAGATCAATGAGCTCCTTCCCCCTGAAATTATCGCTCCATCCGTGCTGGACTCGTTCATGCAGGGCCTTGAGGCCGGTGGTGTAGTAATTTCAGACTTGTCTGAAAGTTCGAAAGCTGAGGAAGGCGAAGGCTCCTTCCTTGAAAACGTCGATTCTGAAGACGAAGAAGTTGATGAAGAAGAATTGGCCGAAAGTGAAGACGTCAAGGGTAACGACCCTGTTCGCCTTTACCTGCGCAAAATGGGAAGTGTTTCCCTGCTGACCCGTGAAGGGGAAGTGGAAATTGCCCGTCGTATTGAAAAAGGGGAGCGCGAGATCGTTCGTGCGATCCTTTTGTCCCCTCTGGGTACCTACGAGATCATCCAGCTTGGTAAGCGCCTTGATGAAGGCCGTATCAAAGTTAAATCGATCTTCCGTGGCCTTGAGGACGAGGACACTCAGTACGATGAAAAGGAATACATCGATAAAATTCACGAGTTGATCGGCAAGGTCACTGAATATCAGAAAGCGGCGGAAAAGCTGTTTGCGACCCTTCGTAAAGAAGAGACAAACACTCCGGCTCGTCAGGCTGCCATGAAAGAGCTTGTTGTCATGAATGACAAGCTGATGGCGAACTTCGAGTCTGTGAACTTCAACCGTAAGACCATCAACCGCGTTGTGATCAAGTTCAAAAACCTGGTGAACCGTATCGGAACTCTTCGTCGTCGTATCAAAGACGGTGTGGAGCGTACATTCTCCAAAGACGTTGCAGCTATGGCTGAACGTATGAAACTGATTGATGCGAACGAAAAAGAACTGACCCGCATGACCCGCGATACTGGTTTGAACTATCAAAAGTTCAAATCCTACGTATTGCAGGCTCAGGAAGCGGAAAAGCGTATCAGCCGTTTGGATTCAGAAACTGAAATGAATCACAACTGGGTGAAAGAAACCTACACGGCCATCTGGAAAGGTGAGCGTGAAGCTGATGCCGCTAAATCCGAGTTGGTTGAAGCCAATCTTCGTCTGGTTGTATCCATCGCGAAGAAGTACACCAACCGTGGTCTGCAATTCCTGGATCTGATCCAGGAAGGTAACATCGGTTTGATGAAAGCCGTTGATAAGTTCGAATACCGTCGTGGTTACAAATTCTCGACTTATGCGACTTGGTGGATCCGTCAGGCGATCACTCGTGCTATTGCCGATCAGGCGCGCACGATCCGTATCCCTGTGCACATGATCGAAACCATCAACAAACTTGTTCGTACATCCCGTTACCTGATCCAGGAACTTGGCCGTGAGCCGACCCCGGAAGAGATCGCGGATAAAATGGACATGCCAGTTGATAAGGTTCGTAAAGTTCTGAAAATCGCGAAAGAACCTATCTCTTTGGAAACTCCAGTGGGTGAAGAGGAAGATTCACACCTGGGCGACTTTATCGAGGACAAAAAGGTTATCAATCCTGCAGAAGCGATTGTGAACCTGAACCTTGCTGAACAAACCCGCCGTGTGCTGTCGACTTTGACTCCAAGAGAAGAAAAAGTCCTGCGTATGCGTTTCGGTATCGGGGAAGAGTCAGATCATACTTTGGAAGAAGTGGGTCAGGACTTCAACGTAACCCGTGAGCGTATCCGTCAGATCGAGGCGAAAGCTCTAAGAAAGCTTCGTCATCCTTCTCGCAGCAACAAACTTAAGGCCTTCGTCGACAGCTAGGCTGTTGACGGTCTTTAAGCGGGAAAACAAAAGGGCCATCTAGGCTCCTTTCTCCGCGACACGCCATCCGGGCTCTATCGGCTTGGAATACCGCCATCCAGGCGGGGCCGAAGGTCGCTGCGAAAGAATCCTAGATGGCCCTTTTTTTTCTAGGACCTTATTTTTTATTACTCCGAAGTTATCCATGTTTGAGAGTCGGACGACGTATTTCCCGGCTTTTCCCTTCATTATAGCAGAAATGAGGCCTGTTCTTGCATTGGTCCTGGCTCTATATGAGACAAGATCTTTGCTGTTTATTTGACCACTTAAAAGTGGTATTATGGAGTCCACGGGGGCGGTTATGCCTCTGAGTGGAAAAGATATGCTCAAGCTTTTTGAAAAGGACGGATGGACTGTTTTGCGCCAACGAGGCAGTCATGTTGTCGTCGGAAAGGGTTCCGAGCGGGAAACGATTCCAATGCATAAGGAGCTCAAGCGGGGTCTTGAGCAAAAGCTTCTTAAAAGGGTGGCGAAGTAATGAAATATCATTTCCGAATTCACGGCAGTTCAAAAAAAGGCTTCTGGGCTGAGGGGGTTGAGCTTCAAGGTTGTCAGTCGCAGGGGGATACCCTAGAGGAGCTTTATTGCAATTTGCAGGAGGCTTTGGATCTTTATCTGTCTGAGCCGGAGGATTCGCAGATGCTTTTCCCTGAGCCGCAGAAGAACCTTAATGGTAAAGATTTTGTTGCCGTGGTGGTTTCCCCGACCGTGGCTGTGGCGTGCAAAATCCGCTCGATCCGGCTAAAGAGAAATCTGACCCAGCGTCAGATGTGTGATGCGCTTGGAATTACGCACTTGTCAGCTTATCAGCGTCTTGAAGACCCGGAGCGTGCCAATCCGGAGCTGAAGACCTTGGCAAAATTAAAATCAGCGTTTCCCGAGCTGAAGCTGGATGAAGTTATTTAAGACCCCTAATGCACTGTGGTTTTGCCAAGCCTTTTTTAGTTTGATAGGCTCTCTTCATTCCAGATCGTGGGGGGCTAGCTTAGTTGGTTAAAGCACGGTGCTCATAACACTGGGATCGGGGGTTCAAGTCCCTCGCCCCCTACCATTTTTGCGAAGCAAAAATCCTCTAATCTCCAATTTCCAATATCTCTGCCGGGTTGCCAGTGTTAAAAATGTAAATGGGGGTACTGATGAAATTCCTAACTATGTTTTCTGTATTGATTCTTGGCGGCGCTGCGCAGGCGATGACGGCAAAGGTTGTGAATTCAACGGATGTGCGTTTTATGGCGGACTTGATTCTGACTCGTGCAAGTGGCGGAGCCCCGCTGAGTGTTGTGGATGACAAGATCCTTGCACCGGGTGAGGCCTTCGAGAAAAACTACGGAGTGTTGGACACCAATGAGCTTGTCCTAAGATACGAAATCATCTCCACCGACAATAAACCCATCTGTCTGGGCAAGGTGGACGTGACGTCCAAAAGCAACTTTAAGCTTGTCGTCGATGGCCACCCTGGGATGGCTCCTGTGGATTGCAAAGTCTCCCAATAAGGGTGTCGCAGCAACTCAAGACCCGCAGAACTTTTATTGCGCTACGAACTCAATAGGCTGCGGGTTCCAGATAACGTTTCCTTCGGAATCCAGGTCATAGCCATAACGAAATTTGAGTGTGCCTGTCTGAATAAGGCTTGCAGGTGTGCAGGGCCCCAGTGGCAATTTGATCTCTTGGCCCATCGTCAGGGTTAGTATCTGTCCGTTGTCTTTCATGCATGCGGATGGATTGCTGTCATTGTAAGGAATGATGACGTGAGAGTTTCTATTGCCGTACTTGCCTGTGCCGTGCAGATAAGCGCAGCCTGTGGCGGTGGTCGCCGGTTTTAAAATATCAATGCCGGAAGCAGTCAGTGCCCAGCCTAAATCCCGAACATTCAGATCCCGCGTTTGCTTTTGGATTTGTTGTTTGGTGGATTTCATCTTCCAGCGAGTGCCTTCACAAGTCCACTGTGTCCAGTTTGTAAAGGTCACTCCCTGCAGTCTGTAGGTGCCGCCGGGAATTTCTCCGGCAAAGGAAAAGAGGGGCATCAAAAAAATCAGTACTGAAAGAAGCTTCATGAAGACTCCCTGTCGACAAGGTTACTTTCATCCATGAGCTTAATTAGCGGCAAAGTGATGTCTATAATAAAACAGTGCGAAAGAACGACTTTTTTATCAGAGCCAACGAAGTCGGCCCCGATGACCAGAAAATGCAGGTAATTACGGGGCCCACTCACTTTGGGCCCCACTTTTTTAGCAGCCGGGCATGCAGCCTTTGATGGTTTCGGCTTGGCTGTTGTTTTGGCAGTTTTGTTTCTGCTGCGGGTATGGATTGGCTTTTGGACGTGGGTTGGTTCTGCCGCCATAGCATTTCGCCACACACTCGTTGTGGTTGCTGTAATAGTCGTCGATGCAACCCTGATAGCACCAGTAAGAAACGTTCTCTGCAGGAGGAAGATAGGCTGCTGAAGCGGCGACACTGAAAAGGATCATGATTGTTGTTTGAATAAGTACTTTGATCACTTGATAACTCCTTGTTGGAATTAGAAATGTCAAAGTAAGATACCTTTATCAAATATGTTTAAATCAGTATCTTTTAGTGATACGAAAGCAGTAATTATGGATCAAATCAACCAACACACTGATGCCAAAAAGCTGCTTAAAAGCCTTCAACAGGTTTTAAAGTCCAAGAAGATCACTTATGCGGATCTGGCGCTTCGGATGGAAGTGTCTGAAGTCACCGTGAAAAGACTTTTCTCAACCCAGAACTGCAACCTGCAAACGGTCTTTAGGATTTGTGACCTTGTGGGGATTTCATTCTTTGATCTGGCGGCACTCGCGAATCAGGACAAAGAAGTCGACTATGTTCTTTCGGAAGATCAGGAAAAGTTTTTTGCCGCGAATCCGGCGATGTTTGGAATCTTCAGATCACTTCATCGCGGAGTCAGTCCCGATAAGCTGGCCGAAGTCTGGAAGCTTTCAAGTCAGAAGATGTTCAAAGTCCTTCGTAAAATCGAACAATTTGGATTGTTGGAAGTTCTTCCTGAAAATCAGGTTCGCATCAAGGCTGTTGGCAATATTCGCTTTCAACACAAAGGCCCCCTGGCCCGTGCGATTTTGCGCCCGCAGATTATGCAGTTTTTGGATCACGTTGATGTGGTTCTAAAGAACAAAGACGTGTGCATGCATTCGGCAGAAGTGGAGTTATCCAAAACCAGCATCACCGAGCTGGTGGAAGAGATTCACGCGCTGGGGGCGAAGTACCGCGCCCGGGCCTTGCGCGACAAGAATCTTTTGTCAGCGGATCAGCTTCAGTCGGTGCGCTGGCTGTATGCGTTTGCACCGTTTGAAACCAACTGGCAGCAGTACCCACTTGAGGTGAAATAGCATGGCTCAGAATATTTATGACAATCCCAAATTCTTTGAAGGCTACACCCAGTTGCCAAGACAGATTCACGGTTTGGAAGGGGCGCCTGAATGGCCGGCTTTGCAGTCGATGCTTATTCCGGTTTCTGATAAACGTGTTGTCGATCTGGGGTGCGGTTTTGGCTGGGTGTCGCGCTGGATGCGAGATAATGGTGCTAAGTCCGTTTTGGGTTTGGATTTATCTGAAAAGATGATTGAACGTGCTCGTAAAGACACAAAAGACACACTGATTGAATATCGTATTGCCGATCTGGATCAGTTGACGCTTCCCCCAGAGTCTTTTGATATTGCATTTAGCTCTTTGACCTTTCACTACGTCCGGGATTTTGAACGTTTGGTAAAAACGATTCATCATTCGCTCAGCAAGGGTGGTCAGTTTGTTTTCAGTATCGAGCATCCGGTGTATATGGCGGCGGCTCACCCTCACTGGATCATGGATGAAGAGGGGCGCAAGACCTGGCCGGTGAATGGGTATTCTGTCGAAGGGGAGCGCAAAACGGATTGGTTTATTGATGGCGTGATCAAGTATCACCGCACGATGGCCACCACGATCAACACGCTTATTTCCTGCGGGTTTGAGATTCTTCAGGTGAAAGAGTTTGCTCCTTCAGCAGAGCAGATTGCAAAGACTCCAGCACTTTTGGAAGAGCTGGAGCGGCCCATGATGCTCTTGGTGTCAGCGGCTAAACGCTGACCTCGGGATCTTTTGGTTTTTCGGCTTCAGCAGTCCACTCCAGCAAAGACAGTTCGGATGTTTTTGTCCAATCAACTTGTTTGCGGTTGATGATACGGATATTCACTTCGTCACCATTCACAGTCCACAACAGGGTGTCGCCTTTGGCGATGCCTAAAGCCTGACGAACACGCGCCGGGATTGTGGTTTGGTTTTTACGGGACGCTTTTGAAGTTGCACCTGATTTGCTCATTGATGTTCTCCGTCCCTTCATTTTAGGGGGCGGGGCTGGTGGTTGTCGCCAATAGTCTTGTTCCAAGCTTGCAAAACAATCCGTTGGTCCGTTTCTGAGGTGTCCATTTGCCCCCGAAAACGCGATTTTGAAAATAAAAAGGTCTTTATTTTGGAGTGCAACCCTATGGAACTGCGGGGGAATTCCGCTCTAAAAAAGAATTAATCCTGTTTTAATTGGGACTTAAGAACCTCTTGGTATTCTTGTTTTCAAGAACTCAGTAACCAAATGGAGGTTCACAATGAGATTCGCAGTTATCGCAATGTCTATGATCTTGTCCGGTTCCTTTGCTTTCGCTGAAGGTGTGCCAGCGGCCTCTTCCACCAACGAACATCAAGGCATCCAAAAAACGGTCGCGAAGGTAGAAAAGAAAGGCAAAAAGCACGGCAAGGAAAAAGACAAGAAAACTGAAGATCAGGCAGAAGGAGCTGTAACCAAGTAAGCCCTCCCGTTGTTGTACAAGAGGACCTTCCTGGGTCCTCTTGTTTTAGAACTATTCAGATTCCAATCTTAGCAAAGCTTCTTTGCGTTCCAAGCCCCCAGAATACCCGCCCAGGCCCCAGAATACCCGCCCAGGCCCCCGCCTGCGGCAATCACTCGATGGCAGGGCACAATGATGCAAATCGGATTCTTTCCATTGGCTGTTCCCACCGCGCGAACCGCTTTTTCTTTTTTTATCCGGCGGGCGATGTCGGTGTAAGACACGGTCTTGCCATAAGGAATTTTTTTAAGCTGCCGCCAGACCGACTCTTGAAACTCTGTCCCGACAACATCCAGCGGGACATCGAAATCCTGGCGCTGGCCTTTAAAATATTCGGTAAGTTCGGTTTCAGTTTGCTTAAGAATTTTAACGGCACCGTCTTTCCCGGTAAGGGAAGGGGCCAACGGAATCCCCGTGGTCTTTTCCCAATACAGGGACTGCAGGCCTTTTTCAGAGGCGACCATGTACAGATCCCCTAACGGGGAACTCATTTTCCATTGAAGCAGATTCATTTTTTCCTCCGGGTTTTCTTCAAGACGTGGGAATACTCCCGCCACAACAAGGCGGCGACATAGCCGCGCCACGGGCTGAAATTTTCAAACTTGGTCTTGGGGTGTTCAGCCATCGCACGAGCAATAATCAAATCGGTGGCAGGGAAGGCATCGGTGTGACGAAGAGCCTTCAGTGCCATGTAGCTGGCTGTCCACGGACCAATCCCGGGAATGCCCAGGATCTTTTCCACGAAACTATCCACATCTTGGGTAGGCTCCAGCGAAAGTTCACCTTTGACCAGGGCCTTGGAAAGGGCCACCAGAGTCTCTTTTCGGCGGGTGGTGGTTTTTAAATTTTTCAGATCAGCTTTAATCACCTGCGCAGGAGTCGGGAACAGCCGCACCGATTTTCCATCGCGCAAAAATCCTGAGTCGCTGCCGGCAAGTTCGATCAAATCATTCACCAGCGCCCGGCCCCGCTCCACACTCACGACCTGACCCAAAATGGCGGCGACGACCACTTCAAACGGATCCCAGGACGAAGGCAGCCGGATGCCCGGATGTTTTTTCAGCAAGGCCTTCATGTCTTTGTCGGTCTCTAGCGTATTGGCAACAACAACCGGGTCTGAATCCAGATCCATCAGGCTGCGCACGCGGGATATGATGGCATGCAAGGCCGTTGTGTCGGGGAAGTTGATCTGCAGCTTTATGCACGATTCATCAGGCAGATCGCTCAAGGTGATCTGTCCCACTTTGCCGTTCACCTCAACGATTCTGTGCATGACGCCTTCTTCAAACCACTCTAGCTGTCCCACGGCGTGGGATCGATAAAAGTGCAGCAAACCGTTAAAATCAAAAGGCGGGCGATAGGAAAGACGAATGGTCAAAGTGGAATCATCTTTCACAGGTTTTCGACGGATTTCTGAAGGGCTTTTTTTGAAGCGCTCTTTAAACGCATCGTTGAATCTGCGAATCGAATTAAAGCCGGCCGCAAAGGCGACGTCAGTGATAGGCAGCGCGGTTTCGGTGATCAGTTGTCTTGCCAGATTCAGGCGATTTTCGAAAGACAATTGCTTCGGGGTTTTTCCGACGTCTTCGATAAAAAGCCGGCGCAAATGACGGGCGCTGACCCCAAACAGTTCTGCAAATTCATCTTCGTTGAATTCCAGGGTTTCAATTTTATCAATCATCTTGATCGCACGGCGAACCAAGGCTGATTTCCCGATCCAGGCCGGGGACTGAGGCGCACTTTCTGGACGGCAGCGCAGGCAGGGACGATAGCCCGCCTTTTCAGCGGCCAAGTGATTCGAAAAGAACTCGACGTTTTCACGTTTGGGTTTCGCAGGACAGATCGGACGGCAATAGATACCCGTGGTTTTGACTCCGACAAAAAACTTGCCGTCAAAACGGGGATCCCGGGCCAGCATGGCATTATAAAATACATCGTCCTTTTTCATGAAGTCAGTATAGCGCGGTTTTCAGACTGACTATAGCCATTTTCGGACATAGTCGGTTTAGGGGCTTTATAAACGAAAAGGGCTCTGGGTCGTGGCCCCAGAGCCCTTTCAAGTCGAGCTTTGGCAATCAATAAGTCAGGTTCTGAATCATCAACTAGAAGTTGTATGAAAGCACGGCATTCGCAAAGTTATAGTGGTCTGCGGTTTTGTCGCTGAACCAGTTATAGATCGTCAGGTACTCGAAACCCACACCCCAATTTGCGTTGATAGTGTAGGTCGCTCCTAAATTAAGTGTTGGTCCAAACAGTGTTTCATCGTCTCCGGAACTCTGGATCTGATCCATATTGGTCACCGCCACCCCTGGAGAGATGTAAAGATCCAGGTCATTCTGGTCGTACAGGTGAGACGCCACAAAGGCGCCCAGCGTGGTGCTTTCGGGTTTGTTCGCATCCGAGTTTTTCGTGGAATGCATGAGCATAGCGCCCAACCCGAAAGTGCCAGTACGGCGCTCGTACTCAACGCCAAAGTTTACCGCGGCTTGAGTGGAGCCCATCAAGAGCTTTACGTTATTTGTTCCGTTTTTTATATCTTCAGCCGTCTGGGCCTGCGCCAGAGTGGAAATACCTGTGGCGATCAATAGACCGGTGAATAGAATCATCAGATGTTTCATGGTGCTTCTCCTTGTTGTGATTTCTGATTGTGAGTTTACGGGAGAGGAGTCGGGGCCCCTCTGAAAGAATGCAGGAAACAGAGGGACCCCTAGGATGCGTCATGGAGGTGACACAAGCCGTTTGTTAAGAAACTTTGTGGAAACGAGTCGGTGGATGCTCGTATTTTTTAAGCAGCGAAGTCAGTTTTTCTTTTACTTCTACTTCATGCAGTTCGCATTTCTGCTGAACCAAACCATAGATGGCTTTGATGCTTCCGCGTGTGCTTTCGATTTCTTCAGCGGTCAGTTCATTCCAAGCTGCACGCAGCTCGGCTTTCAAACTCTTCCAATTTTCTTTTGAGATTTGTTTGTTCATCATTCTTCAACCCCTTGGTTTCTGTTGAATGACTAATGCAGGATCGGCTCCAACCGTGAGCACAGCTTAATTTCGTTCTGAGGGAAATGGCGGCAAATTTCGGGGCAAAAGTCCCCTTTTGTGAGGAGAAATTCCGACCTGTTTATAGCTCGTCTTTGAAATCATGTCCTATTTTGCAACAGAATCGGACTCGAAGTTCAATATTTCCGCTGGACTGACACTTGGCCATTTTTGCTGCGCACGCGTTCGAGTTCGGTCAGCAGAACGGCCATGCGGTCGTAGGTGTCCACCGAATGCCCGCTCCAGGTGCTGCGTGTTTGGGGTGTGGGCTCTGGGGTGGGGTGTCCGCCACGCAAATGCAGTTGGAATTTTTTGCCTTTGGCGCTGAGGGAATATTCAATGTCGCAGTTTAAAAGTTTGGTCATGCGACGGGCGCGCAGGTAAGCGTGCGCCGCACGTTTAAAGTGACGTTCAAATTTGTCGGCAATGTCTTCGGCAGTCAGTTCAATTTCGATTTCTTCGCCGGTATCGTCATCGCAGTCCGCAGCTTCGGCCTCGATTTCGGCTTCATCGAGTTCTTCTTCGTCCGGAGCATTTTTCACAAAGATCAAGCCTTGTGCGAAAATAGACCTTAAGGACTTAAACACATCCGGGCTTTTTCCCAGACGTTCGCAGAAAAGAGCAAAACCGGATTTCAGAAGTTCTGCATCCAAAGGTTCAAAGAACATTTCGGGATTAAATGTCTGGTCTTCCGATTTCAGGGATTCGTTCAGCTTCAGAATCGAATCAAAGACCAAAGCATTCGAGAAAGGCCCGATGCTGTGTTCGTCATCTTGTTCCGGACTCATTGATGTAAAGTCACGGCTAAAGAATACCAAACCACGCTCGCCAGCTTTTAGGCTGATGTTGTAGCGAGGGTTGTATTTTTTGATTTCGTCGGTCTCAAGCAAAGCGGATTCCAGCGGCGTCCGGCACTCTGTCACGATCAGATCATAGGCCTGTGTCAGCATCTCAAGTTTGAAAGAGTCACGGCCCTTTTGCCCGCGGAAGTAACTGTTCACCCGGTCATGCAGGGACGTGGCTTTGCCGACGTAAAGGATTTCACCCCATTGCGAAACATAGCGGTAAACTCCCGGCACCTTGGGAAGGTTCAGGCGTTTTTCCTTGGCCATTGGGTATTCATATTTGGTGCGCTTTTTGGGAGCCTCCGTGGATAGCCAGGTCTGCATATCCACGAAGGTCAATATTCCTTTGCCTTCCAGTTCTTTCACCAAGTGCTGCCAGATTATTCTCGTGGCTTCCACATGGCTTGCCCCCCGCTTAAATTCCCCGGATGCATGACCGAAATATCCTGCCAGTCCCTTGATCCCGCGTGCGGGCAGGTTGGGAAAAAGTCGTTTGGCGATTTCATGGGTGCAGATGATGGGGAATTCGCTGCGCTCGAAGGTTTCAAAAGCAGCCTTCAGAAAAGGTCTTTCAAACTGGGCAAAGTGAATCACCGCCGGTCGATCTTGAATATCCACGTACAGACGCTCAAAAATTTCAGACAGTGGTGTCGCACTTTCAAGTTCTTCAGCAGCGATCCCGGTCAGGGACAAAATGCGACGAGGCACCGGGCGGTCTTCGGCTTGTGCCGAAAGCACGCTGTGAACTTCGTCTTTGTCGGACAATGACCAAGCCACTTCCAGAATATCAGCAGCGCCGGGTTTAGCCCCCGTGGTTTGTAAATCCAAAAAGAAAACCGGAAGATCTTTTAAGAGCATGGCGCTTCACTGTTCTTCCAGAAAGTTTCAAGATCAGAAAGGATCTTTTGTGATACCAGCTCGCGCGGACTTTCCTTGAACCATCCTTGTGGCATGGCTTCGGCGTAAACCGGATTCAAGAAACGCGAATCCATCAGAATGATCACACCCTTGTCGGTTTCAGACCTGATCACCCGGCCTGCCGACTGAATGGCTTTGGCCATGGCCGGATACACATAAGTGTAGTTAAAGCCGTTTTCTTTGCCATAGCGTCCGTCAAAGTAGGTGCGAATCTGTTCGCGCTCAAAATCAAAGCTTGGTAACGCCGGGCCAATGACAAAGGCTCCGATCAGCATGTCACCCGGGAAATCAACGCCTTCTGAAAACACACCGCCTTGCACACCTAACAACAAGATAGGCTCGTTGGCGGCTTTCATTTCTTCCAGATAAATCTGCACATCCAGTTGTTTCATGTCGCGCTCTTGGCGAAGCACACGCAGGTGCGGGACTTGAAGCTGTTTTTCCACTTGCGCCAGAAACTCAAAACTTGGGAACAGGGCAATGTAATTGCCTGCTTTCACGCGGGTGACCCGGGAAATAACCTCGGCCACTTTGCCCGAGCTGACCACGCGGTCGCTGAGCTTGGTGGAAATCTGCGGGATGATCATCAACTGACGGTTCTCGGGTTTAAAAGGCGACTGGAATTCCAAGGTCTTGGATTTTTCCAGATCAAACCCCAAAAGCTCCTGATAGTAGGTGAAAGGCTTCAGGGTGGCAGAAAATGCCACGACATTCTTGAACTGCTTATAGGCAATTTTCAGTTGCTCCGAGGCATCACAGCAGGTGACCTTCAACATTTCCGTGAAGCGGCTGTTTTGATAAGTCGTGAAAAACTCCGGACCGCTGTATTCAAGGGCCGCGATAAAGTCACTCCACAGATTCATCAGGCGCAGCATCGGGTCACGGGTGATGATTTCGGTTTCGCTTTCAAGGTATTCTGTGGTCAGGGCGCGAATCGCGCGTTCATGATCCAGGAAAGGTTCAATATCGATATCCACTTTGCGGGAACCGCCCTCTTCGCCATATTCCTGGATAAGCGACTTGGCTTTGCGGATCAAAGATCCGGCCTGCAATGAAAAGGTCGCGGGAAGCTTGGTGAAGTCACCTTCCAGAATATCCAGTTCCTGCACACTCAATGACGGCGAGAAATAGTCCTGCGCCCGGCTTGGAAGATTGTGGGCTTCATCAATCACCAGATTCGGTTTTTCACCCGCTTCAAGTAAGGGCTCAGAAAGACGGCCCAGCAGACTTCGTGGGGCAAAGGCATAGTTGTAATCACCAATCACCACGTCGGCGCGCTCGATGGCTTCGACAGAAAGTTCAAACGGGCAGACCTCGAATTCTTTGCCCATTTCGACAAGTTTTTCCTGAGTCAGTTTGCGCTTCTTGGAAAGTTTGTTTACCAGATCATGCTCGGCAAGTTTGGTGTAGTATTCACGCGCAAATTCACAGTAACCCGGATTGCACAGGGTTTCGGCCTTAAGGCACATTTTGCTTTTTGCTGTCAGGGTCAAAGAACGGATCTTGCTGCCTTGTTCCTGCAGCTTTTCAACCGCTTCTTCTGCGACAATATGCTGCGAGTTCTTGGGTGTCACGTACACGGTTTTTTGCCCGCGGGACAAAGAGTCCTTCAGATTCGGATAAAGCACACCCACGGTTTTTCCCAAGCCCGTCGGGGCCTGGACCAGCAAAGGATGTTCATCAGCCACTTGGGCTTCGATGCTTTCAATCAGCTCCCGCTGGCCCGGACGCGGGGTCGCAAAGGGGAAAGACATTTCCTCCGCCATTTTCTGGCGGGCTTTGAAAAGCTTTTCTTTGACCTTGGTTTCTTCAACCAGTTCCTCCAGGCGCAAAGCCAGCCACAATTCATAATGGGCGATGTCCAGCTCTACACGCAGGTCCATGGATTTGAAATTGCGGGATGAAACCAGATGCAGATTCAAAAACGGAATGCGCCCGGTTTCCTTGTAGTGGAAGTATCCATAGGTGCGCAGTTGCCAGATGTAAGGATGGTTGTCATCCGAACGCAGCTTGCGCCAAAGTTCTTCGACATCAAAAGCCGTTTTGATTTCTTCGATCTGCACCGGATTTTCAGTGATGCCGTCGGCACGTCCGGAAACATGGAATTCATAAGGCCCGGCCTCAAAGACCCAGCTCATTTTCTTTTCCGGAGTATAGTCATCAAATTCACGCTGACGGCGGCGCTGAATGGCCACGTGGATTTCCTGCCCGCTCATCGGAGGGGCGCCATAGCCGGAATGCAGCTCGATGCTTCCGCGTCGAGGGCAGGGCAGGGCAAATTGTCGGACATCCAAGGATACTTTTCTCACCCTCTTAAATAATCATAATCGGGGCGTAATAGCGACCCATGGCGATCCACGTTAAGTGGCTGATTCCAGTAATGACATTTGTGAGTGAGCCCCTTAACCTGAGTCCATGAGGTTGTTTTCGGTTCTTTTTTGTTTATTTCTTGCGATTCCGGTTCATGCCGAAGACCCTCAGAATCCGCCCGCAGAGCCCCTTTCCGGAGAGGTCCTAAGCACCGGCCGGGGGTATCTGGAAGACACTCGTGCCAGTTTGTCCAATCGAGTGATCCGTCTTTCTGAAAGTGTCGATGCCCTGTTTGGAAACACCCGGGCCGACGATGCCCGTAACACCAGCACCTTGCGTGTGTCACAGACCTATTATGTCCGTGACGGAGACCTGGGAGCCGAGGATGTTTCCACGTCCCTGAATCTTTACCTGCCCAATTTTCAGAAGTGGGAAAAAAGCATTCGCGATAAATACTTTTCACGAAGCGACTCTGGGGCCGAGGGAGCTCTGAATACCGAGCAACAGGCTCAGCGTTACTGGGATCTGAATACCGAGGCCGGCTTGGTGGTGACGATTCCGGTGAACTATTTTGTGAAGCTTCGTCTGCGTCGCAATTTCTTGATGGGAATTTTTGAAAACTCGTTCTATCAGGAATTTCGCTGGTCCAAGAAAGACGAGTGGGAAGAAACCACGTCTTTAACCACGGACTATGCCTTTAATCGTGATTTGCTTTTCCGGTTTATCAATGAAGCCAACTGGGCAATGACCAATGAGCGATTTGGAACTCACCACGGCCCTTCGTTGATTCAGACGTTCACGGCGGATTCGGCCCTGTCGTATGATTTTCGTTTTAACACCAAAATGGAAGGGTACTCTCTTTACGGTGACAGCCTGGTGCTGTCATCAACCTACACGCAAAGAACCGGCATCGACTGGATTTATCTGAAAACCACGCCGGAAATTTCCTGGGGGCGCAAGGATGACTTTGCCCCGGTGATGACGCTTTATTTGAAGGTGGATTTGATCTTCGGAGACGAAGGCAAAGATTAAAGTCTTTGTTCGCTGATGCCCTTGCTTTTCAGCAAGGCTGGCCACGAGCCATCTGTCAGGACCAAATCAATCAATCGGTTCATTTCAGCAACCGAGATCGGGCTCTTTTCTTTGCCGATCAAAACGCCTAGTTCATAAAGCTGGTCAGGTTTCTTGGAAACCAGGATTTTGTCGCGGTCGTCGGGGTGTTTGCTCAGGTATATGTCCAGATACTCTTTGGCGATCACCGCGATGTCAGCTCGTTTCATCACCACCGACCGGATGTTTCCGTCAGGGGTGTTGGTGAATTCCACATTGAATCCCTTTAAAGCCTTGTTGCTGGTGGACAGCCCCAGGAAACCATAGTGATAGCCCTGCATGCCCTTGATGGTTTTACCTTTAAGTTCATTGAAGAAGCTTTGATCTTTGGCGCGTTCTTTATTGGCGACAAAGACCTCGGCACCAAAGCGGAAGATCTTGCTGGTTTCAACCTGCTCGTTACCCCAACCCCAGGATTTGCTTTCAAAGGCAATGATTTGATATCGCCCGGATTTCATATCGTGGTATCTTCGGGTGGAGGTCGTTGGAACAAAGATGAACTTATACTTATTCTGCTTTTTGTTTAGTAAGGAGATAAAGTCCAGCGTCAGGCCCTCATAGCGGCCGCTGGAGTTGATCACATAGGGTGGAAATTCGTAACCACCAACATGGACTTCCACAGGTTTTGCCCACGCGGAAAAACTGAAAAGAAGCAAAAATAAAGTGAATTTCACATTTACGACCTTATGGAACCTTTAAGTGATCGTCAAATTAAAAGGGACAGTATGAAAATCAGAGCCAGCCATATCTTGGTAAAACATCAGTACGAAGCCGACGACATTCTGCGCGCGCTGAAAAGTGGAAAGACTTTTGAGGAACTGGCGCAAAAGTACTCTCAGTGTCCTTCGGCCCGGGTCGGTGGTGATCTGGGCGTTTTTGCCGAAGGCCGAATGGACGAGGTTTTCGAAGAGGCCGCGTTTGCCCTGAAGGTGAATGAGACAACATTACAACCTGTGCGCACGCGCTTTGGTTATCACATCATCCGACGAACGGAGTAGGTATGAGACCGTTTCTTCCTTTGCTGACATTCATCGCGGTGTTTTTGGGAAGTGGATTCTATTATCTGTGGCAGGGCGTGGACTTCGCCTTTTATCAATTGCCTTCTCCGGTCGCCACACTGCCGGCAGTGATCCTGGCGTTTGTTTTGATGAAGGGAACTTTTGACCGAAAGTTGACAACCTTTATGCAGGGCCTGGGGGATCTTAATGTTCTCACCATGTGCATGATCTATTTATTGGCCGGAGCTTTCGGTTCGGTGGTGAAGGCCATTGGCGGCGTCGATGCCACTATATATTGGGGCTTGAAAGTGATTCCCGAAAGTCTGATGGTCCCAGGCTTCTTTTTTCTGGCGGCTTTGATATCCACAGCTATCGGAACGTCGATGGGCACCATTTCGGCATTGGGGCCGATTGCTTTAGGGCTTACCGCCGCAGGTGGTTTGGATAAAACATTGGTGTTTGGGGCACTGGTCGGCGGAGCCATGTTCGGGGATAACCTGTCATTTATTTCCGACACGACGATAGCGGCCACTCGTTCCCAGGGGGCATCGATGCGTGACAAGTTCCGGGTGAACTTTGGCATCAGTCTGCCCGCGGCCATCCTGACGATGATTCTTCTCTATTTTACGGTGAAGTCCGGTACAAGTGTGCCGGTCCAAGCCGGGGAGCTTTACAAAGCTTTGCCGTACGCGGTGGTGCTGGTTCTGGCTTTGCTGGGAATGAACGTATTTTTGGTGTTGATGCTGGGAATTGTTCTGGCGGGAATGCTGGGGCTGTTCTTTGCTGACTATACAGTCTTGCGTCTGGGGCAGGACATCTATGCCGGCTTTAAGGAAATGCAGGAAATATTCCTGCTTTCCATGATTATGGGCGGCTTGGGTCAGATGATGAAAGAGCAAGGGGGCATTCAGACTCTGAAGTCGTTGCTGAAGAAACTGCAGTTTCGAAATGCCCGTCTGGAAAAGATGTGGTCCGAATTCAGTATTGCTCTTTCGGTGTCGCTGGCAAACTTTGCGGTGGCAAATAACACGGTGGCCATTATCATCACCGGCGATTTGGCGCGGGAGGTGGCAAGAACAGAAGGTGTGCCCCCGGCTCGCAGCGCCAGTATTCTGGATATTTTTTCTTGCGTAGTGCAAGGGGTGATTCCTTATGGGGCCCAGATATTGCTGGCCAGTCAGATGGCAAAGATTTCTCCACTGGGGTTGGCGGGAAGTGTGCAATATTGTTACTTCCTGGGTCTGGTGACTATGGTCTCGATGGTATGGAGAACCTTGCGTCGGTAAGATAAATTCGAAAGAATATCATTAATATCCGGAGGGAAATTACATGCTGTTCTTTAGAAGTCTCGCTGTTGTGCTGAGTGTGTTGTCTGTGTGCGCGGTGACATCCGCCGAAGTCGTCAAAGACAATTCCTTTTTAATTGAAGAGGCCTACAACCAGGAGGCCGGTGTTGTTCAGTTCATCCAGTCCTATCAGTACATGGATCCGGCTCATGAATGGACTTATAACTTTACAAATGAGATTCCAATAACCGATGAAACCCATCAGTTTTCCTACGTGATCCCGGTGATGAAACTGAACGGTGTTGAAGAGGAAACCCAGGTGGGTGACGTGCTCTTGAACTATCGTTATCAGCTACTCAACACCGAACTTGTCGCCATCGCTCCTCGCTTTACTCTGATTGTGCCGACCGGAGATTATAAAAAAGGTTTTGGCAACGGCGTGGTGGGTTTCCAATTCAATCAGGCGGTGTCTCTGACTCTGAATGAAAAGTGGACCAACCATTGGAATGCCGGATTTACCTACACTCCGGATGCCAAGAATTCGGATGGGGATACGGCCTCTGTATTCGGATTTAACTTCGGCACCAGTGTTATTTACAATGTGACCCCGAAAACGAATCTGTTGTGTGAATTTGCCTTTAATAATGCCGAATCTGTGGTGGCTCAGGACACCAAGGCCAGCGAGTCCACTTATTACATCGTTCCGGGGATTCGTACGGCTTTTGATGTAGGTCAGGAAACAGAAGTGGTTCCGGGCATTGGAGCACTGCTGGGGCTGGGGCCGTCAGCGGTTGAACATGAACGGGGTGTCTTCGTTTATCTCTCAATCGAATCCAAGCTTTGGTAGAAGGCAGTCATGAACTGGACTTTAAGAAAACGACTGTTGTTCCTGTGTGGTGGATTTATCGTTGTCCTGATGGGAGTGGCGGTTCTTTCCTATGTGAACTCCACCACCTTGATGAATCAGTTTGATAATGTTGCAAAAGTTCAGTTGCCAGCGGTTCGTAATATGACTCTGGCGGATATGATGCATGACGGTCTGCGCTCCGTGGTGCTGGCTTCCTTGCTGGCGGCTGAAAGCAACGAAGCAGACAATCTCAAGGCGATTGCGCAAGAGACAGAGGAAAAAGCGGGGGACTTCCAACGGTACCTGCAGGCTTTGGAAGAATTGCCGTTGAACGAAAGCACTCGTCGAGCCATTGCCGAAACCAAGCCCGAAATGGAAAGGTACATTGGGCAGACCCGAAAGATTGTGGGTCTTGCCAGCACCCAGGGATATCGGGCGGCCTTAAGCGAGCTTGAAGATTTCAACAAGAGCTTTAAGGTGCTTGAGGAAAAAATGGAAGCGCTGGGGGGGCTGATAGAAAAGGATGCCGAAACGGCCCATCAATCAGGTGCGGGTTTAAGAACCCTGAATGTGGTGGTGGCAGTTCTTGGTGTTTTGTTCTGTTTGGCGGGTGGAATGCTTGTGACCCAGAGTCTGGTAAGTCGAATGACCCGGTTTGCGGCCAATATCGAAAGTTCAGGGGATTCACTGGATGAAACCAGTGCACACTTGAATCGGGCCAGTCAGGATTTGGCGCAGGGTGCGACTCAGTCCGCCGCCTCACTTGAAGAAACGGTGGCTTCGCTAGAGGAGCTTTCCGGCATGGTGAAGTTGAATTCAGAAAGCGCAAAAACCGCATCAGCATTGTCGGCCGAAAGTTTTGCCGCATCCAAGGCCGGGGCCGAGTCCGTGCAGAAGCTGATTGCCTCGATGGAGACACTAAAAGAATCCTCCGCAGCGATCCGGGATGTCAGCCAGGTGATCGATGATATTGCCTTTCAGACGAACCTGTTGGCTTTGAATGCCTCTGTTGAAGCGGCCAGAGCCGGAGAGATGGGAAAAGGTTTTGCGGTGGTTGCGGATGCTGTTCGGGGACTGGCGCAAAGAAGTGCTGATTCAGCCAAGGGCATATCCAAGATGATCGAAGAAAGTGTTTCCCGCATTCACGACGGCAGCAAGGCGGCGGCCGAAAGCGGTGAACAGCTGCAAAAGTTTTTGGATTCAGCCAAGAAAGTGCTTGAGATCAACAACGAAATCGCCGGAGCCAGTCATGAACAGTCCCGCGGCATCACTTTGATCAGTGAAGCAATGAACAGGCTGGATCAGGCTTCACAAAAAAACGCCCAGGTTGCGCAGGAAGTGGCGCAGACCAGCGATCAGATGTCACAGATGTCCCACGGGATGCAGGGGCTTGTGAGTGAATTAAAGTCCCTGGTCGGAAAGTAAAGAAAGATCACGGACCTCGCCTCGAGGTCCGTAAACAAACAAGCCGTCTTGTTCTTTCATTCAGAATTTGGGCACTTGCAGTCAATCTTGTGAAAAAAGTTTTTACACCACAAAAAACATTAAATTCCTAATGTGAGTCGGCCGAAGACCTCTGTGAACGGAGGTCCGATGGCAGGAACCACAAAAATCACCAAGTCTTTTTTGTTGGCAGCACTTTTGACTCTGGCGGCATGCGCACCAGCCAATGATTTCCCGGCGATTGATGAAACCGGCAACGAAAGCGCCTCGCTTGTGCCGCCGACTCCGGAAGTGGAGTCCCCGGAGGAAGAAGCGGGCGGCAATACCGGTGCAGGCGGTGGTTCAGCGGTCACCAGTCAGAAGTTGTTGTTAAATCAGGCCATGACCCTGCGCCATGAAAAATCCGGCATCCTTGAAAACAAGGTCGAACTTCCCGCGGGAACCCAGATCGAGGTTCCATCCAATTACGAAGTCAAACATCTGGATTACCGCACCTCCAGCGGAGCCATCGAAAGATCCAGCACCGGATTTCTGTATCCGGTGAAAATCGTTTCTGTCACTGAGGCGTTCAAGACGCAGTTCCCGCAAAGCAAGATTGATGAAATCAACAAAACCTCGGGCGGACTGTTTGTTTTTGCTTCCATTGTTGGCAACCTGGAAGGAACCGAAGGAAACTTTGCAGTGGTTCAGGCGGCGGCACCGGGAGAGGGTTTTCTGAAGTACTATCAGCCCAACGGAAAGCCCAAGTTTAATTACGTCACGTCCGTAACCAAACGTTTTGGCGCAAAATTGAATCAGGGCGTGAAGCCGGAAACCATGTCCGTGGCCCAGCGTGAAAAGTACCAAAGTATTTTTGCAGAACTGCAAAAAGCGGTGAACCGCGAGGTCGCTACTCCGAAATCTTATTTGATGATCGATAAAAAGGTTGCGACCCAAAGATCTATCGACTTTGAAAAAACCGGAGCGATCACAACCACCGGAGCCTGGAGTATTGCGACCCAAGGTACGGCGGTTCGTCACGGATTTTCGAATGTTCCTTGTGCCGAATTTCAGTCGGAACTTCTGCGTCAGGCTTATCAGCGTGCGGGCTATCGGGTGACTGATGACTTTAATAAAACCAAGGGCAATCAGTTGATCTGGTCCAGCACCGCGGCCGTCGTGAATTATTCCATGGCTCTTTATAAAGCCGGCTGGGTTGCCTGGGATTCAACGAAGTATAAACCGATTTTGGGTGCCATCATGATGAATGGGGCGGGTTATACTCCGGGACACACTTATATTTCCGGCAGCAATGACGGTTTGATCATCGTCGATAACGGCGCCCCGCAGGGCCGTGACTTAAGAAAAACAACAGATAAAACGATTTCCATCATGTTCCAAGTGGGTGTGTTCTTCCTTCCTCCGGGAATCAACCCGCCCGCTTGGTAAGCGTCAGTACATTTCCCAGCAGGCACAGAACCACACCAATGACGATATAAGGCGTCCAGTGGAAGTTCTCAAAGAAGCTGGAAAGTGTCAGGGCAATCACCGGAGAAAGCACGCTTGTATAAGCGGCTTTCTCCGCTCCAATTCTTCCCGCCAAAGACAGATACGCCCCAAAGGCAATCACCGAGCCGAACAGCGCCAGATAGAAGAGAGCCCCCAGGAAGCGGGCATTCAGCGGTATGCTTAAATCATGTTGCAGCACCAGCGCCACGATCAAAGTGAACATGCTTCCGTACAACATGCCCCAGGTGTTGGTGACCACCACCGGGATTCGTTTTTGATAGCTCTTTTGCGCGACCATATTTCCGAGGGAAGCGGATAGCGTCGCCAGGAATCCCACCAGCAGACCCCAGATGGTTTTAGAGCTGGGATCGAAATTCAGAATCTCATTCAGAAAAATGAAAACAATCCCCACGCCACCCAGCAATGATCCCCAGATGACGTTTGCGGTGATCGGCTTTTTAAAGAACAGGCGCATGCCGAACATATTGTAGTAAACCAGCAAAGTGAAACTTAGTGCGACCATGCCAGAGCTGATCATCGTTTCCGCCACATAGGTCAGCATGTAGTTGATGGAAAACATCAATACACCCTGACCCGCAAACAGCAGATGGTCGTGACGGGAATATTTTAGATTTTGTTTTTTCCAGAAACAGAACAGCAGCAGCAGAGCTGTTGACAGCAGAAAACGCCAGAAAACCGAGGTCACCGGAGAAGCGGCATCAATCTGAAAGGTGATCACAAGCCAGGTGGAGCCCCAGATCAGAGTGCAGATGGCATATAAAATCAGATTCTCAAACCTTGCAGACATGGACGGAATTTAGCAGAAGGTCCAAACAGGGTCACCGGATTCCTGTTGAATCGCAGATCGGTCAATGAATCTTGTCAAAATTCCATAAGTCTTCTGCCGAAGCCCTTGGGGAAGGCGGATAATGGTGCTGTTAAAACAAAGGAGCATCTTATGGAACCGCAAAGACCGAACTTTGAAAGAACACCCAAAGAAATTCCTAAACAAGAGAAAGTCTCGAAACCTGTTCAGCGTCCCGAAGAAAAACCCGTCGTGCTGGCTGAAAACGAAACCTCGCCGGCTCAATGGGTGTGTATGGTTGTCGGCGTTGCCTTTGTGCTGGTGGGAATGGCTGGATTTGTTTTGCCGAACCTGTTTGGAATGCATCTGGGCTGGACCCACAATCTGGTGCACATATTTTCGGGCATTGCGGCCTTGTGGTTTGGGGTGAATAATTCTCTGATTTCTGCTGAGCGCTTTAGTTATATCTTTGGTGCGATCTATGGAATGCTGGGTCTTGCGGGATTCCTTTTCGGATCCAACACCACGATGATTCCTCCAACGATGGACTATGATTCATTCTGGTGGCGTTTGATTCCAGGATACCTCGAGCTGGGAACCGCCGATCACATTGTGCACATTTTGATCGGATCTGCTTTTGTGATTGGGGCCTGGCTGACCGCCAGAAAACTGGATCGCATGGCGCCGAAGGGAACCACCTGGCACTGATTCGGGAATAAAAAAAGCCCCGGTTTTCCGGGGCTTTGTCGTTAAGGACTAGTCTTCGTCCTCGTCGTCATAATCGTCGTCTTCATCCTCATCGTCGTCGTCATCATCATCTTCGTCTTCATCGTCCTCATCGGCTTCTTCATCAGCCTCGATGCGGATCAACCAACCCTCTTCATATGGGTCTTCCATGATCAAAGATGGATCGTCGATAACCTGGGAATTTACTTCCACCACAGTTCCGGCAACCGGAGTGTAGATGTCCAGCGGACCGTCATCAGTTTCAAGAGTTCCGATCACGACATCTTCTTCGACCTGTTCATTTTCTGCAGGAAGGTCCACAGAAGAAATGGATTCGAAGTCTTCAAGACCGTCTTCGTTGATACCGATAGTGATGAGTCCATCTTCCTTTCGGATCCACAGATAGCCCATAAAATTTCTTACGTCGTCAGATGCCATATTCTTTCCTTATCTAAAGCTGATCTAGTCCAGCAGCACAAGCCAGGGCTTGCGCTGCCTCCTGCGCAAAAGCGCTTTAGCAATCGTAGTACAGGTGGAACTCGTAGGGAACCGGTCTTTGTTGAACCGGACGCACTTCTTTGTCGATTTTGTACTGAACCCAGGTTTCGATCAAGTCATCAGTGAAAACATCGCCTTTTTTCAGGAAGCTGCAGTTTTTCATAAGATGATTCAAGCTTTCTTCCAAAGTGCCCGGAACAGAAGGGATCGCGGCTGCCTCTTGAGGCGGCAAACCGTAGATGTCTTTGTCCAGTGGATCACCCGGATTGATTTTATTGATAATGCCGTCAAGACCCGCCATCAGGATGGCTGCTTCCGCCAGATAAATGTTGGCAGATGGATCTGGAGTGCGGAACTCAATACGTTTTGCCTTCGGATTTGGACCCGAGTTCGGGATGCGCATTGCCGCAGAACGGTTTTTGAAGCTGTAAGCCAGTTTTGTCGGAGCTTCAAAGCCCGGAACCAGACGCTTGTAAGAGTTGGTTGTCGGGTTGATGATACCGCAAAGAGCCGGAGCGTGTTTCAAAACACCGCCGATGTAATGCAAAGCCATTTCAGAAAGGCCGGCGTATTTGTTGCCCGCGAACAGGTTTTTTCCATCTTTCCACAGGGACATATGGATGTGCATGCCTGAACCGTTGTCGCCGAAGATCGGTTTTGGCATGAAGGTCACGGTTTTACCGTAGCGTTTTGCCACGTTCTTCACGATGTATTTGAACCACATCATTTTGTCGCCCATGTTCAGGGCGGTGTCGAAGCGGAAGTTGATCTCACCCTGGCTGGAGGCAACTTCGTGGTGATGACGTTCCACTTGCATGCCGCATCTTTCAAGTTCAAGGCAGATTTCGGTTCTTAGATCCTGCTGGGAGTCTGTTGGCAGGGCCGGGAAGTAACCCTCTTTAGGACGGACTTTGTAACCCAGATTTTTGCCACCTTCGTCGCGGCCGGTGTTCCAGACAGCTTCGTCACTGTCGATCATATAGAAGGCAGAGTTGTTGGTTTGTTCGTAACGGATGTCATCAAAGATGAAGAATTCCGCTTCCGGACCGAAGTAAGCTGTGTCAGCAATCCCGGTGGACTGCATGTAAGCGATGGCTTTTTTCACCACTTGGCGGGGGTCACGATTGTAAGCTTGAAGTGTTTCAGGAAGGCAGACATCGCAGATCAAAGACAATGTTGGAACCTGCATGAAGGGGTCCATCATCGCTGTGGAAGGATCCGGCATGATGATCATGTCTGATTCCTCGATCCCTTTCCATCCGCGGATGGAGCTTCCGTCAAAGCCGTAGCCTTCTTCAAAAGCCTCAGCAGTCAGTTGGTGCAAAGGCACAGTCAGGTGCTGCCAAGTTCCAAGCATATCGCAGAACTTCAGATCCACCATTTTCGCGCCTTTTTCATTGGCGAACTTCAATACATCTTTACCGGTCATCGTGAGCCTCCCTGGGGGTTAAAACTATAATCTAAAGTGCCTGCTCGTCCTTCTCACCGGTGCGGATGCGAAGGGCTGAGTCCACAGGAAGTACAAAGATTTTACCGTCACCAATCTTGCCTGTGTGAGCTGTTTTGCGAATGGCCTCCACCGCACTGTCAACCAGAGCCGCGGGAAGAACCACTTCAATTTTTATCTTAGGGAGAAAGTCGACAACATATTCGGCGCCTTTGTAAACCTCAGTGCGCCCTTTTTGCCGGCCGAAACCACGAACTTCTGAGACAGTGATCCCTTCAACGCCGACCTCTGAGAGAGCATCGACCACATCATCAAGCTTGAAGGGTTTTATGATTGCCTCAATTTTTTTCATCTACTTCTTTGTTCAGGAAAAGAAATTCCAAATTTGGATTTTCAAAAGGATAGCAAAGGAAATCAGGAATGCAAAAACTAGAAAGGTCATTTATTTTTTTTAATTTCGTAATAACGCAGACCAGTAAGTGTCACTGCTTGGAAAAAAAGAAAATGCCCTGGCAAAGCGGCTTGCGGTGCCATGTGGTTTTTGGTACACACGGGACCTCTTTTTCGGAAAATCAAACTTTGTTGTCGTACTCGGGGGGGATAATGACTACAACGCGTTTTTTCGTTTACGGTTCTTTTTGCGAGGGCATGGTCCATTTCAGCAAGATCCAGAATTTCGTGGAATCTTCAGTATTTGCAAGGGTTAAGGCGACAGCCTACCGCTTGAAAGTGGGCTTCCCGGCTGTGGTCAAAGGGGGATCTGACCTGGTTCCGGGGCAACTGATTGAACTTAAGGGATCCGATTTATTGTTGAGCCTGATGGATGAATTCCACGGTTACAACCGTCTGGATCCTGACAAGAGCCTTTACTCCAGAGAAGAGATCGAAGTGCACCCGGAAGGCATGTCCGCTCCGGTCAAAGCTTGGATCTATTTCCTGAATCCTCTGAAGCTGCCGGTGAATGCCACGGTGATTTCAGGCGGAGACTGGAGACGTTCCATGGAAGAGCAGCCGGTGCTGACTTCCAAACTCAGTGACAAGCAGGTCACTTATATTCAGAGACTGGGTCGCTCCTCTGGCCGGGAGATTGTACCGATTGATTTGACGCTCTATCGTGAGCTGATGAATCTTGAGCTGATCGTCGATAAAGGTCGTCGACTGGCGCTGTCCAAACTGGGCCAAGAGGTTTACAGACACCTTGCCTAATACAGAAAAGCTTTTCCGCATTGTTCTTATCGAGCCCGAAATCCCGCAAAACACCGGAAATATCGGGCGCACGTGTGTTGGCACCAACTGCGAACTGCACATTGTCGGAAAAATGGGTTTTGAGATCAACGACACCAACTTGAAACGGGCGGGGCTGGATTACTGGCCTCACCTGACCTGGTATCGCCACGAAACCTTCGAGGACTGGTGGAAACACGTCGAAGATCCGTCCCGCATCTGGCTTTTCACCACCAAGACCCAGCGCACCTATTTTGAACCTCAGTACCAATCCGGAGACTGGTTCGTTTTTGGTAAAGAAACCAAAGGACTGGATCCCGAATTCCTGCAAAAGCACCCACAGCAGACCGTCACCATTCCCATGATTGGGGAGGGGGCTCGCAGCCTGAATCTCGCTACCAGTGTGGCGATCGCGGCTTATGAGGGTCTTCGTCAGGTGCGATTTACATTGCGATAGTTTAAGGCTTTGGTCGGGGTCACTCTCGAGGAAGTCTTTGAAATTCTGAATGAAATCGCGTCAATGACGCATCCAGAAATTGCCCCCTTACCTTGCCGCTTATGTCAATTTGGGTCTATCCTCATAGGCTATGGTTACACAAATTTTGACAAAAATGTTCGGAACGAAGCACGACCGCGAGATGAAAAAGATCCAGCCCACTGTGGATCGTATCAATGCCCTGGAACCTCAGATGGCAGCTCTTACGGATGATCAACTCAAAGCCAAGACTCCCGAGTTTCAAGAGAGACTGAAGAAAGGCGAAACAGTTCACGATATCCTGCCGGAAGCATTTGCGGTCTGCCGTGAAGCCTCTAAGCGTGTGTTGGGAATGCGCCACTATGACGTTCAGTTGATCGGTGGTTATGTTCTGAATCGCGGTAACATCGCCGAGATGAGAACGGGTGAAGGTAAAACCCTGGTGGCTACTTTGCCGGTTTACCTGAACGCTCTTACGGGTCGCGGTGTGCACGTTGTAACTGTGAATGATTACCTGGTTCGTCGTGATGCCGAGCACATGGGTCGTCTTTACGGCTGGCTGGGTCTTACCACGGGTATCATCGTTCACGGTCTGACAGACCAGCAGCGCAAGCAGATGTACGCTTGTGACATCACTTACTGCACCAACAATGAACTTGGTTTCGACTATCTTCGCGATAACATGAAGTTTGATTTGAACGACTATGTTCAAAGACCTCACTATTATGCCATCGTCGATGAGTGCGACTCCATCCTGGTCGACGAAGCGCGTACGCCGCTGATCATTTCCGGTCCTGCGGAATCCTCCACTGACAAATACTATGCTGTGAATCAGATCATCCCGCACCTGAAGCGCGATGTTCACTTCACCATGGAGGAAAAATCCAAAACAGCCTCCCTGACTGACGCTGGAAACGCGAAAGTCGAAGAGCTGATGGGTCTTTCCAACCTTTACGATCCGCAAAACATCGAAATCCTGCACCACGTGTATCAGGGTCTGAAAGCTCACTATCTGTATCGTCTTGATGTGGAATACATGATCAAGGACGGCGAGATCGTGATCGTCGATGAATTCACCGGTCGTTTGATGCCGGGTCGTCGCTGGAGCGATGGTCTGCACCAGGCCATCGAAGCCAAAGAAGGCGTTGAAGTGAAGTCTGAAAATCAGACTTTGGCGACCATCACCTTCCAGAACTATTTCCGTATGTACGAAAAACTGTCTGGCATGACCGGGACTGCGGATACAGAGGCAGTTGAGTTCAAAAAGATTTACAATCTTGAAGTGAACGTGATTCCGACCAACCGTCCGATCCAGCGTAAGGATCAGGAAGACGTGGTTTATAAATCAGAAAAAGCGAAGTTCAAAGCCATCACCGCTGATATCAAAGAGCGTATGGCCAAGGGTCAGCCGATTCTGGTGGGTACTGAATCCATCGAAAAATCCGAAGCTTTGAGCTCGTTCCTGCGCAAAGAAGGCGTTAAGCACGAAGTTCTGAATGCGAAACACCACGAGCGTGAAGCGGAAATCATCGCACAAGCGGGCCGCAAAGGGGCTGTGACCATCGCCACCAATATGGCCGGTCGTGGTACTGACATCATGCTGGGCGGTAACGCTGACATGCTGGCAAAGGCACAAGTGGGCAATGATGATTCTCCGGAATTCGCGGAAGCGGTTCAGAAGATCAAACCTCAGGTTGAAGCGGAGCGTGCGGAAGTTCGTGCCGTGGGTGGTTTGTACATCATCGGTACTGAACGTCACGAATCCCGCCGTATCGACAACCAGTTGCGTGGTCGTTCCGGTCGTCAGGGGGATCCGGGTGAATCCAGATTCTATCTGTCTTTGGAAGACAAGCTGATGAGAATCTTCAATGGTGAGCGCATCCAGAAAATCATGGAAATGCTGAACATCCCTGAGGATGAACCAATCACAGCCAAAATGGTGACCAACGCGATCGAAGGCGCTCAGCGCAAGGTTGAAGGTCACAACTTTGATATCCGTAAAAACCTGATGGAATACGACTCTGTGATGAATGCGCAGAGAAACGCGATCTATGGCATGCGCCGCAAGGTTTTGGAAGGTCAGGAAATCGAAAGAACCACTCTGGACTGGCTGGGTGATGTTGTTTCCAATTTGTTGGATACCCACATCCCTGAAGGCGGCAAAAAAGAAGAGTGGAGCCTGGAAGGTCTGAATAACTCCCTGGCACAAAGCTTCGGTTTCAAAATCGACTTTGCGACCATGGCTGTGAACACTGAAACGGTGACCGACGCTGTGAAATCCGGCGTGAAAGAAGTCTGGGATCGTCAGAAAAATTCCATGGGTCCGTTCTTTGAGCAGGTTCAGAAAATGATCCTTCTGCAAAGCATTGATCATCACTGGAAGAACCACTTGTACGTGATCGACAAACTGAAAGAAGGTATCTCATTGCGTGGTTACGCGCAGAAAGATCCTTTGATCGAGTACAAAAAAGAGGCGTTCAAAGCCTTTGAGACTTTGAACAACACCATCAAGTCGGATGCCATCGAGAAAGTGATGCGCGTTCAACTGGTGGCCCAGCAGAACGAGCAGGAAGTTCTGGAAAGCCTGCGTCCGGAAGAAGCTGACTTGGATGAATTGGATTATTCATCTCCTAGCGAAGCGGATATCGGTCACAGCCTGCCAGAGACTGAAGAGGCTCCCAAGCGTAAGATGACTTTCCAAAGCGGTCCTCGTGATGATCGTCCGATGAACCGTGAAGAGCGTCGCCGCATGGACAAAGATTCGAAGGGAAAAAGATAATTGGCTTCTTGTCCAAGTTGCCACCAACCGGTAGAGATTCTTGATAAGCATCTGGGGACTCTTTTCACGTGTTCCCACTGCAATGCGGTTTTCTTTGTCGACTGGAATGGACAGCCAGAAATGGCACAACACGAGCCGGAGCCAGAAGCTCCGGCCGATTTTCAGGGGGGACAGGATTTCCAGCAGCCTGGAAATGACTTTGTCCCGCCGATTCAGGATTTCTCTGCTGCGCAGGAAACCTTCACTCCTGACAACTCCATCCCGGAACAATCCTATCAGGATCAGCCTTATTCCAATGATCAGCAGTATGCCGAGCAGGCTTACGAGCCGTCGCAGGATCCGGAGATGAATGCGCCTCCACAAGAGAATGTTTCTTATGCCGAACCTGTGGAAGTTCCGGGGGATGTTCCACCGATGGAAGAAGCCCCTTACGATTTCAGTCAGACTTTGGATTCGGTGAATTCGCAGCCAGCCTCTGAACCGGCACCGATGTCTTCAGACACCGCCGATTTTTCTGACGTCACTGACTTTGCCAACGCGGATACGGTTTCAGGGCCCTTGGCCTATACGGTCACTATCGATGGCATCGAGTCCAGTCGACTGCTGGCTCAATTGCGCGAAGCCATGACCGATTCCCGCTTTGGCTGGGATGTGGCGGGATTGCTGGCAAATGTGGGAGGCGGAAGACTTGTGTTGCGGGGCCTGACTCCGGCTAAAGCCTCTGTCCTGATCAACCGAATAAAGTATCTGCCTTTTAAAATTTCCTGGAGGCAAGATGTCCTGTCTGGTTCCTAAAATTTCGTTAAGCTTTTTGACAATTCTTTTGTCTGCTTCCGTGGCTTTGGCCAGCGGGGGTGAAGAGCATGGCGGAGGCCACGGCGAAAAGAAGGAAGCCGCTCCGAAAGAAGTCAAATCCCGCGAGGACAGGTATGGCGTGGTTCAGGCCCGTGTGGCGGCCTTGGAAGCCAAAATTAAAGCCGGTGAAACTGAAATTCAAAAGCTGATTCTGGAAAAGCAGCACACCAAGGATCCCGCCAAGGTGAACGAGATTCTGGGCCACATGATGACCTTGCACAAGGACATGGAAAAGAATCTGAAGGACTATGACCGGGAAAGAACCCTGCTGAAATACCGTTACCCGGAAAAGGGTCTGGCGGACAAACGTGAATACGAACGCATTGATTTAAAGTCCATCGAAGAAATGGAAAATCAGATGAGCCTGGGATCTTCCGTAAAGCGCACCCTGAAGAAGGTTCGCAGTCAGTACGAAACTCCGGAAGATGTAAAAAAGGTGGAAGCTTCTGAGGCTGCTGATGGGCATAAAAAGTCCGCTCCTCAGGCCCCGGCCAGTCTGACCGATCCGGTTATTCTGAAAAAATAAAAATCCCTGTCCCATATTGAGACAAAAGAAAGTTGCTCGCTTTCGAGGAACGGGCGAAGCTGGTACCTTAGAAGAATGGGGGAAGTATGCTCCGATATGCGGCTATACCGTTGATTTCGCTTGGCCTGATGCTGTCTGCCTGCCAGACATCCATGCTGAAGCAATTTGAAGAAATCACGCCTGGAATGGAAAAAGACGACGTTCTTGATCTGATGGGAAGCCCCACCCAAACTCAAAGATTTCATGGCAAGGACCGCTGGACTTATGTGTTTTATGATAAGCGCATCAAGTTTGTGAAAGAAGTGCAGTTCTTTGAAGGCAACGCCATCTATGTTGGTGATGTGTGGCAGCCGCCGGCAGAAAAGAATGCCGTGGCCATGGATTCATTGAACGATCGCAAAAACCGCGAGATCGATGAACAGATCGCCCGCGATGTGGAAGGCCACCGTCGTTCCTATGATGAGTATGAAAAGAAATCCAAGGGTGAAGACAAGGTTCGTTACGTTCCTGATTTCGAGCCGGTTCGTTAAGTGCTTACTGCCCCTGAGGCAATACCAGGGGTTCTCCCAGAACAGAGATCACTTCATAGCCGGTGATCTCTAAAGTGTCTGAAGCATCCTTCCCGTAAAATTTCACACCGGTCCAGGCCCATTCGCGCGGCCATTCATCCACGACATTGCGGAAATAGATTTTGCCACCCTCACGAATGCCAGGGGCGGTGATGTCGAATTCAAAATCACTGACCGGGCTTGCGAAGATCCGCGCAAACGGAATCGGGAAAGCGGCGATATGGTTCTGGTCATCGCTGACCACGCACGGGATGCGCACGACCATCTTTGGAATTTCACCGGAAATTGCCACGCCTTCTGCTGAGAACAGCAGATCCACGGTGGGATAGCGGTCACACACAAACACGCGGGACCCGGCCGGACTTTTCATCAGGAACAGCCCCAGCTTGATGCCCGGACCCTCGCTGAACTGATCCAGCTCGACATTTTTAAGAACCTGGTACTTGAAGGCTTTTCTGAATTCCTCAGGGGTGGCTTCGCTTAAGTCAAAGCTGTCAGAGACCGTGCCCACCGAGCTTAAGCCTCCGTCAGAGGCGACTTTGCGCTGCGGGGAAAGCTTTTCATTCAGTACGTGCAAAGCAAAGGGAAGAGCCGCCATCAGTAAAATCAGGCTCATCATGCGCGACATTTTTTGCAGCGGTGACTTTTGTCTCTTCATAATATTAATACTCGCACTTTATTGTATCACGATCCGCCTGAGTCAGGGTGTTGCGGATTGTGTCTGAACTTAAAATACTCCACATAACACTGGCCACGGTGTTGTCGCGGTGTTTGAGGCCCAACACATGCCCCAGTTCGTGCACCATCAAACTTTCAAGATGCACACCTGAACCCATGGATGGGATGTCGTAAGTAAAGAAGTTAAAGAACTGTTCGTTCAGAATCAGATCGGCTTCATAAATCTGGTTTGATCGCCAGTAAAGGGTGGTCAACGCCTGATAGTTCTTTTTCGGAGCTTCCTGCCACGGCCATTCCGTCAGGACGTGCACAGTGCTTTTGCTGTCCTTGGCGGCGGTGTTTGCCTGAGAGTCGGTCACACGACTGAAGGTGAACAAAGTCATGCCGGCAGCATCATTCCAGTGCTGGGCTGCTTTGTTAAGCGCATCTTCGAATTCCAAAGGATAACTGCTGTGAAGCTTTAATTTTACAGGGATGTTGGACTTCCAGGAGATGCGCTGACCATAAGAATTTTGCACAAATCCGCAGTCGGCCTGGTTTTCACTGGCTAATAGATCGTCGTCGCCGGGCCCAAGACTGGGGCCCTTTTCACAGGCGCACAAAGATAGAAGGGTTACAGAAAGGACGATCCACTTGAACATATACTTGTCAGTTTACACGAGTTTTCCACGCGCAACCTGACAAGAAATGAATACTCGACCTAGGACCTAGTTATAGAAGTCGGCGATGTCGTCGTCGTTGCGGATATAGGTTTTGAAATCCGGGGACACAAAGCTGGACTCATGGATTTTACCCATCGGGCATTTTTCCAAACCCGACATGCTTTCGCCATCCCAGCCACAAGCGCCGACATACCAAGCCAACTGGCTGTAATCGACTTTGTAAGCAACCAGGGAAGTCCCTTTAAAGATCGCCACGACTTCTTCCAAAACGGTCTTGCCGTCAGCGTGGAAGTCGCCTTGCAGGACAGTGTCTATCCAGATGAAGGCTTGCTTGTCAGAGATACGCTCAAGCTTAGAGAATTGGAATTTTGTCAGGAAGGAATCACGCACGCCGTTTGTGTAAACGATCATCTCACGATACGGCTTGGTGCACTCTGCAGATTTACAAACAGTTTTGTAATCAGCAATAAGATCATAGAATTTGCCAGCGCCCACGAATTGCTTGTCTGCCAAGGCGTTGAGGGAAATCAGATTTACGGCCAACATCAGGCCCATCATCAGTTTTTTCATAGAAAGTCTCCGGTTACGTGGCCTTTGTATAACCCCCGTAAGGGCGTTTGTATAACTGAAAATGACGGACCTGTTAGAAGCTTTGATTCACCGTTTCCGCTAGAACGCGCTTCAGAATTTTGCCGCTGTCCCCTTTGGGAAGGCTCGGCAAAAACACGAAATGTTTGGGAATTTTGAACTTCGCCAGGTTCTGAACGCAGTGCTGGTGCAGGGTTTCCGGCGTCAGGTCATTGCTGCTGCGAACCACAAAGGCTTTGCCGACCTCGCCCCATTTGTCATCCGGAATGCCAATGACCGCCGCCTCTAAGACGCCGGGGTGGGAACGCAGGATCTGCTCCACTTCGGGCGGGTACACGTTTTCTCCACCCGAAATGAACATGTCTTTTTTGCGTCCGACAACATAATAATAACCTTCGTCATCACGACGAACCAGATCGCCGGTGCAAAGCCAGCCTTCTTTGATGGTTTCTTGCGTGGCCTTTTCGTTGTGCCAGTAGCCCTGCATGATCATCGGACCGCGTAAGAGCAGTTCGCCCACCTGATTGGCCCCCAGCTCGCGGCCTTCAGGGTCGACGACTTTGGCTTCAATATAGAAGTTCGGAAAACCGATAGAGCCGATTTTGCGAAGGGCATCTTCTTCATTCAGTGAAAACACATTCGGACCAAATTCGGTCAGACCATAGCCCTGGCGGACGGGAACGCCTTTTTTATCCCAGGTCTTGATCAGCTCCAGCGGCATCGGTTCGCCGCCGACAATGGCATAGCGGATGTTTTCTAAGTTGGTGTCGTTGAAACGTGGGGACCTTGCCATCATTTCCATGGTGGTCGGAACACCGAACAACAGCGTCGCTTTTTCTTTTTCACTTAAAGCTAAAATTTGTTCAGCGTCGAATTTTTTCAAGAACACCACTTTGGCGCCACGATGAATGAACGGAGTCGTTAAAACATTCCAGCCACCGGTGTGGAAGAATGGCAAAAAGATCACCGTGCAGTCGGTTTGTGAAATATTTAGTCGCAACGTTGTGTTGATCGAATTCCAGAAGATCATTTTGTAGGTCAGGATGGCGCCTTTTGGGGAGCCTGTGGTGCCTGACGTGTAAAGGATCATCGCCGGATCATTCTCGTTCGGCACGAAGGGCATTTCCCCTTGCGCTGGCGGATTTTGCAGATCTGTAGCGAAGCTGTCTGGTCCCTGCAGGAGATAGTGTCTTGTGCCCGGAAGGTTTTCGACGATGTCACGATACGCTTCCTGGAACAAAACCAGTTTTGGCGAAGAGTCGGCGACGATGTGATTGACCTCTCGCTGGGTCAGGCGGAAGTTGACCGGCACCATGATGGCGCCCAGGCGTTGCAAAGCAAAGAACAGAAACACGTATTCCAGTTCGTTGGTGGCCAGGACCGCCACACGGTCCCCTTTGCAGATGCCGAACTTTTCGTGCAGCACGTGCGCTCCGGCGTTGGCCAGATCGAAAAAATCAGCGTAGGAAAATTCACGGCCCGTATCGCCATCTTTAATGGCGATATTTTTCGGAGAATAAAGCTTCCAGCGTTTCAGCCAATCCAGTTCCATCGTTACCTTCTCGTGGATTAAGTGTCGTATCCCCACTCCAGAGCCAGTGCAGCCATGCTCATACCACCGCCGGAGCCCAACATAAAGACCAAGTCGCCTTTTTTCATTTTTTTCTGATTGGCCGCATCCGCCACCGCCATGCCGATGCTGGCAGAACCGGTATATCCGTAGCGGTCCATCACGTAATGGGCGCGATCGCGCGGAAGCTCCAGTTTGTCCAAAGTTTCATAGATGCTTTGCACGTTGAACTGGGTGATGAAGAAATGCTTGATATCAGACGGTTTCTTCTGGATGCGATCCAATAAAATATTAGTCAAACGCGGCCAGTGGATGCCGTTGGTTTCAGGCGGAATGCGTTTTGGGAAAGCCAACAGGTGACCTTTGTTTTCCACGACCTGGTGAGTGACCGGCTGGGCTGTGCCCCCGGCATAGATGCCCATATAGTCGTGATATTGACCGTCGGTGTACATCTGGCTGTCGATGAATCCGGTGTTGTCTTTGGACGGCTGCAAAATCACCGCTCCCGCGCCGTCGGCAAACAGCGAAGCAATTTTGTAATCATCAAAGTTCAGATACTTGGACATCGCATAGGCGCCCACCACCAGAACATTTTTGTACTTGCTGTCGGCGAAAATATATTTTGAAGCGATATCGCAGCCCACAACAAAACCCGCGCACGCGGTGTTGATGTCGTAAGTACCCGCATTCACTGCGCCCAGGCGGTAAGCCACCACCGAGGCCGTGGACGGGGAAAGATAGTCAGGTGTGTCAGTAGAGACGATAATAAGATCCAGATCCTTGGCTGTGATGCCAGCAGCTTTCATCGCCTGTTCGGCGGCGGGCAGAATCAAATCCGACGTGCGCTGATCTTCATTCATCCAGCGGCGTTCCTTGATGTTGCGGTTTTCCGCGAGGAAGGTTCCGATGTCTTTTTTGTAAAGATCATTGAAATATTGATTGGTGATCACGCGTTCAGGCGCGTACATCCCGGTCCCTGCAATTGTCGCTTTTCTTGTCGTCGTCATCATTTAATCCTTTGCGATTTCGCTAATCTAGAATTCAATTTGCGGTCTTTGGCAAGAAAAGAAATTTAGAGCATTAACTCTATACTCCGAGCGAAAAAGTGCTTTTTCCTTTGACGGACCGGGGGCTTGTGGGGGTACTTCAAGTTCATGACAAATATTAATTTTGATTTCAAAAACAAAAATGCCATCGTGACCGGCGGAGCTTCCGGTATCGGTTTTCAAATCACCAAAAGCTTTTTGGAAGCCGGTGGAAATGTTTCCATCTGGGATTATTCTGAAGCAGCTTTGCAAACTGCAAAATCTGAATTTGCAAAATACGGATCGCAGATTCACATCGCGCAAGTCGATGTTGGCAATCGTGACTCCGTCGCGAAAGCGGCGGCGTCTTTGCCGTGGGCTGTGGATATTCTTGTGAACAACGCCGGTATCACCCGCGACAAATCTTTTGCAAAGATGTCACCTGAAGACTGGGATGCGGTGATCAATACCAATCTGACGGGTTTGTTCAATGTCACTAAATCTGTTTTGGAAAAATTCAATCCAAACTCCAGCAGCAAGCGCATCATCAATATCGCGTCTGTTGTGGCGCTTTATGGAAACTTCGGTCAGACGAATTACGTGGCGGCAAAAGCGGGCGTTATCGGTATGTCCAAGACATGGGCGAAAGAGCTGGGTCGCAAAGGTTTCACTTCCAATGCAATTGCTCCGGGCTTTATCGCAACGGCAATGACCAAAGCGATGCCTGCAGAAGTTCTGGACGGCATGAAAGGCAAAGTTCCGGTGGCGCGTTTGGGTGAAGTGGAAGACATCGCCAACGCATGTTTGTTCCTGTCCAGCGAGCAGGCGGGCTATATCAACGGCGCTGTGATCAGCGTTGATGGCGGTTTGGTTTTGTAAATGATCTGACAACTTTTTTATAAGGAGTGACTTCGATGAGATTTCTGTTCTTGGCTTTGAGTGTCTTGGTATCAGGTTTCTTTGTGTCCCTGGAGTCTTTGGCGAAGGCTGAAGTGTTTAAGGGCTTCGTACAGGTTGCTCCGCAAAAAGAGTTGTTTGTGGATTATGTTCCGGCCAAAGAAAAACAGCCCACGGTTATTTTGATCAATGGTCTGACTTACAGCACCCGCCAGTGGGATTCTTTCGTGAATGCTCTGCTGGCAAAAGGTGTCGGCGTTTTGCGCTATGATCCCATCGGACAAGGGCAGACTTTGTTGAAGTATGCTCCGGTGGTGGCGCCGATTCCGGTTCAGGATCAGGTCGCAGACCTGAAAGCGCTTTTAGATAAAATGAATTTAAAAGGTCCATATAATATTGCTGGACTGTCTTATGGCGGTGGTGTGGCTGCAGGCTTCACCGCCGCTTATCCATCCCTGGTGAAAAATCTGATCATGATGGCTCCGTTCACACGTCCGTTGGATGGTCAGGATCAGTGGATTCGTGCGCAGATCTGGGCGACTCGTCAGATTTTTCCGTTTAACAAAATGTCCGACGATGATTTGTATGACTATTATCTGCATCAGATCATTTATGCGACCTATCCGCAGGCAGAGCCGATCGTGCTTGAAAATCCGTTCAAGCTGGAAGCCACTTTCCGTCTGGTTCAGGGGATTCGCAAGTATCGTCCGATTGATTTGACAGAATCCATTCCGGCAAAATCATTGCATCTGTTGATTGCACGCCAGGATCAGTACATCAATACAAGCGTGCTGGATGAATACTGGGATGCCGTTCCTGAAAAATCCCGCGCCAGCCGTTTGTACATCAATGGTTCGGAACACAAGATGGTGGAAGCCGTTCCAAACTTCACCGCGGCTTGGGTTTATCAGATTCTTTCCGGCAACAAGAAGCTTTCTGAGGGTCGTGATTTTGAAGGTTATCCCTTCCGCGGAGAAGTGCGCACCGGCCAAGAAGAAATTCAGGTGGGTCGCGAATGATTCACCATGAAGTCGTCGACGGGCTGGTTCCGGAAAGTGTTTTCTTTATCCATGGAAATCTGGCTTCCAACCGCTGGTGGTATCCGGCGCAGGAACACTGGGCAAAGCATGCGGCGGGAAAGAATTATTCCGGTTCTTTGATTTACGCTGAATTTCGCGGGTGCGGGAAAAGTGCCGCCCCCAAGGATAGCAGTGAAGTTGACATGCATCTGTTTGCCGAGGATTTCATCGCGTTGCTCAAACAACTGAACAAGGGGCCGTATCATCTGGTGGGGCATTCCACCGGGGGGCTGATTGCGGCGCTGATGTTGTCAAAAGCACCCACTCTTTTTAAAAAGGCCGTCCTGCTTGATCCTGTCGGGGCACAAGGCGTCACGTTCGATGCTTCGATGATCACCGCGTTTGAGCAGATGAAACAAGATCGCGCGCTGACGGCGACGGTGATTGGATCTACGATTCATAATAATAATCCCCATTCCCAATACTTCCAGGAAGTGGTGGTGGCGGATGCCTATAAAGCTGTGCAAACCATCGGTCACTGGGTGCTTAAAGCCCTTGATGGGCTTGATGTTCGCGAGGATTTGAAGTCCGTGGAACATGAAGTTCTGGTGCTTCACGGGGAGCACGACAAGCTGCTTTCTGAGGTTGATTCTCAAGCTCTGGCGGCGCTGTTTTTGCGGGGTAAATTCGCGCAAATTCCTGACTTAGGACATTGTCCAAATATCGAGAATCCTGAAGCCTTTGTGAACATCACTCGGAGTTACCTGTTCTAGCGGCGGCGTGGCGCATTGCGCCGCGCAAAATCAACTCGACCGGGTCGGCGTAATAGGTTGCCCATCAGCCTGTTTTCGGTTAGTTATCGTTTAATATATTACAATACTGTGACAAAACTACTTTGCGTCCCCCAGGGAGTGCCAACCTATGTCTGAACCTAGAGATGAGTATAACCGTAGTGGTCTGCTGGCGTTTGCCTTTTCAATGGTATTCGTCTGTGCATTCTTCGTTTACATCGTTGCGATCAATAAAGGTGTTGATCTTGGCGAGAACGTTGTAGATCCAAATGCCCCTGCAGTAGAGGGCGCTGTTCCTGTCTTCGATATCACCAAAGTTCAGGATCCTTGGGTTTCCACTCCAGAAATGGTTGCTTACGGTAAGAAGTTCTACGCTACAAACTGCGCTATGTGCCACGGTAACGAAGGTAAAGGCGACGGTGCTGCGGGTGCGGCTTTGAATCCTAAGCCACGTAACTTGGTTGAAGGTAAATGGACTCAAGGTGAAGGCGCTATCGCTCACTATAAAGTTCTGCAAAATGGTATCAAAGGTTCCTCTATGGCGGCTTACTCTCATTTCAAGCCGGCTGATCGTTGGGCTGTGATCCATTTCATCGATTCTATCACTGAAAATAAATCCAAAGACGATCCTGCTAAAGTTGCTGAGTTTGCAAAAACCGCACAATAATTAAGGATTTAATTAATGCTTGCCAATGAGCTGGTATTGAAAACAAAGACAATGGGAACGGTACTGATGACAGCCGTTCTTGTTTTGTTTTCAGCAGGTGCTCAAGCCTACGACGGCAAGCCGGCTCCGATGGTTGCCAACGAGCAGCCCAAAGAGCTTGAAGGCGTGGGTATCGACGAAAAGTTGGGTTCAAAAATCGACCTGACTTTGAAAGTGAAAGACGACAATGGCCAGGAAGTGGCGCTGGGGTCTTTCTTCGACGGTAAACATCCGGTGATCATTTCGCCGGTGTATTTTTCCTGTCCGGGTCTTTGTAACTTCCATTTGAACGGTCTGACCGACGCGCTCAAGTTGATGGACAAGGATTGGACGATTGGTAAGAAGTTTAAGTTGCTGTCTGTGAGTTTTGACTCAAAAGAGACTCCCGACTTGGCGGCACACAAAAAACAGACTTACATGAAGCTGTATGACCGCGCCGGATCTGAAAAGGAATGGCACTTCATCACGGCGGACGAATCCACGGTGCAGGCACTGACGCAGTCACTGGGATTCAAGTTCAGATGGGACGAGAAAGCCCAGGAGTGGGCCCACGCTTCAGCAGCGATTGTGATCACTCCGGACGGCACGATCTCGCGCTATCTGCCGGGGATTATGTTTAATCCTCAGGACATCAAGATCGCTCTGAACGAAGCGACCGATGGTAAAATCGGAACCTTCGTCGACAGCTTGGTGCTTTATTGTTTTAAGTATGACCCACATCAAAGCAAGTACACGCTTGTTGCCTTCAACGTAATGAAGATGGGCGGAGCGGTGATGGTTTTGGTGATGGTAATTTGGTTATTGCCTGTATGGATTCGCGCTCGCAGAGAGCAGAACAATACGGCGGGGAGATAAAGGTACATGATGTGGTTTAATATTGCGAAGGCCCAATCCTTCATGCCCACGCAGGGAACCGAGATTGCGAAGCAGGTCGACAATCTTTATGGATTCTTGCTTGTAACAAGTTTGATCGCCTGCGTCCTTGTGATCGGTGGGATGATCTATTTCGTTTGGAAATACAGACGTAAGTCTTCCAACGACAAGACAGCCTATATCTCTCACAACACAGCGTTGGAGTTCTTGTGGTCATTCATTCCACTTGTAATCTTCCTGGGTGTGTTCGGCTGGGGCTGGTACATCTATCACCAAATGCGCGCGATGCCTAAAAATGCGTTGGAAATCAACGTATTGGGTAAACAGTGGGCTTGGGAAGTTGAATACAAGAACGGTTTCAAAACCGTGAATGAGGTTGTGGTACCTATCAATCAGGACGTGAAGATTCTTCTGACTTCCTCTGATGTGATCCACTCCTTCTTCGTTCCATCCTTCCGTATTAAACAGGATGCGGTTCCAGGCCGTTACACAGCTTTGTGGTTCAAGGCTGACAAGCTGGGCGAATTTCACCTGTTCTGTACTGAGTACTGCGGTACTTCTCACTCCGGCATGATCGGTAAGTTGAGAGTTGTTTCCCGTGAAGACTTCGACAAATACCTGGAACAGGGTCAGGAAGAAAGATTCCTGCCGCTGGGTGAAAAAGGTAAGAAATTGTTTGCGGTTAAAGCCTGCGCGTCCTGCCACGCGGTGGACAGCCCGGCAACAATGGTCGGTCCTTCTTTGTTCCAGAAATTCGGTCACGAAGAAGTTATGGATGATGGCACCAAGATCATGTTCGACGAAAACTACATTCGCGAATCCATCCTTGAGCCAAACAAACACATCGTTAAAGGCTTCCCTAAGGGCGTAATGCCCACCTTCCAGGGTCAGCTGAACGAAAACGAATTGAGTGCTCTTGTCGAGTACATCAAGAATCTGAAGTAAGGAGTTGAGCATGGCGAAAACTACAGCTCACGGCGACAACTATATTAATTTCGAAAAAGGCATCTGGTCCTGGCTGACTACTGTCGACCACAAACGTATCGGCCTGATGTACTTCATCACAGTTATGTTCTTCTTCCTTGTCGGTGGGATCATGGCTTTGTTGCTTCGTTTGGAACTTTTTGCTCCAAATGCGGCACCAAACGTGGGTCAGATTCTGGCAAACGGTGACGTTTACAACCAGGTGATGACGTATCACGGGGCGATCATGGTCTTCATGGTTATCGTTCCTGGTATCCCGGCGATTCTGGGCAACTTCTTCCTGCCTTTGCAAATCGGTGCGAAAGACGTGGCCTTCCCAAGAATCAACCTGCTGAGCTGGTACTGCTTCATGGCGGGTGCGGCTCTGGCGATTGCGACCTTCTTCACTACTAAGATCGACACTGGTTGGACGTTCTACACTCCTTATTCTATCAGAACGGGTACAGCGACGGCGATGATGGTTCTTGCAGCCTTCATCATGGGTATGTCCTCCATCCTGACAGGTCTGAACTTCATCGTGACTGTGCACAAGCTGAGAGCTCCTGGCATGACCATGCACCGTATGCCATTGTTCATCTGGTCTTTGTATGCAACAGCGATCCTTCAGATGCTGGCGACTCCGGTTTTGGGTATCACATTGCTTCTTCTGGCAGTGGAAAGATTCCTGGGTATCGGTATCTTCGATCCTAAACTGGGTGGTGACCCGGTATTGTTCCAGCACTTCTTCTGGTTCTACTCTCACCCTGCGGTTTACATCATGGTTATCCCGGCGATGGGTATCATCTCCGAGCTGATCACGACCTTCTCCAAAAAAGTCATCTTCGGTTACACGGCGATCGCATACTCTTCTTTGGGTATCGCGGCGGTGTCCTTCTTCGTTTGGGGTCACCACATGTTCGTGTCCGGTCAGTCTGAAACGACTGGTATCATCTTCTCCTTCCTGACAATGCTGGTTGGGGTTCCGACGGCGATCAAGATGTTCAACTGGGTGGCGACTTTCTATAAAGGTTCCGTGTCCTTCCAGTCTCCGATGCTTTACGCTTTAGGCTTCATGTTCCTGTTCGCCATCGGTGGTGTGACTGGTATCATGCTGGCGACCTTGCCAATCGACGTTCACTTCCACGATACCTACTTCGTGGTGGCTCACTTCCACTACGTAATGGTGGGTGGTACCTTGATGGCGTTGATGGGTGGTTACTTCTACTGGTTCCCGAAAATGTTCGGTAAGATGTACAACGAAACCACTGCTCGTATCTCTTTCGTGTTCATCTTCATCGGTTTCAACGTGACCTTCTTCCCTCAGTTCGTTCTGGGCGCAATGGGTATGCCTCGTCGTTACTTCGACTACATCCCGGCGTACGAGAATCTGAATAAGATCTCCACAGTGGGTTCTTGGTTGATCCTTATCGGCTTCCTGTTCGGTCTTTACACAATCGTTCAGGGTCTGTTGAAAGGTGAAAAAGCTCCGATGAATCCTTGGGGCTCTAAAACTTTGGAGTGGCAGACGGCTTCTCCTCCTCCACATGACAACTTCAGTGTTGAACCAGTAGTAACAGCGGGGCCTTATGAGTACAGATAATACAGCACACGGCGCTCACACAGCACACGTAGCTCACCACTTTAAAACGGCTGAGCAACAGTATTCCTCTGGTAAAGAGGGTATCTGGTTGTTCATGCTTACAGAGATCCTGATGTTCGGTGCGATCTTTGTGGGTTACGCTCTTTATCACAATGAATATCCGGCGATGTTCGCTGAAGGTGCGAAGTCTCTTGATTGGAAGATGGGTTTCGTAAATACCCTGGTTCTGATCTTCTCGTCCTTCACTATGGCGATCTCGATCTCCTTCATCCAGAAGAACCAGCAGAAAAAAGCGGTCCTTGCCCTGGCAACGACTGTTCTTTGCGGCGCGATCTTCATGGTGATCAAGTACTTCGAATACCAGCATAAATTCCACCTGGGTCTGTTTCCGGGTAAATTCCTGGATGTTGCGAAAGTGGGCGCAGAACACGCAAACCTTGGTTTGTACTTCGGCTTCTACTACGTGATGACGGGCCTGCACGGTATCCACGTCTTGTTGGGTATGGGTCTGATCACATGGTGTTTGATCCGCACTATCCGCGGTGATTTCCACAGTCAGTACTGGATCGTTGTAGAAGGTGTTGGTTTGTTCTGGCACATCGTCGACTTGATCTGGATCTTCCTATTCCCTCTTCTGTATTTGGTGGGGTAACAAATGGCTCAACATAACGACAGTAATTCGAATGTTCTTCATCCGCACATCACGCCACTGGCAACTTACTTCAAAGTTGCCCTGGCTTTGTTCGGTCTGACCTTCCTGACAATCATCGCCCACAACTTCAGAGCTGAATTGGGTGCTTTGGCTGCGCCAGTGGCGTTCCTGATTGCTTTGGTTAAGGCTACATTGGTCTGCCTTTGGTTCATGCACTTGAAAGACGACACCAAGATGAATCGCTTTGTCTTTGCATCTGGTTTCTTCTTCCTGGCGTTGCTGTTCGCGATCTGCGCGATCGACTTCGCGACTCGCGTTCACGAAGTCAGCCCGCTGTAAGATTATCGTGCTACGAATCTACGCAGATCTTACCAAGTTTGGCATAGTCGTTTTCTCAGTCCTAGCGGGACTGGCCGGCTATGCCACTGGTTTTCAGATCGAAAATCCCTTTGATTGGAAAATCTTTTTAGAAACCCTGCTGGGGATTTATTTCCTCAGCTCGGGCTCTCTTGCGCTCAATCAGGTTCAAGACTGGAAGATCGACCAAAAAATGCCCCGTACAGCCAAGCGTCCGATCCCTTCCGGTAAAATCAAGCCGGCAGCGGCGGGTATTTTGTCGGTAGGTCTTTTGCTGGTCGGTATGAACATGCTGTTCAAGCTGGAGCCTGTGGCCGGCTGGGTGGGGTTGTTCTGCGTTTTCCTTTATAACGGTCCTTATACTTTGTGGTGGAAACGCCGTTGGGTGTTTGCGGCCGTTCCGGGGGCGATCCCGGGGGCTTTGCCAGTGACTATCGGTTACGCGGTGGCAAATCCGGACATCTTCAACTCGGAGTCTTTGTATCTGTTCCTGATCATGTTCCTGTGGCAGATGCCGCACTTCTGGGTGCTGGCAATCCGTTACAAAGATGACTATGCAGCGGGCGGGATTCCGACTTTGCCGGTGGCTTTGGGCATGGAAAAAACCATGTTCCAGGTCGGCCTTTACACCTTCGTTTATGTGGGTGTGGCTTTGGCGGCGCCGGTGTTTGTTCACGCCAGCTGGATGTTTGTTCTGCTGACGTTCCCGTTTGTGTTCAAGGTTCTGCAAGAGTTCTATCGCTACTACAAGTCCAATGGGACTGAACGTTGGCTGGCCTTCTTTATGTGGCTCAACGTTTCCATGTTAGTCTTCATCATCATCCCGGTGATTGATAAATGGAACTTCCTCTTCATTCATCATAACTAAAAGAAAAGGCCCGTTTCCGGGCCTTTTTTATTTTTTGAATTCTTCGGGTGTATCCATCTGATTGAACGGGTGAGCTTTCTTGAAAGCTTCCAGCTTCAGGCAGTTGTTGTTGATCTTCACCAGGGTTGGGAATTTGGTGATGTCGGCTTTGTATCTTTGAGACGTTAAAAGCTGCGGGATCAGGAAGATGTCGGCCATGGTGATTTCATCACCGAAGCTGTAAGTTCCCGAGAACTCTTTCAGCGTTGTTTCAAGAACTTCCAGCCCCTGATAGATCCAGTGCTGGGCCCATTCGTCTTTTTGGTCCTGGTCATAGCCATGTTTGTTGGTCAGGTACTTGAGTGTTTTCAGATTGGCCATCGGGTGCATGAAGGAATTGATCACTTCGCATACTTGGCGGATGCGGGCACGTTTGTAGGCATCTTTCGGCATCAGAGGTGTTTGTGGGAAGACCTCGTCCAGATATTCAATGATGGCAAAGGATTCCGGGATGATCTTGCCGTCGTGGATCAGCGTGGGTACGCCGCCCAGCGGGTTGATGGCTTTGTATTCCGGGGTCAGTTGTTCGCTCTTCAAAAGATTGATGGGTTTGTACTCAAAGGCCAGACCCTTGTGGTGCAAAGCCAGACGAACACGGTACGAAGTGGAGCTTCGAAAATAGTTGTAAAGTACTATCGAGGACATATACTGACTCCTATTGAGCCTCACATTTCATTCTGCTTTTGATTTTCAGTCAAAGGACTTTTCGATGCCCAATCGTTTTATCTTTTCTCTGCGTTTCTCTTCTAAAGTGTTTTTAAAGATGGCCGTCTTGGCGTTTGCCATGATCGTCTTCATGACTTTGTTCCGACTGAATCTCTATTTCCTGTCGGTGTTTCATGCGACCCCGGATGCGGCGTTTGTTGAATTTGCCCAGTCTTTCCTGGCGGGGTTTCGTTTTGATCTTTTGATCTTTGGATTCTTGTTCATTCCGCTTTATTTCCTGGTGATGATTCAGGCGGTGTTGCAGAAATGGCCGCGTGCAGGCTTTGTGTTTTATAAAGTCTATTTCACGACGGTTTGGTTTCTGATCTGTGCTCTGACGTTTGTGGACTTTTTCCATTTTGCGAAATACGGAAAGCGCATGCGCTTTGCTGATTACAGCTCCTGGAATTTGGAAGGCTGGCTTGAACAATTCAAGTCGCTGCCTCCGAATCAATCCTGGATCTTCTGTATCATCACAGTTCTTTTGTTCAGCCTTGGATACATGCTGGTGAAAAGCCTTAAGTTCGGGGATTGGAAGGACGAGTATTCCCCGCAGGCCGGGTCGAAGTTTGAGATCCTGTGGCGGGCGTTGCTTCCATTGGTTCTGATTGTTTTGGCCGCTCGTGGAACCGTTGAAGCACACCATCTGGCTTTGGAGCACAGCGAGGTGTCGCTGGATAAGGTTATAAACGAGATGGCACTAAATGCTGTGTGGTGTTTTGATAAGTAATTCAAATTATGGGACTATTTGAGGGCTTCAATGAAAGCCTTTAGGAGGATTAAAATGAAAAAGTTGGCTCTAACAGTGATGGCTGCTTTGGGTATGATGTCATCCGTTGCGATGGCAGATATTGATTATGGTTTGGAAGTGGGTATTCGTCAGCAGTCCGGTGAAGTGGATTCTAATTTGGCTTCTGTAAAATCCCAAATGGGTTTCCAGTTCGGTGCAACAGCTCATTTCCCGATCTCTGGTGCATGGCACATGCGCACAGGTTTGCTTTACACTCAAAGACCGGTGATTGTTGAAACAGATGCGACTGGTGATGAAAACAAGATCAGCATGAACTATCTGGATGTTCCAGTGGCGCTTATGTACAAATTCGAAGAATACGCAGGCGTGTTCGCCGGTGTATCTTTGGGTCTGAATCTGGACAGCGATGCTGAAGTCGGCAAAGTGAACGATGTAAAATCGCCACTGACTCCGATCATCTTTGGTGCAAGCTTCAAATTTGCTCCGCAGTTGGGTGCTACTTTGTATTATGAAACTGCCAGCGGTGATGCCGCAGACGGTTTGAAAAACTACCGCGCGGTGGGCGCGAACTTGCAGATCACTTTTGACTAAGATTTTTTGAAATAGGATTCGACGTGAAATTAGGTTCTCTTAAATCGTCTCAAAGCATGGATGGTGAATTGTGTGTGATCAGCCGCGACCTTAAAACCGCGGTGAAAGCCACAGCTATTGCCCCATCCTTGCGTGAAGCGATGGAAAAATGGTCCGAGAAAGAAGCTTCCCTGAAGAAACTTTCTGACGACTTGAATGCGGGCAAAGCGGCAGGTGCTTTTGCCGTTAAAGAAGGTGACTTCCACTCTGCGCTTCCGCGCACATGGTTGTTCGCTGATGGTTCTGCCTTTATCTATCATATCAAGCTGGTGCGCATGGCGCGCAAAGCTCCGCTTCCAGAAACCTTGAGCACGGTTCCTCTGATGTATCAGGGCGAGTGTGGGCAGTTCCTGGCACCGACCGAAGACATCCCTCAGCGTGATTTCGCACACGGGACAGACTTTGAAGGTGAAGTGGGTGTGGTGACTGACTTTGTACCAATGGGCGTGACCCCTGATGAGGCACTGAAATACATCCGTCTGTATGTCTTGATCAATGACGTGTCTTTGCGTGGATTGATCCCTGAAGAGCTGGCGGCGGGCTTTGGATTCTTCCAAAGTAAACCGGCATCAGCCTTGGCTCCGTTTGCCGTGACGGCAGACGAGCTGGGTGAGGCATTGAAAGACGGGCGCATTCATTTGCCACTCAATGTGAAGTACAATGGTGAATTCTTTGGTAAAGCCAATGCGGGCGCCATGCACTTCCACTTTGGACAGTTGATTGCTCATGCGGCAAAAACCCGCAACCTGGCGGCGGGTTCTGTGATCGGCAGTGGAACTGTTTCCAATGAAGATCACGCCAATGGTTCAAGCTGTCTGGCGGAAAAACGCATGATTGAGCAAATCGAGACCGGCGCGATTAAAACGCCATTTATGAAGTCCGGCGACACCGTTGAAATGGAAATGTTCAACGCCAAAGGTGAAAGCATCTTCGGACGAATCTTCCAGAAGGTGAAGGCCGTTTAAGCCTTCACCCTTCATTTCGGGCCCTTGTTTAAAGGGCCTGAATCACTCCGCACGCAATACGCGCACCCGAGTTTCCTGCCGGTTGGGATTTCAAATCATCCTTGTCCGCGTGAATAACCACCGCTTTACCAATGATGCTTTCAGCACCCGGTTTCATAGTCATGCCTTTGATCACCAGAGTTGTGATGGCTTTGGACTTGTTATCGGCAATCAGATTTCCCATATCACCGACATGGCGTCCCTGACCGTCGTGGCCCGCGTGAGATCCCTTGGTCGGATTGAAGTGGCCACCGGCTGAAGAAAAGTCCGCAGCAGAACAATCACCTTTTTCATGGATATGGAATCCGTGAGGTCCCGGTTTGATGCCTTCAACCATCGTTTCGATTTTCATTTCGCCATCACCTTCGGTGAAGTGAATGATGCCTTTCAGTTTGGAACCTTTAATGGTTTTCAAAACTGCCTGGGCTTTTTGAGGAGCGGCTGTCGCCGTTGGGGTTGGAGTGGGTTCAGCAGGGGCAGGGGCTTCAGCCTTCTTGGATTTATGCATACAAGAAGTCATCGCAACGGCCAACAAACTGACAAGCAACATTTTCTTCATAGGGATCCCCTTTCAGTATTGTGCTGAATATTGTCACTGATCCCTGAGTTGATGTCATCAGCCATTCGCCAGATAGGCGATAATACCGACCACGATGAATGCGGTCAGATAGAAATAAATTACCACACGTCCTAAACGAATTTTCGGAGCCAGAATAGCTCTTGTTTCAAGAGTCGTCATAAAGACCTCCCTTTACTAGCCATTATTTTCTCATGGTTTTGTGTGCGCTCACCAATAGATAAAAGCTAATCCCCTCATAGAGAAAATCTTACGTCTTTTCCCCGTGATTTCGAGTTGGGGACGAATACAGAACTAAGTCCAGTTTTGAGAATGAAACCCCATTGAGAACGTCGGCATAGGGCATCATCCAGTGACCTGACTGAAAGCGACAGCCAAGCTTAAGAGGCAGAAGGAGTTCCCTATGATCAGTTTGTTTTTCTCTCTTCTAACCACGCTGTCTTTTGCTCAGCAAAAAGTGCAGGTGCAGACGTTCACTCCACAGGGCTTTGTAAAATCTGTTGAGCAAGTGCGGGTCGAATTCAATCAACCGATGGTTCGATTTGGCGAAATCAAACTGGATTCTCCGGTGCAGAGTTCGTGCTTTGATGCAAAAAAAGGACAGGGCCGCTGGATCGACACCCGGAACTGGGTATTTGATTTCACTGAGCCCGTGGCTGGAGGACAATCTTGTGAAGTGAAGGTTCATGGTCAGATCTTCAGCTTCAACACAGGCGGCCCGCATATCAAAAATATCTTCCCGCAAACATATCGTGACATTGATCCCGAGCAAAGTTTTGTGGTCTTTGCCGACTCTCCGGTAAAAACAGAATCTCTGGCTGCGGGTGTTTACTTTGTGATTGAGGGTCTGGGGGATCGTGTCCCTGCGCAGGTGATCACAGGTGGGGAAGCGACAAAAACTTATCAGGCTGCCGAAAATGAATACAAGTACGAAAAAGAATTATTTAAAGGCGACTATGTCGTTCTGAAAGCACAGCGCCCTTTCCCGGCGGGTGCCAGAGTGAGCCTGGTATGGTCCAAGGCCGTGCAGTCACCATCCGGTCACACTTCGAAAGAAGATGAAGTGTATGAATTCAATGTGCGTGAGCCGTTTAAATTGTCTTTCAATTGCGATCGGGAGGCTGCGAACAGACCCTGTGTCCCTTTGATGGGGATGCGTCTGAATGCTTCAGCATCATTCCCGGCAAAGCTGGCACAGGAAATTTATATCCAGTCAGCCGACGGAAAAAAAATCAAAGCTGCGAATCTGGATGCCGCTGCGGGCGGAAAAGATAACGTCAGCTATTTGGAGTTTAAGGGCCCGTTTGTGGCCAACAGTCAGTACACTGTGGTGATTCCCGCAAAAATGAAGGACGAGGATGATCGCCTGTTGTCCAATCAATCCCAGTTCCCTTTGAAGGTAAAAACCGGCGAAGATCCTTCGCTGCTGAAATTTGCCTCCACTTTCGGGGTGATCGAATCCGGTCCCGAGGCGGCCATGGCGGTGACTTTGCGTCGCGTGGAAAAGTCTGTGGACACTCAGTTTGGGGGCTGGACAGGGCAGTTGAAGGCGAATGACTTTAAGTCCGTGATAAAGGCCTTGGGCGAAGTGATGCGAAACCCTTACGGTGAAGAAGCTTTGAAAAACTGGCAGGGGAAGGCCACACAAAAAATCAAAGTCGACAAGCCGGCAAAAGCCACAGACCTTGAGGTGGTGGGAATTCCGCTGAAGGCTTCTGGATTCTATGTGGTGGAAATGAAAAGCCCTCTGCTGGGACAGAACCTGCTGGATCAGAAAAAGCCATTCTATGTGCGTTCGGCCGGTCTTGTGACGAATATGTCTGTGCATGTGAAGCACACGCGCAATGAAGCCTGGGTGTGGGTGACGGAGCTTAAAACCACTAAAGTCGTCCCGGGTGCAAAGGTTTCCATCTTTGACAATGCCGGGAATGTTATTTCCAGTGCCACAACGGATGCGCGCGGATGGGCTTCCTTCAAGTTCGCAAAACCGGTGGATGACTGGGCGACGGATCCACAAAGCGGCTTTTATGGGGGCTTTTTTGCCATGGCGGAAAAAAGTGATGATTTCAGCTTCACCCATACCAGTTGGGACAAAGGCATCGAATCGTGGCGTTTCCAGATTCGTTCGGGCGACACGGATTCCCTTTGGCTGGGGCATGCGATTTTAGACCGCACACTTTTGAAACCTGAAGAAAAAATGTCAGCGAAAATTGTACTGCGCAAAACCAGCCTTTCGGGGTTTTCGTTGCCGACAGCAAATGAATGGCCGACCCGTCTGACGGTGGCGCACGATTCCGGATTGCAGACGTTCAAGCTGTCTTTGACCTGGAACAAACAAACGGGCGTAGCGTTGGTGACCTGGCCGGTGCCCGCTGGGGCGAAGCTGGGACGCTGGACCCTGACTTTGGAAAAAGACACGCCTTCAATCCAAATTGCTGTCGGTGACGTGGCTGTTGAAAACTTCCGCGTTCCATTGATGCAGGTAAGGCTGGATGGCACAAAACCGGTGTACGTGCAGGAAAAGAATATTCCCGTACAGGTGTCCGGAACATACTTTGCCGGCGGTCCTGCCGGGGACTTGCCAGTGAAGATGCGCTGGAATGTTGAGCCGGGCTATTTCTCGCCGCAAAATGAAGATTTCCAGGAGTATGCTTTTGCCAATGGAGCGGTCAGTGAGGGCCTGTTCCGCCAGGGCGAAGAAGAAATTCACCGTCACGTCCCACAAAGTGGGACTCGTGATTTTAAGTTAAACAAGCAAGGCGTGGCCCAGGAATCAATCTCCGGAATTAAATATGCGGCCGCACCTCAGAATCTGCGTACCGAGATTGAATACAAGGACCCGAACGGAGAGATTCAATCACTCAGCCGCACCTTCCCTTTGTGGTCGTCGTCTCTGGTTTTGGGGATGAAGTCCCGCGGTTGGTCCGCGACTCCGGATAAAGTGGAGTTTGATGTCGTAGCCCTGGATCTGCAACAGCGTCCACTGAAAAATCAGAGTGTGCAGGTTGATCTGTATACCAGCCGTTACTACACCCACCGCAAGCGCCTGGTGGGGGGCTTTTATGCCTATGAAGATTTCCGGGAATACAAAAAAATAGGCGAGCTGTGCCGCGGGGTCACGGATGCCCAAGGCCAGTTCCTGTGTAAAGGAAAGACCAAGGCTTCGGGATCCGTGATTGCGGTGGTGTCCGGTAAGGATGCTCAAGGGCGCATAAGCTATAGTAACGTCACTCAGTGGATCATTCGCCCTGGGGAAAATCAGTGGTTTGGATCTGAAGACAATGATCGTGCGGATCTGATCCCGTTTAAGAAAACTTATGAACCTGGCGAAACCGCAGAATTTCAGTTACGCACGCCCTTCCCGCAGGCCAAAGTTCTGGTGACCGTAGAGCGCGATGGCATCCTTCACTCGGAAGTCGTCGATGTCAGCGGTGACAGCCCGGTGATTCGTGTGCCGATCAAAAAGGAATATGCTCCGAATGTGGTGGTATCAGCCTTTGCGATCCGCGGTCGACTGGCGGATCCAAAACCAACGGCGCTGGTGGATTTGGCGAAGCCTGCTTACAAGCTCGGTCTTGCACAAATCAAAGTCGGCTGGAAAGAAAACACTCTGAAAGTGTCGGTGGCTACGGACAAAAAGACCTACAGTGCCCGTCAGAAATCCCAAGTCACAATCAGCGTGAAAGACAGTCTGGGTCGACCGGCAGCCAAAGCGGAAGTGGCTTTGGTGGCTGTGGACGAAGGGCTGCTGGCTTTGCGGGACAATGATTCCTGGGATCTGCTGGGCTCCATGATGCGACTTCGTTCACACACGGTGCAGACAGCAACGTCACAGACGCAAGTGGTGGGTCGTCGCCACTTCGGTTTAAAAGCCGTACCTATCGGCGGTGACGGGGCGGGAGGTCTTCGCCGCGAACTGTTTGATACCCTGCTGTACTGGAACCCGAGTGTAAAACTAAACGCCAAAGGGGAGGCCAAGGTTGATATCAAGCTGAATGACTCCACCACGAGCTTCCGCATTGTGGCGGTGGCCCTGCAGGGGCAGGATCAGTTCGGCACAGGCTGGACATCCATTCAGTCTTCTCAGGAAGTCATGATTATGCCGGGCCTTTCTTCGGTCGTTCGCGACGGGGACGAATTCCAGGCAGGGTTCACAGTGCGCAATGCCTCGGATAAAATTCATGATCTGAATTTGACCCTCGCCGTGACTCCAAATGCGGGGACTCACCCGGCCCAGAAACTGCGCCTGGCAGCAGGCGAGGCAAAAGAGGTCTTTTGGAAGGTCAAAGTTCCGGCCGGTGCTTCCCAGCTTGAGTATATCTTAAGCGCCCGCACGGTTGATGGTCGCGCGGTGGACGAGATAAAAAAGACCCAGCAGATTCTTCCGGTGAGAGTGGCAAGAATTTATCAAAGTGAATTTGGCAACTGGCCGGACTTCAAAAAGCTTTCTTTGCAACAACCTGCCGGAGCGGATCAGGCAAAAAGCTCTATCGTTGTGGAACTGAACAGTTCCCTGGGTGGTTCGACGGAAGGCATTCGTGAGTTCTGGAAGAACTATATGTATTCCTGTCTTGAACAGCAGGTTTCAAGAGTCGTGTCTTTGAATGACAAAAAGGCCTGGCAGAAGCTGGAAGACAAGCTTGACACCTATTTGGATGGCAACGGGTTGTTGCGATATTTCCCGGGGAATGCAGTTTCTGGAAACGTGAACCTGACAGCTTATGTCTTGAATATTGCCCACGAGGCCGGCTTCACATTCAGTGATGAACATGAAAATCGCATGCTGGATGCGTTGAATGCCTACGCTGAAGGCCGTTTGCGTGAAAGTCAGGAATTCGATCGTGCCGATAGTGTTCTTAAAAAGATCACCGTCATGGAGACACTTTCCCGTTATCGCCGACTGAATATCGCAAGCATACCGACGATTGAATATTCGCCGAACCAATGGCCCATGTACACGTTGATTGAATGGTATCAGATTCATTTGTGGGAAAAAGAGGTGTCCGGTCGAGAACAGACTATGAAAGACATCGAGTCTGTCTTGCGCAACCGCTTTTACTTCTCCGCCAAGCGTTTGCAGTTCAAAGATGAGCGTTTGGAATCCATGCCATGGCTTATGCGTGACACAGAGAGCTCGGTCCTGCGCCTGATTCTGACCATGATGAAGCTTCCGCAATGGCAGTCCGATATTCCTCGCCTGTATCAGGGGGCATGGGGCCTGCAGCAAGAGGGGGCCTGGGCGTTGACTTCAGATAACGCCTGGGGCGCGATTGTGATGAGACGTCTGCAAGAACACTATGGCAAAGAAAAAGTCGAAGGGACATTCGTGGCAGAACTTGCCGGGGCTTCCGAGAAATACTCTTGGTCCAAGGGAAGCTCGGGTTCGTTGAGCCTTCCATGGCATCAGGACAAAGGCGAATTGAAGCTGGATCAGCAGGGCGCGGGTCGTCCGTGGATCACGGTGTCGGTGAAAGCCGCCGTTCCTGTGACCAAGCCGGTCTTTGCCGGATTTAACGTTGAAAAAATCATCACGCCTGTCGAGCAGAAAGAAAAGGGCCGCTGGAGTGTCGGGGATGTCGCCAGGGTTCAGTTGAAAGTAAAAGCCAAAGCTTCGCAGACCTGGGTGGTGGTTGAAGATCCAGTCCCGACCGGGGCCAGTGTGATTCAGGCTTCTTATGCGACCTCGGTGGAAAGAAAGTCCGAGCTGATTCGTTTCTATCATTCCTGGTTCCCGCAGGATGAACAGGTGATGGAATACACATTGCGCTTCAATCAGTCAGGTACCTACGTACTGCCAGCACCGCGCGTGGAGGCGATGTACAGCCCGGATCTCTTTGCGGAACTGCCAGAATCCGTATGGAGTGTGCAATGAGAAAAAGACTGATCTGGGGACTTGTTGGGGCGGGAGTGCTGGGGCTGAGTGCGGGACTTGCAGTCCTGGCCAGCGGGGTTCCGTCTTTGCCCTCTTATGAGTCGGTGAAAAAGTCCTATGTCAGTTCAGATTTGTTTCTAGTGGATCGTAACGGAAAACCGTTGCATCAATGGCGTCAGGATCTGAAAGAGCGCACTTTATTGTGGGCGGATCATAAAGGCATTTCACCGGCCATGATCGCGGCGCTGCTGAAGTCGGAGGATAAAAATTTCTTCCGTCACTGGGGCGTGGATCCTGTGGCCATGGCGGCCTCGGTGTATCAGCGCAGTGTGAAGGATTCCCCGCGCGGGGCCAGCACGATCACCATGCAATTGGTGAAACTGCTTCATCCCCATAAGAAAACCTGGCAAGGGTTGCCCGGAAAAATGCGCCAGTCTGTGGCGGCGCTAAAACTTGAAAGTCAGTGGAGCAAAGAGCAGATTCTGGAAAGCTATCTGAACCTGGTCAGCTTCCGTGGCGAGCTGCGGGGGGTGAATGCGGCGTCGTGGATGATGTTTGGAAAAAGTTCAGCGGATTTAAATCGTGTGGACTCAACACTTCTGTCCGTCCTGATTCGTTCGCCGAATTCTGAAACCGCACAATGGGAAAAACGCGCCTGTTGGCAGGAGCCGGATCTGTGCCCCAGCTTGAAGGACAGTATCAGTCGCATTCAGCCGCAAAAGATGAGCACCCAGAATCAACAGGCCCTGCATCTTGCACAAAGATTTTCAAAAGAGGGGCGGCGCGGTCAGATTCAAACAACTTTGGATCGGGACTTGCAAAATTATATCCAGGAACAGATCACCTCCCAGATTCGCAGGCTTCAGGCGCAGAACGTGAATGACGCCGCGGTGATTGTGATTGAAAACCGCACGGGCGAAGTTTTCGCCTATGTCGGTGGATCTGGCGATCTTTCCAGTGCGCCTTATGTCGACGGAGTTCAGTCCTTAAGGCAGGCAGGATCGACGCTGAAGCCTTTCTTGTATGCGACAGCTTTTGAAAAGAATCTTTTAAAAGCCGAATCCTGGCTTGAGGATTCGGCCGTGGATATCGTCTTTGACCGGGGCGTGTACAAACCCCAAAACCATGACCGCCAGTTTTATGGCTGGGTGATGGTGAAGACCGCATTGGGATCGTCCTTGAATGTTCCGGCGGTAAAGACCTTCAAACTTTTAAACGATGATTCATTCTGGGGAAAGCTTAAGGCGTTGAATTTCAGAAATCTGGAAGAGCCTGAACACTACGGACCGGCCCTGGCTTTGGGGGTGGCGGATGTGACCTTGGAGGATCTGGCGCAAGGCTATCGAACCCTGGCCCAGGATGGTTTCTTGTCCTCGTTGAAATTTGAGCCTCTTCAGGAAACGGCCGAAGCTGTTGAGGTCTTTCAGGCAACCAGTGCGCGCGAGGTGAAAGAAATTCTGTCCGACAATCAGAACAGGGCTTTGGGGTTTGGACTGGATTCCGCCCTGGCGCTGCCGGGGGCGGCGGTAAAAACCGGAACCAGCAAGGACATGCGCGACAACTGGTGTGTGGGGATGAACGATCGTTTTACTGTGGGAGTGTGGGTTGGAAATTTCAGCGGTGAACCGATGTGGAATGTGATGGGAGTCAGTGGCGCCGCCCCGATCTGGAAGCGCACCATGATCTGGTTGCAGGATCACTATCCGTCTGAAACCAGACTGGCCGAAACCGTTCCACCGCAGGAATCATCTCCGGAAGCTTATCCGGGGGCGCGCATCTTGTATCCTCAGGACGGCATGGTGCTGGCGCTGGATCCGGCAATTCCGCCGGGAAATCAAAAGATGCCTTTGCTGGTTGAAAATTCCTTAAAGAAGGATCTGTACTGGAAGATCAACGAAGACAAAAAAATAAAGGCGACCGATTCTTATCTGTGGTCGCCTTCGTTGGGTCGTCATCACTTTGTGCTTTATGAAGGTGACAGCAAAGTGGCCGAGGTCTCTGTTCTGGTAAAATAACTAGATGTCATAGTGGAACAAAACCGGAACCTGCATGTCCGGGTGAACGCTTTGTTTCACCGGGCAGGTCAGGGCGATTTGTTCCAGTTTTTTTCTGTAGTCATGCGGGATGCTTTGAGGCATGTGCAGCACCACATTCAGCTTCACGATACGGCGTGGGTTTACGCCCATTTCTTTTTCCACTTCAAAGCGCGCGCCCTTTAGTTCCACACCGTCTTTGTCAGCGGCAATGGCCATCACAGTCATCATGCAACTGCCCATGGCAGCACCCACCAGGTCTGTCGGAGAAAAAGCTTCACCTTTGCCATTGTTGTCTTTGGGGGCGTCAGTTTCCAGTGCGGCACCGGACGGGCCGTGTTTGATTTCACTGTGTTTGTGACCTTGATAGACTCCGGACATTTTAACCATGGGGCAACTCCTGTGAAGTTAACATGGCCTCAAATCGGGAGCCGGTCAAATCTTAGGACGACATTTCCTCGATAATCTTGCGCAGTCTCATCTCAGAAGATTTGGACATATCCGCATAGATTTTACGAAGATGAGAGGATCTCACAGCATCGTTTTTGGAAGACTTCATCTCGCGCCCGAATTTCAAAGCCGCGCAGACGCTTTCGATCACGACTTTGCGTTTGGAATCCTTGGTGATGAAGTCAAAGGCGCCCAAAGAAAGTGCTTCCAGGGCGCGGGAATGATCTCCGTGAGCCGTTAGCACAACAAACGGGGTCATTTGACCCAAAGAGCGAACATAGGCCAAAAACTTAAGACCATTCATGTGGGGCATTTCAATATCAGACAAGATGGTGTCGAACTCCTGGGCCTTCACGAACTGGAGGGCGGCAGAGCCGTCTTCGGCTTCCACGATTTCATCCACAAATTCTTTTAAGAAATGCTTCAACAGCTCTCGGATGTCGGAATCGTCCTCGACGATGAGCAATCGGCTTTTCTCTTCTTGTGGCGCAGCCATCCTTGGTTCTCCTACAGAGAGTATTTGTTAATGACTCCCAACAGGGTGTCCTTCTTAAACGGCTTGGCGATGTGATCGTTGCAGCCGGCCCGCAAGGATTTCTGCCGATCTTCCGCCAAAGCGTGCGCCGTTAAGGCGATGATAGGAACCGGAGCTTTGTGACTTTCCTTTTCCCATTCACGGATTCGATCAGTGGCTGCATAGCCATCCATCTCAGGCATTTGCACGTCCATAAAGACGATGTCAAACTCACCTGACTTTATCTGATCTATGGCTTGAAGTCCATTCTCTGCTTCAATTATTTCAAAGGGCTCGTTCTTAAGATAGTGCGTGAACAGGGTGCGATTGTCCTCGGTGTCATCAGCAATCAGGATCTTCACCTTGTGATTCGGGTCACGCGGCTTCGGACTTACAAAATCCAGTTCAGGGGTGCGCATTGGCACCGGCTTGTGGTTCACTGGGTTGTAGATCTGTTCGCGATACGGAATTGTGAAAAAGAACGTCGTTCCAGTGCCCGGGCGGCTTTTAAACCAGATCTGGCCTCCCATCAACTCAACCAGGCTCTTGGAAATAGCAAGTCCCAGCCCCGTACCACCATACTTTCGGGTGACGGAGTTGTCGGCCTGGGAAAACTTCTGGAAAATCATGTGCTGGCGATCCTCAGGAATCCCGATGCCTGTGTCGGTAACGCTGATAAGCAGAGTGTCTTTTTTGGACGGATTCTTGCCGATGACCAGACGCACCTGGCCCTTATGGGTGAACTTGATCGAGTTCCCGATCAAATTGATCAGCACCTGGCGAAGTTTCGTCGGGTCGCCCATCAGGTGAGGCGAAACTCCCGGAGCAATTTCACACATACAGCTCAGACCCTTTTCCAGGGCGCGTGGCTTCATCATGTCCTCAACGTCGGCGATCAGCTTCGTCATCTCAAACGGGATGTTTTCAATGGAAACTTCGCCGGCTTCGATCTTGGAAAGATCCAGAATATCGTTAATGAGCGACATCAGAACCTCGCCCGCTTTGCAGAAGATCGTCACATAGTACTTTTGATCGGCGTCCAGCTTGGTTTCTTTCAGCAGTTCTGCCATTCCCATAATTGCGTTCATTGGTGTGCGGATTTCGTGACTCATTTGAGCCAGGAATTCGGACTTGGCCTGCGAAGCCTTCAGGGCTTCGTTCTTGGTGGTGATCAGGGATTGCTCCACCCGACGAAGCTCGGTGATGTCCTGAGTGGTGACGTACATGAACAGGGCATTGCCATAGTCGTCGTACTCAGTACGGCCCTGACAGCGCACCCAGATCAGATCGTTGGAATCCTGCTTTTTCATGCGCAGATCCACGTGGAAGGGGGCGATATTTTTGTGTGCTTCTGCCAGGGCTTTATCAAAGACCGGCAGATCCTCTGAAAGAATCAGCGAGCGGAAAAGATCATAGCTTGGAACGACATTGTCCGGGGTCAGGCCCAGCAGGTGGAATTCTTCCTCTGACCACAGGCATTTTCCGGTGCGGATGTCCCAGCGGAAGGATCCCGTTCTGGACAGGGACTGGGATTCTTTCAGAAGTTCCTCTTTCAGCTTCAGTTCTTTTTCGATTTCCTTTTTCCAGCGCATGTCGGTGCCCATCATGGCCAGAAGAATCTTCCCTTTGTTTTCAGTGTTGACGCGGGCCCAGGAAACTTCCAGCGGGACACGGTCGCCGGTGATTTTCTTTAAGGAAGCTTCCGCCGTGTGGGTGGACTTGTGGATGTCACGCTCGCGCAAGGAGTTTTCAATCACCGAGTAATCGGTTTCAAGCCACAGGCTGAGGTCGCTGTTTTTCAGAGTGTGCCCCGGGGCTCCGGTCAAAGACTGGGCGGTGGGATTGAAACCCCGCACGCGGAAGTTCTTGCGCAGGCTGTCCTCGACGTCCTCCACCTCGACGATGAAAAAGACTTCGTTCAGGGAATAGACCACATTTTCCAGGAAGTCGCGCGCGGCCTTGGTTTTGCGGAAGTCCTCGCGGACCTCGTCGAATTTCTGGTACAGGTCTTTGTACTCATCCTCTTCCGGAGCGGGCAGGACTTCGCTGAAGTTGTGCGATTTCAGTTTGTCCAGGCCGTCGGCCAGCACCTGCGACGGAAAGAACATGCGGCGATAAACCAGCCATGCTCCGGCTAATGCCAGACTCCACAGTAAAAAGCCTCCGATAAAGAACCACGGCAACTTGTAAGACAGCGGTGCCAGGCTTTCATTCAGATCCATTTTGCTGATAATGATCCAGTCGGTATTGTCAGCGACATTCACGCGCCCAGCGGACTGCAGGCTGCGTGTGCCCAGATAGTCTTCGCCGGAATCAAAGGCCACACCCCGCTCCATATAGCGGCGAACCTGAGTCGGCGGAAGAATCAAAGACAAAGATGCCGAGCGGGACCGCTCAATACTTTCCAGGGCTGTGCGGGCGTCATCTTGCTGGCGAACTTTCTGAGCGAAGCTGTCGGGGCTTTCCAGATACATGCGCGGGTTGTTGCGCACAAACCCGTCCGTGCCGAAGGCGACAACTTCGCCGGTCATGCCAAGACCCAGTTCTTTCCATTTGCGATTGTGGGAAAGAATCTGATCAATACGATCCAAAGAAAGCTGGAAAACCAAAGTTCCCACAAAATTAGTCTGATCAAACAGCGGCATTGTCAGGAAGGCCGCAGGTGTATGCCAGAAATGACTGATCGGAGTAAAATCAAAATACTTGGTGGCCCCTTTGGGGGCATTCAGAGACCAGCGATAGGCCTGAGCCAGACGGGAATTGGAAAGCGGGCCGGAAATAAGGTTGTCCCCCAGGGCCAGGGACTTTGCGGCTGAATAGGCCACCGTGCCGTTGGGTTCAATCAGCAGAACATCGCTCAGGTGAGAGCGCTCCAGAACATCGAAGAGTTTTGAATGAAGACTTTCGTAGCTTCGGAAATAGTCCAGCCCGGAAAACCCGCTGACGGAAGCTAGCTGAGGCAGGGGGCGGTTCTGGGTGCGTGCACTTTCCTGAAACTGATATTGCAAAAACAGCGGCAGGGCTGTGAATTGTTCCAGTATCCGGGGATAATCAGAGACCTGTGAGGGATTGCGCTCTTCCATTTCGTTGCGCCAGGCCGTGGGCTTTCCGTGAGAACGAAGCCAGGTCTGCAGTTGCTGGTGCTCTTGTGGATAACGGCGCAGGAACTGAAGAATCGGCGTGTATTCCGAAGTCAGAACCAGAGCGTTCTTCAGATAGGCAAATTCTTTTTGAATTTCATCGGACTTGAATTCACGAATCTGCACCAGACGTTCGCGGGTGCTTTGTTCCAGCGAAGAACTGCCCATCTTGTAACCAACAGTTCCGGCAATGAGCAGGGTGCCCAGTACCAGAACTGAGGTAAAAAGAAACAGGCGGTTCTTATGGTTCATAGGCTCCTACATCGGGACGTAATGAATCTCGATATTCAGAAAGTGAATGCGCATCTTCTTCACAAGTTCAGGCAAGGGGGTTGCGTCGTTTTTCTTCGCGGCAACTTCCATTTGCGCGGCAAGGTCGCTGAGTTCGGCAAAGCCGTATCCTGCAGCAGCACCTTTGATCTTGTGAGCCATTTGCGCGATAGACTGGAGATCGTTTTTCTCCACGAGAGCGCTAAGGGACTCAATGTCCTTCTTCCGATTCTCAATAAACTGAGGAATCAGATCTTGTAGATCAGCATCGATTTCAACCTTAACCTTAGACATTTCCATGCCCTCCTTATCCTCGAAAACTGCTCAGGTTTACAATTCATATTAGTTTATGACAGTGTTTATTGCATACATTTAATACCAAGAGTAAATTCGATGAGAAATCTGTGAGGAGAAGCGCCTTGTTGAAGTTTTTTCTTGTCGTCCTGTTCCCGTTTCTTTTGATTACATGCACGTCACAAAAGGAGCTGGGAAGCCGTGAAAAGCCTATTCAGTTTGCACTGGTTCCAGGCCAGGATTCGGCTGTGCTTATGGAAAACGGGAAGCTGCTGGAAAAGTGGATTCTGGAAAAGTCCGGTTTGCATGTGCGCATGCAGGTGCCGGTCAGTTATGTCGCCGTGGTAGAAGCTATTGGCTCGCAGCGCGTGGATGTGGCGATCTTAAATACGTTCGGCTATGTGCTGGCTCACGACAAGTACGGGGCTCAGGCCAAGCTGATTGGTGTGAACCGCGGCATCTCTGAATACTGGGGTCAGATCATCACTGCCGATCCCGGAATCAAAAGTGTGAACGATCTGCAGGGTAAGAAGTTTGCTTATGTCGATCCGGCTTCCACCTCCGGCTATATTCTTCCGGCGAAACTTTTCAAGGATCAGAATATCAAACTGGGCGACACTGTTTTTGCCGGTAAACACGACAGCGTGGTGATGATGGTTTATCAGGGACGTGTGGATGCCGGGGCCACGTATCACACTCCATCAGAGGACGGCATTCCCCAGGACGCGCGCCGGCTGGTCAAATCGCAGTTTCCTGATGTTTATGAAAAGGTTCGTATTGTTCAAAAGACTGAATCCATTCCCAGCGATCCGGTTGTCTTTCGCAAGGACTTTCCGGCGGATCTCAGTGCCCGTCTGATCGCCGCTCTGAAAAGCTTCCCGTCCACTCCAGAAGGAGCGAAGGCCCTGAAAAACCTCTATCACCTGGAGGGATTCAAGGATTGTTCGGACAAGGACTATGAAAAGGCCCGTAAAATTCTTTTGGAAATGAGCCAGCAGGTTCAAGAACCCGCAAAGTAATCAGTGACTTACAGTCTTTTCGCACTCGACCTTGAAAAAGCGGCCTGAGTGCGGTTTAATGACTTAATGAGCCGCGCAACATTCGCAAATCTTATTCTGAGATTCTGTTGCAGCAGAGAAATTCTGCTGAAGGCCTAGTTTTACCTTTTCGTTCCCCGCATTTTTAAAAATCAAATCAACTTAACAACAGCTCTTATTCCTTTAGGAGGAGTTATGAACAACAACACAGAACCTCGCATTCTTATTACTGATCAGGATTTCCATCGTCTGTCCGCTTTGGTTTCTCAGGTGGAAGGTCCTTTTGCTGAAGCTTTGGAAGAAGAGCTCAGCCGCGCCAATGTGATCGCGCAAAAAGAAATCCCTAAAAATGTCGTGACCATGAATTCCCGCGTGCAATTCCTGGATGAAGCTTCCGGTCAGGAAAGTGAAATGACTTTGGTGTATCCGCAGGATGCAAAACTGGAAGAAGGACGCTTGTCGATTCTGGCGCCGGTGGGGATTGCGCTTTTGGGCTTGAGTGTTGGTCAGGAGATCAACTGGAAGCTTCCTAACGGTCAAAGCAAGAAGCTGAAAGTGCAGGCCGTGACCTTCCAGCCGGAAGCCTCAGGCAACTTCGATCTTTAATCGCGAAGCTCTCGGCAGACGAGAGCTTTCTTTTCCTCATTCTTGGTGTAGGTGGCTTTGAATTCACGGCCACCTTGTGAGTAGGAAAGCTGCGCATCGACGCGGATGTCTTTGGAGTTCCACAGTTGAACGTAGGTTTGATTGTCCAGAAGAGGAATCTGATAAACCCGGGCCGGCGTGCTTTCCACCACCACCAGATTTTGCAGCAGATCGATTTTGCCCATCTGCATGTTTTCCGCAGGATCGAAATATTTCTTCATGCGAATGGATGAAAAGTTTCCGTACTCGCCGTCAAAGCGGCAGGTGTAGACGGAACTTTCTTCAGCTCCAGCCGTGACAGCACTTGTGATGATTAATCCCAGCAGCAAGATTCTCATATAAATCTTATCGTGTTTCAGGCCTTCGGGCTTAACGCCCGGCAACTGGTCTATGGCCCAGTTTCAAAGTCTTGACGACGGAAAAAGCCGGGCGCATTTTGAATGAATCCCAGAAGGAGTCAATCATGCGTGTTATTGAAATCACCCAGCCCGGCGGACCTGAAGTTTTGAAAGTGCGTGAGCGTCCAAAGCCTGAACCGGCTGCCACCGAGGTGTTGATTGAGATTCATGCCAGCGGCGTGAATCGTCCCGACTGCGCGCAAAGACAGGGATCTTATCCGCCTCCTCCAGGGGCGTCGGATATTCCGGGGCTTGAAGTGGCGGGCAAAGTCATCGCCGTTGGCGCGGAGGTCACTCGCTGGAAAGTGGGCGACATGGTTTGTGCGCTGGTCACCGGTGGGGGTTATGCCGAATATGTGGCGGCGCCGGAAGGGCAGTGTTTGCCGATTCCTGAAGGCATGAGTGTGACAGAGGCTGCGGCATTGCCGGAAACCTTCTTTACTGTCTGGACGAATCTGTTTGAAAGTGGGCGTCTGCAAAAAGGCGAGACCGTTTTGATTCACGGCGGGGCCGGAGGCATCGGCACCACGGCGATTCAGATGGCGGCGTCTTTGGGGGTTCGGGTCTTTACGACGGTGGGAAAAAAAGAATCCGTGCAGACGTGTCTGGATCTGGGCGCTGAAAGGGTGATCCTTTACAAGGAAGAGGACTTTGTCAGCGTGGTGAAAACACTGACGGCGGATAAAGGTGTGGATGTCATTCTGGATATGGTGGGTGGAGATTATTTCGCCCGAAACATTGAGGCGCTGGCGATGCAGGGACGGCTGGTGCAGATCGCCACTTTGCAGGGGGCGAAGGTGGAACTGGATTTGCGCAAAGTGATGTTTAAGCGACTGACTTTGACGGGTTCAACCTTGCGTGCGCGTCCGGTGGCGGAAAAATCCCGTATTGCCGATGCTTTGCTGAAAAATATCTGGCCGCTGCTGAATAAAAATCAAATGCGCCCGGTGATTTACAAAGTTCTTAAGCTGGAACAGGCCGCAGAGGCCCATGCGATGATGGAAGCCAGTCAGCACACTGGAAAAATTGTGCTGACGGCCCGCTAAACAGGACTATTCCAAGTGCTCTCTTTGACGGGAGCTCTTGTCACATTTGCCGGTAAAGGCATGATTCTGAGCGCGCTCTTTAGGCGCGTTTTCAAAGAAGCGGCGAAGGCCCGGAACGTTTACGTCAATCATTTGTTTCATCTGATTCTGGGACGGAGAATGAGTCGTGCCCATTTCAAAGAGCAATGACCATACGCCGTGCTTCCAATAAGCGTAATCTTCAAAGGCGCCATCGGCGGCGTAAAGAAGCTCTTTGGAATTTCCAACCTGATAACCGCTTTCCACGACGGCATCTTTGGAAAGACCGATGAAGGTGCTGTCATAGGCGGTTTCCGTGTCACGGGTTGAGAAGCCCCATGGATAAAGAACGGCCGGCCAGTGGGTGTGCAAGGTGGCGGAGCTGACGATGTTGGCTTTTTCCAGGAACTCCGCCAAAGCTTTGGTGGCCTTGGAGCGGTGAGAGGCGCCGTTCACACAAGGGCCTGGATAATCACGGTTGGGATCCACAGATCCGCTGGAGGTGCGCTCGTAACGGTTGCGGGAGTTGTAGCCGGAAATATTCAGAACCGGAATGACGTAAACGGTGTGACCCGGAATCGGATTTCTGGCAAAGGCTTCGGCCGCACCCAGGGCCACGGCGGTGGAGCCGTACTCGTTCCCGTGGTGAGTGGCAACAATCAGATCGGCAATTTCACCGTTTCCGATTTTAAGACCCGAGATCATCTGACCGGAATCAGACTGACCGATATCGATCCATTGAGCGTTGGTGGGATTTTCCTGAACAATGCGGCGAAGAGTGTCAGTCACACTCACGTAATTGCTTGCAGGAGCGGCTTTCGTCATCAGAAATAAAGACAGAATCATTTCTAGCATGAATTCAGGCTGGGCGCGTTCCTGTCTTAAGTCAAAAGCCCCTCTCCCAATCTGGATCAAGGTCCAAAAGGTACCTGCTTACTTTTTCCGAAGCGCTGTGCCAGAGTCAATAGTATGAATTTTCCCGCACCGTTTGTGAAAAACATCCGCGACACTTTTGGTATTGCTGGCGAAGAGTGGCTGCAAGGCCTTCCGTCTTTGTTGCGCGGGCTTTGTGAACGCTGGGATCTGACGATCACCGGGCACGCCGAAGATCTTTCTTATAACTTCGTGGGATATGCGCGCACCAATGCGCAAAAAAATCCTGTGGTGCTCAAAGTACTTTGTCCTGATGGAATTCTGGATAAAGAGCTGCAATGGCTTAAATACTATTCCGAAGTCACTCCGGCAGTGCTGGCGGTGGAGTCGGATCAAAGAGCTTTTATGATGCAGATGGTGTCACCGGGCAGTTCACTGAAATCACTGGTGAAGGCCGGTAAAGATGGCGAAGCCACGTCAGTGATTGCGCAAATGATCCGGTCTTTGGGTAAAGAGCGGCCCGCGGGGACCCTGCCTTACAAGCATGTGCGCGACTTCCTGCCGACACTGTCACTGTTGCACGGAAGACTTTCTTCAGAGCTGGTGCTACTGGTAGCCGTTCTTTATGACGAACTTTGTATGACGGCTCCGCGCGATGTGCTTTTACACGGGGACCTTCATCATGACAATATTCTGGCTTCTGCCGACGGCTGGAAGGTCATTGATCCACATGGATATGTGGGTGACCCGGCCTTTGAAGTCGGGGCGATGATTTCAAATCCGCTGGATTGTTATCCTTCAGGACAACCACTGGAAAAGATTCTTGATCAGCGTCTGGACATTCTTTATCGCGAGCTTGCGATGGATCCTTATCGTATTTTGGGATGGACATTCTGCTATTCGATGCTGTCAGCCGCCTGGAGCATTGAGGATCGACAAGAGGTTCCGGAAAACCTTCTGCAGATTGTCCGGATCCTTGGCAGTAAGATCACGTCATAACCTGACGGAATACACGCGGACAAAAACTTCCACTGTAACTAGAATGAAGGCAGGGGGCGTTTATGTTGAATGAAAATCCTCTGGGCGAAATTCAAAAACTTGAAAACGACATTTATCGTTTGCAGCGCCGTCTTGAAGTCTTAAGAAAAGAAAATCCACCATTGGAAGTCAAAAACTACATTTTCAAAAACCTTCACGGAGAAGTGACCTTGCGTGATCTTTTCGATGGCAAGGATCGGTTGCTGGCCATTCACAATATGGGGCAGGGTTGTCGTTCATGCACAATGTGGGCGGATGGTTACAATGCTTTTTTACCGGCGCTGGAAGAACAGTTCGCCGTGGTGATGTTTTCAAAAGATCCTCCTGAAATACAGCGGCGTTTTGCCAATGATCGGGGCTGGCGCTTTAATATGGTTTCCCACGGTGGGGGACTTTACATCCGGGAACAAAGTGTAGTGCCGGGAAAAAACAATATGCCGGGCCTGGTGTACTATGAGCGGCGCGGGGAGCGCATCTTTAAAAAGAACAGCAGTGTGGTGGGGCCGGGGGACACATTCTGTCCGGTGTGGAGTCTGCTCAGTCTGGCCGGTATCGGCATGGATGAATGGACGCCCCAGTACCATTACTGGAGCCGTCCTGAAAGAATGGACGATGGAGGCATGAACCTCAGTCTTTAGCCGAATTTTCCGGCTTGATAGTCCTCGATAGCCTCGATGATTTCTGCTTTGGTGTTCATCACAAACGGTCCGTGGGAAATCACGGGTTCATTGAAAGGATCAGCATGGGCAAAAAGAATCACAGCATCTTCTTCCGCATTGACCCGCAGGGTATCACCGTCGTTGTTAAACTCAACCAGTTGAAACCGCTCGGCAGTCTGACCGTTGACGGTCACCGAACCGCGCACGACATAAAAGAAAATATTCCGCGGGGCTGAGACTGTCAGATCCAACTGGGCGGAGGCCTTCAGGTGAAGCAACTGGCACTGGATGTCGACCAGGGGTTCAAAGGCGCCCTTTTCCCCCAGCCAGGATCCAGAGACGACTTCCACAGTCACTTTGCCGTCATCGGTTTTGATCTTTGGAATGTCCGGGGCCTGCAAGCCCCTGTAGTTGGGCTTGGTGCGTTTGAGTTTTGCCGGAAGATTCACCCACAGTTGCAGGATTTCCAGCGGCCCGCCTTTCTTCATGAATTCTTCTGAAGACACTTCTTCATGTATCAGGCCATCCCCGGCGGTCATCCACTGCACGCCACCGGCGTTGATCACACTTTCATGCCCGCCGCTGTCACGATGGGCGATGTCGCCTTCCAGAATAAAGGTCACGGTTTCAAAGCCGCGGTGCGGATGCGGGCCAAAAGGCAGACCGTGATTCGGTGAAGGGTAAGTTTGCGGCCCGTGATGATTCAAAAACAAAAACGGATCCACGATGCGCACTTGATGGGTGGGAAGTGCGCGTCGGGTGATCAGGTCGTCAATATCCTCACGGATTGCGGAGGCCACTTGCTTTATTGATCGTTGCTTCATCCGGTTCCTTTTCCGCCAGCCAGGCACGGGCCTGATCCAGCTCTTTGCGGGTGAAAACCTCAATGTCAGTGCCCACAATCGGATCAAAGAAATTACTGACGTTTTTCACCCAGTGGATGTCTGTAACTATAGCAGCTTTCGGGATTTTCTTGAGATTTTTTATGCCAAAACGAAGGTCTTTCCAGAAGGCCGCAAGTTCGATCTTGCCAATGTCACGAACTTCTTCCAAGACGCTGACTTCACCCCAGTCATCAATGCGTTTTTGTATCAGATTCAGAAGGGGTACAACGGAATCCTTACTAATATCCCCGTCGACCAGAATTTCTATGTATTTGAATTCGGGGTGTTCAGCGGTCACTTTCAACATGGCAAACTCCTTCTTGCAGATGAGCTTGTTATCGTCTTTCACAAGGCGGAACGGGGACAAATTAAATTCCCCCTCCTTGTTGAACAGCAAAGTGCGTGGTAGCGTTCAGACATGAAATCAATGACTTCCGTTCTTCCCAGTGTGGCGACAGGCATCGTGGCGGTGCTGGTGGGCTTTGCAAGCTCCGTGGCTCTTCTTTTTCAGGCAGCGCAGGCGGCGGGGGCGACCGCGTCCCAGGCCAGTTCCTGGGTCTTTGCGGTTTGTGTTGGAGCGGGGTTGGTTTCCATTCTTTTCTCGTGGCATTACAAGATGCCGATTCTGGCTGCGTGGTCCACGCCGGGCACCGCCCTGTTGGTGGCAAGTTTTGCGACTCCCATTCCGATGCCCGAAGTGATTGGGGCCTTTGTTTTCTGTGGAGTGCTGATTGTGCTTTCAGGGATTACGGGGATTTTTGCCCGCGTGGCCAACCGTATTCCGGTGGCACTGGCCTCCGCGATGCTTGCGGGAGTGTTGGTGCGTTTTGGAATGGACGTGTTTCATTCCTTAAAAGCCCAGCCCGTGATGGTGTTGGTCATGCTGGCGGTATATTTTGCCGCCCGTCGTTTCAGTCCGCGCTTTTCAGTGCTGTTTGTGCTGCTGGCCGGGGTGCTGGTGGCCCAAGCGCAGGGGATGCTGGATTTTTCTTCGGTACGACTTGAATTTGCCCGTCCTGAGTTTGTGGTGCCTGCGTTTTCTTTCCCGGTAATGATCGGTATTGGCCTGCCTTTGTTTGTGGTGACGATGGCTTCTCAGAATCTGACAGGGGTGGCGGTGTTGAAAGCGTCAGGCTATCAGCCGCCGATTTCACCGGTGATCACGGGAACAGGTTTTGCGACTTTGTTGTTGGCTCCCTTTGGTGCATTTTCGGTGAACTTTGCAGCGATCACCGCGGCGATTTGTGCCGGGCCGGAGGCGCACCAAGATCCAGCCAAGCGCTATATCAGCTCTATTTCTGCCGGTGCTTTCTATTTGCTGATTTCACTTTTTGCCGCCTCGATCATGGCGGTGTTTGCGGCTTTCCCCAAAGAGCTGGTTTTGTCAGTGGCAGGCATTGCCTTGTTTGCGACGATTGCAAACGGCTTGGCTTCAGCGATGCGTGAAGACTGGAGTCGTGAGGCGGCATTGCTGACATTCCTGGTGACCGCTTCGGGTGTGACCTTGTGGGGGATCGGTTCGCCATTTTGGGGCTTGGTGGCCGGAGGCATCGGCCTTGTGGTGACAAGGCCTGGGAAATAATTAAATCAGAACCAGATGGCGTTCCACTTCCAGTACTGGAGAACTCAGCGGCTGGATGGTGACTTTCAGGTCTTTGAACTTCTTGCGAGCCAACGCGACTTCTTCGTCGATCTTTTCTTTACGGCCCTTCAGCAGGAAGTACTTGCCGCCTTTTTTGTAGTAATCACGGCTGAATTCCAAAATCACATCCACCGGCTTGAAGGCGCGGGAAGAAACCACTTCGATTCTTTCAAGCTTTGGCGGGATCTCGCCGTGAATGCGCAGGTTCGGCGCGATGCTGACGCAGCGATTTAAGAAATCCTGTTTCAGTTTGGATTTTTCAAACAGGTGATACTCAACATTCGGGAACTGGATGGCATAGATCACCCCCGGAAGTCCCCCGCCGGAACCAAAATCCGCCGCCACCTTTACATCCTTCGGAAAGTCCTTGATCGGCAGCAGGCAGTCGATGACGTGATTGTCGATCAATTCCTCGTAGGTCATTTTACGGCTGATCAGATTCAGCTCTTCATTCGAGGACCACAACAGATCCAAATAAGCCTTTAGCTGAGGCAGGGCGGATTCGTTGAAACCAAGCTGTAAAAAAATCGCACGACGTTTTTCGAAATGTTCAGACATCCCCCAGTTGTAAAGACTTCGCCGCCAAAAGGGAAGTTCAGACTCTGGACCGGCTCACTTTTTTGTCGTGAACCGGCCTTCAGTGTGTAGGAAATCCATGATTTCAGGTTTACGGAAAAAGGCCCAGAAAATTACAAAAACTTCGACAGTTTGACCAACAGTCAAGCACCGGGATTTTTTTGCCGATGGGTTCAGAATGAAAAACACCCCTCAACACAAACTATTTTTCGTAGTCGCCCTGTTGCTTGTTGTTCAGATCCTGGCGGGTTGTAAATCCTCTAGCTCCACGACGGTGGGTTCTTCGGAAAACTCCTCGTCGTCGACTCCTGATACCGGCACCACGACGCCGGACCCTGTGGAACCAGAGGTGGTTCCGCCGGTGACGCCTCCTTCCGTGGATAATAATCTGCGCGAAGTCATTCCTTTATGGGAAGACAAGGTGACTGACGGCAAGGCCTGGTCCACGCACGTTTACAGTGCATTGGATAAGCTGGGTCCAAATCTGCTGGATGTGATCCCCGCCGACCGCAGCTTGTTCTGTCCGAAATATTCCAGTTTGTCTTATGCCCAGCGCAAACAATACTGGGCCTTCATGCTGTCGTCCATGGTAAGATTTGAGAGTAACTTTAAAACTGAAACATCCTATACCGAGGACTTCAATGACAGTAACGGCAAGCGCGTGATCAGTCGTGGTTTGCTGCAGATTTCCATCGAGTCCGGCAACGCCTATGGTTGTGGTTTTAAGTCCACCAAAGATCTTCACGATCCGTTGCAAAACCTGAGCTGTGGTATCAGAATTCTGGATCGCTGGGTGGGCCGTGACGGGCGTATTGCCGGTAAAGTGAGCGGGGCGTGGAAAGGTGGCGCCCGGTACTGGTCGGTGCTGCGTGCCGGTGACAAGACCAGCTATAAGTCCATTGTGAGCTGGAGCCAGAATCTGTCCATTTGTAAGTAGATCATTTTGATCTTCACCGGATCGGTGCTATGCTGGGTTCGCTTAAACAAAAGGAGCATCCATGGCATCGATCACACTCAAAGGCAATCCCGTTAATACTTCCGGCACTCTTCCAGAAGCGGGCACTGCCGCCAAAGACTTCAAATTTGTGCGCAACGATCTTTCTGAAGTTTCTTTGAGCACCTATGCAGGCAAAAAGAAAGTTTTGAACATCTTCCCAAGCGTGGACACTGGCACTTGTGCGGCGTCTGTTCGTCGCTTCAATCAGGAAGCCTCTAAATTGGACAACACGGTTGTTCTGAACATTTCTGCGGACCTTCCGTTTGCTCAAGCCCGTTTCTGCGGTGCTGAAGGCATCAAGAACTGCGAGACTGTTTCCACTTTCCGCAGCTCTTTCGGCAAGGACTGGGGTGTTCAGATCATGGATTCCCCGCTGGCAGGCCTTCTTTCCCGCGCGGTGGTGACCCTTTCTGCTGACAACAAGATTTTGTATGTTGAGCAGGTGTCCGAGATCGTCAATGAGCCGAACTACGAAGCGGCTTTGGCGTCTTTGAAGTAATCAGGTCTGTTATAATTGCAAAGCGGCTTTGGGCGAAGGCTTAAAGCCGCTTTTTTTTGTCTCTTTTCAACGGGTTGTGGTACACCTGCGCCCTATGAAACTGCATAATTCCCCCGTTCGCGCCAAGACCTTTCAGGAAATGAACCTGGCACCTGTACTGCTGCCGGCTTTGACCAAAATGAAAATCTCCAAACCGACGCCGGTGCAAAGCCAGGCGATCCCGGCAAGCCTGGATGGTTCTGATATCATCGCCATCGCTCAAACGGGCAGCGGCAAGACGCTGGCTTTTGCCTTGTCTTTGCTGACCACTTTGCAGAAAAAACCTCAGGCCCGGGGTCTGATTTTGGTTCCCAGCCGTGAAATGGCCCAGCAGATCTACAAAGTCTTTCTGGAACTTTGTGCAGAAATGCCGGTGTCTGTGTGCCTGGCAATCGGCGGGACCACGGGTTCAAAGCAAGCCAACCAACTGAAGAAAAATCCGCGTCTGATCATCGCGACGCCGGGTCGCATGAATGACCATCTGTCCGGCAACAAGCTGCTTTTGCAGAATGTGGAAGTGATCGTCCTGGATGAAGCCGACCGCATGCTGGACATGGGCTTTGCCCCGCAGCTTCGCACGATTCAAAGCACTCTGCGTGGTCCGCGCCAGACCATGATGTTCTCGGCAAGCTTTGGTTCCAATGTGGAATCCATCGCACAATTGTTCATGAAACCGGATGTGGTGATGGTGCGTTCAGAAAAAGCCGAAGCGCCGGTGGAAAGCCTGAAACAAAAGGTTCTGTTCCTGGATCGTTCGATGAAAAATGACCGTTTGCTGGATGAACTCAACGCCACTCGCGGCGGTGTGATCGTCTTCACGGGCAATCAGGAAAACTGCGAGGCAGTCGGGAACTATCTGAAAGAATACGGTTTTTCAACCGACCTGATTCACGGCGGGCTTTCTCAAGGGCAAAGAAACCGTGTGGTTCGTGGCTTCCGTGAAGGCGAGATCCGCATCGTCGTGGCAACCGATCTGCTGGCGCGGGGCCTGGATGTACCGCATGTGGATCACGTGGTGAATTTTGATCTGCCATTCCAGTCAGAGGACTTCCTGCACCGAATCGGACGGACCGCTCGCGCGGGCCGTGGTGGTGAGGCCATCACCTTTGTCACGCCGTCAGACACACGCATGTACGCCAAAATCAAAGGCTACTTGCAGGGCGCTCAGGAAATCAAAGTCGATCCGACTTTTGCGTTCATTGATCGCTCGAAAAAGTTTGATAAAAACAAACCTGCCAAAGGCAATGAACCTCCTCGCCGGAATGCACCGGGGAAACCTCAAGCCGCGAAAAGCGCGACCCCCGTGGGAAAACCTAAAAGCAAAGGCGGCAAAATCAATCCCTTTGCCGGTAAAACTGTAGCGCCCCAAAAATCAGGACCGAAGAAGTCAGGATTTGCGAAGAGAAAATAAAGAAATGGCTCTCTGAAAACAGAGCGAGTGTGACTCACCCCGATGAACGGCTTGATGTATTTTGACTGATTTCAGTGTCAGTTCGGCGGTGAGCGACTTGAGGCAGTGTTTTGTATACTTTCTTCATATGCCGATTTGGCTATATCTATCGCCACTCGCGTGTGTTCTACTAAGGATCACACTGTCGTTCACATAGTTCATTAGATGTCCTTTTGTCTTCTGCGAATGGCCCCCAAGCTTTTAACGGAGGCAAAAAATGGGAAAAAAAATTTACGTCGGCAATCTTTCTTTCAATGTCGATCAAGATCAACTAAATGATGTTTTCGCGGAGTTCGGCACTGTTGATTCTGTCAACATGATCACGGACCGTGAAACAGGTCGCAGCAAAGGCTTCGCTTTTGTTGAAATGTCCACTGATACCGAAGCTCGCGCCGCAATTGAGAAATTGAACGGTATGGAGTTGGCGGGTCGTGCAATGAACATTTCTGAAGCTAAACCACAAGAGCCACGCTCTGGTGGCGGCCCACGTCGCAATGGCGGCGGCTCTCGCCGTTCTTACTAAGAACCATGGGAAGGCCGGTTCCTCAAAAGACCGGCCTTGTTTTTTTTAAAGTGCAGGGAGGCCTATGGCAAAGGACGATTTGGTAAGTATTGACGGAAAAGTATCTGACATGTCCGGCGGGGGTGTTTATTTCATCACTCTTGATAACGGTGTTGATATTCGCGCGCGCTTGTGCGGAAAAATGAAAAAGTTCAGAATCAAAGTTGTGGTCGGTGACCGTGTCACCGTGGGTTTGTCACCTTATGACCCCACCCACGGACTCATTACTCATCGCTTTAAAGCCTAATAATTTTCCAGGATCCTTAAGGCGCGAATCGAATTTAGAAACGATTCGCGTTTACAACCGACATATCAATAAACGGTTTCTTGCCTTCGATAAGATCTGCGACCAGCAGTCCTGTGCCGGCGCCGCTTTGCAGTCCCAGCATCTGGTGGCCAACGGCCAAAACCAGATTATTCAGATTGTTATGATATCCAATCAAAGGCACACCATCCGGAGTGCACGGGCGAAGTCCCGCCCACAGTTCCTGGACTTGAAGCTCTTCAGGCAAATGCAAGAATTCTTTCGCACCTTTTTTAATGCTCTCGACACGTCTTTGCGTGATCGAGAAGTCCTGATCGACCAGTTCCAGGGTGCCGGCAATGCGCAGAGAGTTTTCGCGTGGGGTGATGGCGATCTTTTTTTCGACCAGCATGATCGGGTACTGCGGTTGCTTTTCCAAGCTCGGAACGATCATCGCATAACCTTTGCCACCCAGAATCGGCACACGCAGACGCATCATCTTGGCCATGGATTTGGACCAGCTGCCGGTGGCCATGACAATCTGCTTGGCGCGAATGGTGCCTTGGGATGTTTTTACGGACTCAATGCAGTTGCCGGAGATTTCCATATCCTGCAGTTCGCAGTTTTCTAAAATCTCGCCGCCGTGTTTGCGGATTTCTTTGGCCAGCGCCTGGACCACCAGATAGGGTTCAGCCATGGCTTCTTTATCAAAGTAAACGCCGCCCAACAGGGGACCTTTCAATGCGGGTTCCATCTGCTGGATGTCGTCGCCATTCAAAATCCTGCCCGTAACACCGATGTCTTTGACGTATTCCAGCTCCTCAACGGCGGCGGCCACACCGGCTTGGGTGCGGCTGACCATCATCAGACCTTTTTGCTGGAAACGGATTTCTGGATAAAGCTGTCCCAGCTTTTCATATTCAGTCAGGCTTTTCTGGGAAAGCACCACCAGGGCATCGACCGCGCGGCGGGCCTGGGTGGCGTTCATGTTCTTCATAAAGTGGTACATCCAGTTCGCCAGATCCAAAGACAAAGAAGGTTTTATGTAAAGAGGACCCTCTGGATTCAGCAGCCACTTCATTGATTTTATCAGCATTCCCGGCATTGGCAGAGGCATGGCAAAACAAGGAGTCATCCATCCGGCATTGCCGTAAGAGCAGCCTTTCCCCACGGTGCCTTTATCAATCACACACACTTTGGCGCCACGACGAGAAAGTTCAGCACCCACAGACGCGCCAATAATACCGGCGCCTACGACCAGAATATCCACTTCTTTATTTTGCATTTCTCTATTTGATGAAGTTTCGTACCCAAAAGCAAGAGTGCTGGTCCTGAAAGTTCTCGGTCATGAGAATATTTGCGTTTAGTGAAGGTCGTCGTGAACGGCCGCTGGACGATAGCGCAGGAATACGTTTCCGTTTTTAAAACTGCGACACTCTATCAGCTGCAGATCACGGCGGGACTTCAATCCGTCAAACTGGGACCGTCCAGAACCCAAAAGAAGAGGCAGCACCACAACGGAATATTCATCAATAAGTTTGGCCTCGGCCAGCTGGGCAACAATGCTACCACTTCCCAGGATGGCAATGTCCGGGCCGTTTTGCTTCTTTAGTTTTCTGATTTCACTGACCAGATCACCTTTGATCAGTTCTGAGTTTTCCCAGGTCACTTCGTTCAGACTGTGCGAAACCACGTATTTTTTCATGCGGTTCATGCCCTCGGCAATTTCCGGCATGGCCTCTTTGGCGGAAGGTGTCGGCCAGAAGCCGGCCATCATGTCGTAGGTCTTTCTTCCAAACAGCAGAGCGCCTCCACCTTTGGCATTGGCGGCGACAAAGGCGGTGAATTCGTCATCCTGCTCCTGATTATGGGCCCAGCTCATGTCTGAGTTTTTATCCGCAAAATAGCCATCCAAAGAGACGGAGTTAAAGACGGTGATGGTGGGCATAAGGCCTCCTTGAAGTGCCCTTATTTTAAGTCCGTTTCGGGGTTTTGAAACCCTGCAATTTGTCATTTCGATTTAGGACCCGTTTGAGGGGTAAATTCTGGAAATTTCTTCCTTTTTTCAATTAAAGGTCCCGCTTTTTCAGGCCCTGTGGTAGATGCTTCGTTTAATTCCAAGAGGTTTCCCGTGAAGTTTGAAAAGTTCCATCTGTCTGAAGATTTGCTGCGTAACCTGAACGACAATGGTTTCTTCAGAACCACCGACATCCAGTACAAGGCCATTCCCTCTATCTTGAAGGGTGAAGATGTGCTGGCGATCGCCCAGACCGGCACCGGGAAGACTGCCGCCTTTGCCATTCCAATCATCAACATGATCCACAGTGAAAAAAGCAGCAAACGTGCTATCGGGATCAAATGTCTGGTATTGGTTCCCACCCGGGAGCTGGCTCAGCAGATTGGCGAGGTCTTCAACAAACTTTCCAAACACACCAAAGTGAAGCCTTTTGCCCTGATTGGTGGTGTGGAGCAGGATGCACAAATTCAGAAGCTTCAGGACGGGATTGATATTTTGATCTCAACACCGGGCCGTATGTTTGATCTGATTGCCCAGGGGCATATTGATATCAGCCGCATCGAAACTTTGGTGCTGGATGAAGCTGACCACATGCTGGATCTGGGTTTTATCGATGACATCACTTCCGTGAAACGCAAACTGACGAAACGTCATCAGACTTTGTTCTTCTCTGCGACCATCAATCCGGAAATCAAAAAGCTGGCGTTCTCTCAAGTTCGCAGCAGTGCGATCCGCATTCAGATTTCTCCGGAAGACCCTGTTTCCAAAAACATCGCGCACTTTGTGATGTTTGTTGAAATGGACGATAAACGTTTCTTCCTGGCGGAATACCTGCGCCAGAATGCCGATGGCAAGTTCATCATCTTCGTCAGAACCCGTGTTCGCGCAGAACGTGTTGCCAAAGCTTTGGCCCGCGTTGAGGTTCAGTCTTTGACCCTGCACGGGGAAAAAGATCAAACCGACCGTGCTGAGGTGATGAAAACCTTCCGCAAAGGGGACTGCAAGGTTCTTATCGCCACGGACTTGAGTGCTCGTGGTATTGACATCCCGGATGTCACTCACGTGATTAATTATGATCTTCCTGAAAAGTCTGCCAACTATGTCCACCGCATCGGGCGCACCGGACGTGGCTTTAATAAGGGCGTGGCGGTTTCTTTCTGCAGCAACGAGGAAAAACCTTTGCTGGAAGAAATCCAAACCCTGCTGGGTAAGCCTATTGAAGTGATCAAAGTCAGCAAGACTGACTATGAGATCATCGCGTCCCAGCCGGAGCACGAGCTCAGCCTGCAGGAGATCATCGAGGCTGCGGAAGCGTCCATGAAGCCTCGTAAGAAACGCAAGTAACCCGCATATTGTTTTGACATAAAAGACTCATGTTTTAAGATGAAGCATGAGTCGAATTTCCCAAATGAGCTTTTCAAAAAAGATCTTTCTGGCAATCTTTGGGACGGCCGTCTTTTCCGCGTTGACGGTCTGTCTGGTCCTGAACACCGCCCTTTCCAGTCATCGCATCATCGAGTTTGAAGAATCTTATATCGATCACATGAACCTGCTGGCGCAGACGCTGGAAAACCTGGAAGGTTCGCAGGCCCGCATGGTCCTGAACAATCTGCTGGAAGATATGATCCATCACGATGTGGATAACCTGAATGTGGAACTGTTCGGCCCCGATAATGAAAATATGGGGAAGGTGACTCGCCCCGAGTTTCAGCCCACGTTCGATTCCGTGGAAATGCTTTCCAAAGGGGACGGCGCTTACTGGAAAGACGGGCGTATGGTGGTCCTGACATCATTGCAGGATAAAAGCGGCAAAGAGTACCGCATGGTATCCACCATATCGGCAGCGACCATCGAGAAAGAACTGAATCGCATCAAGTACACGTTGTTGGGAACGGCGGCGGCGCTGATTCTGTTTTCTTTGTGGTTGTCCCGCGTTTTGACGACAACCCTGCTGCGCAAGGTGAATGCAATTTATTCCCTGCTGGCAGAAATCACGCAGACTCAGGATTATTCCAAACGTGTGAATGTGGCCGATGAAGAATCCGACCGAAGATCCAGGGACGAACTGGACGGACTGGGACGAAACCTGAATCACATGTTGCAGACTTTGCAGGCCAGTCAGTCCCGCTTGCTGGAAGCTGAACGAGATAAGGCCCGCAGTCAGGTGGCAGCGCAGGTGGCCCACGACATCCGCAGCCCCTTGATGAGCATGAACATGGCGTTAAGCCAGATTGAAAATGCGCCGATGGAACCGCTGGCGATTTTAAAAAGCGCCGTGGCCAGGGTGGCTGGTATCGTGCAGAAGCTATCCGCTTCAATCGCCAAGCCGGATCAGGAAACCGGGGTGGAAGCTCCGAAGCTCACCTTGGTGGAGCCTTTGATCGCCACTGTGGTGAATGAGCACAGTGTGCGTTTGAAGCCGGATCAGCAATTGACCCTTTCGGGTGTTTCACCCTTGCCTGAAATCTGGAGTGTTTTACAGATCAACGAACTTCAGTCCGCTGTTTCAAACCTGATCAATAACGCCTTTGAAGCCGGCGCCACCAAGGTGGATTTGGTTCTGGGTGCTGAAGGCAAGAAGTGGACTTTGCAGATTCGCGATAATGGTAAAGGCATTCCGGCCACAATTCTTGATAAGATTTTTGAGCGCAGTTTCACCTCGGGAAAAACCGGGGGGTCAGGTTTGGGACTATTCCAGGCAAAAACTGCGATCGAATGGACAGGTGGCACGCTGGATGTGGCAACAGTGGAAGGCGAAGGAACGGTCTTTACTTTGAAGGTTCCCAAAGAAAAGAACCCGGCATGGCTGGCTCCGTCCATTGAACTGGCGACGGATCAAGAAATATTCTTTGTGGATGATGATCTGAATGTGCTGAGTGCGTGGCAGGCGAAGGCAGGAGCACTGGGATTGACGGCGGCGGCTTTTTACAGCTCAGTGGATAAGTTCATTGCTGAGGTGCCGTTGGCGTCCCTGTCAGAGTCGGCCCTGCTGATCATTGATCAGAATCTGAATGGCAGCAAAACGGGCCTTGAGATTTTAGAACAGGCCGCGCTCGCAAAAAGAGCGTATCTGTGTACTTCTGAATTTGACGAAAAATGGGTGCAGGACCGCGTTCGTAAGCTGAATGTTCACCTGATACCGAAGCCTTGGATTTCACAATTTGAACTTAAAGTAAGGACTTCCTAATGCGTATTCTGATTGTTGATGACGAAACACTTGTTCGTAAAACCATGCAGTCTCAGATTCCCCCGACACACACCGTGGCCTTGGCGGATTCTTTGGAAGAAGCCGTGGATGTTCTGGATAAACAGATTATCGACCTTGTTTTCACCGATCTGTCGCTGGATGAATCCGCCGAACGTCAGGGGATCGAGTTGATTCAGCATATCTCCAAACACTATCCAAGCACGGTGGTGGTGGCGATGACCGGTCACGACGAATCCCATCTGGTTGAGGCCTGCATGAAAGCCGGAGCGGTTGATTATCTGGTGAAGCCTTTTGATGGCAAAGTGCTGACGCAAGTTCTGCGCAAGGCCCCGGTATTGCACCGTCTGCTTCGTCGTAATCAGACCTTGAAGCATCAGGCGGGATCAAAACTTGTTTCCCATATCAATCTTTACACCAAATCCCCCGCATTCAAGGCAGTGATCGACACGGCCAAGAAAATCCGTGGTTCAGGTCAGTCGGTTTTGATTCGCGGGGAGTCCGGTTCGGGTAAAGAGGTGATGGCGCAGTATTTGTGGAGTCTTGAAAACGACGACTCCCGTCCGTTCATTGCCGTGAACTGCGGGGCGATTCCTTCCCATCTGGCAGAATCAGAGCTGTTCGGCCACAAAAAAGGTGCTTTCACCGGTGCGACAGAGTCCCGCGCAGGGAAGTTTGAAAGTGCCGATGGCGGGGATTTGTTCCTGGATGAGTTGGCTACGCTAAGCCAGGACCTGCAAGTGAAGCTGCTGCGTGCTTTGAGCAGTGGTGATATTTATCCGGTGGGTCAGGACTTTGGCAAAAAAGTAAACTGCCGCACGATTGCCGCCACTAATGAAAACCTGGAAGAAATGATCGCGGATAAGAAATTCCGTGAAGACCTGTTCTTCCGTATTAAAAAGTTCACGATCACTTTGCCACCTCTTCGTCAGCGCAAAGAAGACATCTTGGATCTGGCAAACGAATTCCTGCGTGCGGGTAACTATGGGGATAAATCCTTCAGCAAAAAAGCCGAAGAGCTTTTGCTGACTTATTCCTGGCCGGGGAACATTCGTGAGCTGAAATCTGCGATTGAAGTGGCCTGTGTTTTGGCTGAGGATAGCGAGATCCAGGTGTCCGATCTAACTCCGCACTTGGTGCAATCAGCTCCGGTATATGAAGAAGTTATCAAAAGCTCTTCTGTAGCAGAAATTGACGAAGCCGCCCTTGAAGGCCGCTACAGCCATGTGGTGTCGGAATTTGAGCTGAAGCTGATTGATTTTGCGCTGAAGAAAAAAGGCTCTGAATCGGCAGCGGCGAGATACTTGGGTATTCCCCGCAGTACACTGGGTGATATCCGCCGTCGTTTGGCGGGAATCAAGAAGTAGGCGAGGGGCCTACTTCCTTCCTAGAAGTTCCCGGATCTTTTCAAAAGGGCGTCCGATGGCAGCGGCTTTACTGCCGATCAGGACCGGGCGTTCCATCAGCTTGGGTGTTTTCACCAGATGCTGAATCACTTCGTCCATATTATTCACATCAAAAGGCGCTTCGGTGAAAAGCGCTTCTTTCGTGCGTACCAAGCTCGACACCGGGGTGTCGAGCTTTTGGATCAGGGAACGCAGTTCGCTTTCATTCAGGGGGTTTTCAAGGTACTTGCGCACCTCAAGTCCTTCGACAGAACGAAGCGCTTCGATCGCCTCGCGGCTTTTACTGCAACCGGGATTGTGAAGCAGAACCCAGGTCATGACTAGCGAGCCAGCTCTGCTTCAATCGCTTTTACGATTGTTGGATCTTCCGGAGTCATGTCGGGAGCAAAACGCGCCACCACGTTGCCGGATTTGCCGATCAGGAATTTTTCAAAGTTCCACATGATGTCAGAGGGACCGCCGGAAAGAAGGCCGTGCTCTTCCAGAACAGACTTCAATGTGCCGCCCGGAACTTGTTGCGCTGCTGGCTGCAGGGACGTCAGTTGCTGGTACAACGGATGTTGTCCTTCGCCCTTAACCACCATTTTTGCAAACACCGGAAATTTCACACCGAATTGAGTGCGGCAGAATTCCTGAATCTGTTCGTTGGAGCCAGGTTCTTGAGCGCCGAATTCGTTCGCCGGGAAAGCCAGAACACGCAGTCCTTGGGACTCGTATTTCTCGTGAACCTTTTCAAGACCCTCGTACTGCGGAGTCAATCCGCATTCGGAAGCCACGTTCACAACCAGAAGAACTTTTCCGCTATAGTCGGCCAAAGTCGCTTTTTTACCATCTGCTGTACTGAATTCGATTTGATGAAGAGTGCTCATAAGAATCCTTTCTCTGTTACCCGGGCTTATAACTCAATTAGGTGCTGGCGACTAGGAATTCTTCCCCTGTGGAAGGCTCCAGTCCGTCGGTACGGCCCTTAAAGTACTTTTCAATGATCTGTGTCCGTGACACATGTTTGGCGTTCGGGAAGCCTGCCTGCAGGGCCAGAGCGGTCATTTCTTCGGGACGGAAGAAACTGATGAAAGGCGTTCCGGCGGCTTTGGCTTTTTCATAGACCATCTGGTGACCGGGGCGCTCTTCTGGATCAATTAAATCCAGTGGCACCATGTAAGTCATTGCTAATGTTGATCCTTTTGCAAACTTAGTGACCTCTTTAAGGGTTTCTATGTTGGCCTCCAAGGTCAGGTACATAGTCACGCCGGTAGAGGCAATTACCGCAGGCTTGTTTGGATTGAAGCCGTGCTGAATCAGTTTTTCTCTCCAGGATTCGCCAGCTTCAAAGTCGACGGGGACAAACTGCAGATGGCCGATGGTGTCCAGACGGGTTTCGTTCAGGCGCTTCTTTTTCCAGGCTTGGGTTTCGGGTTGGTCGATTTCAAAAATGCGGACTTTGGAAGCCACTTCCGGATGGCGCTGGGCAAAGGTGTCAAGGCCCGCGCCCAGAATCACATACTGATCCACACCTTTTTGAATTTGCTCTAAAACCAGATCCTCCAGAAATCTTGCCCGACCTACAATAGAGGCGCGATAGCCTTTTGTTCCCACTGGATGCATGTCGCCGCGTTTTTGCCAGCCTTCTTCCGGGGCGATCAGCTTCAATCCCACATCATCTTTGAAGACCGGTGGATAAGCATCCAGTTGCAGATGAATGGCGCGCCACAAGGCCACGCGAACGGCGGTGTGATCAGGGATGGTTTTTGGTGCGTTGTTCATGATGAATCTCCTGCGCCAAGATTACCATGGGAAATTGCTCCACCCATAGTCCAGCTATCTTCAAAGTGGGACGCATTTTGTGTTTCGAATTCTGGACCTGCAGTCCGGTCGCCCTTGCTGAACTTCAGACGGGAATCCATAATTATATTATGGATTTATTTATTATTACCGGCGGTTCCAAGGGACTGGGGGAGCAGGTTTGTCTGCAGGCTCTTGAAAAAGGGCATCAGGTCATCAACCTTTCACGCTCTCGTCCGAACATCAGGTCTTCGCAGTTTAAACACATCACGGCGGATTTCAGCCTGGGTCTTAAGACGATTCAAAAAGTTGAATCGGTTCTTGAGAATGTGGATCTTTCGCCTTTTAAAAAAGTTCACCTGATTAACAATGCCGCCCTGATTAATCCCGTGGGGTCGTTGGTGGATCTGGATCCGGCCGAGATGAACACCCATCTGGTGACGAATCTGATCTCTCCGCTGTTGCTTTCGCAGGTGTGCGCACGTCTGACGACGGAAGAGAAAAAACCGCTGACGATCTTTAATATCGGATCAGGGGCCTCGTTCCGCCCGATTGCGGGCTGGTCGATGTATTGTTCGTCCAAGGCAGGTCTTAAGATGTTTACCGAAAACACGGACTTGGATTTACAGACAGCCAAGAATAAGAAAATCAAAATTTACCACTTCAGTCCCGGAGTTCTGGACACCCAGATGCAGCAGACCATTCGTGGTCTGAAGAAGAAGGACTTTCCGGATGTCGCGAATTTCAAAAAGTTGAAATCAGATCACCAGTTGCGTGATCCGGCAGACGTGGCTTCGTTGGTCGTCAGATTCTGTTTGTCTTCGCAAGCGTTCAAAAGTCAGTCGTGTCTGCTATCTGTTCAGGATTTAGAAGGGTCTTTGAAATGAATCGTGCTTTTTTCTGTGCCGCAGTGATTGTTGGATGTTTTGTTGTCGGCTTTAAAGTTTCTTCTCCGGAAGGTTCTTTTCAGGCTGGAAGGGAAGACCTCAGTTCTACAGCCTCCCAGTTTCAGGATGTGACCGAATTGTCGGGAATTCCCAAAGTTCATTCCGGGACTATCGTCTTCGGAGATTATGATGGTGACGGTTGGGTGGATATGCTGGCGGCGGGAAGGCTTTTCCGCAATGTCAGTAACGAAAGGAACATCCGTTTTACCGAGGTGACTGACTCGGTGGGGATTCAGGATTTAAAAGGGGCCCCGCTCTTTGTGGACATCGACAATAACGGGCTGCTGGATATTCTGACCACCAAAGGACAGGCGTTTGTGCAGGTGTCTTTGGGTCGCTTTGTGGAGTCCTCGGCAGCCCTTAAGTTTGCCGTGCCAGATCATGCCCACGATCTGGCGATTGTCGATGTTAATAAAGACGGCCTGATGGATGTCCTGGTTGGTTTTGCCGAACCAAAATTCGGCGACCCTTTGTTGCCACCCAAAATGTATCTGAATATCAAAGGGCGATATTTTCAGGATGCAACACCTTCGGTGTTCACGCAGAATCCCAACTATCTGCGTGGGATAGCCGTTGCTGACTATGACAATAACGGGCAGACCGATGCGTATTTTTCTAACTATCGTTTGCGACCGAATAATTTTTATACTTTGAATCCCACGATCATGGTGGATAAGGCGCCACTGCTGAATGTGCAGGGTGATCACGATCCCAAGAAGTTCTATGACAGCACCCGCAAGGCGTATTATGGGCCTCAGTACGGACATACCATTGCTTCGATCTGGGTGGATCTGGATAATGACGGCAATCTGGATTTGTGGGTTTCCAATCTGGTGCACAAGTTTGTGGGTATGACCCCGAAAGGCACTTTCGATCAGCGCGGCTATCTGTGTGATGATTCCAAAATCTATCGCAATACCGGTCATCCGTTGTACCGGTTGATTGACGTCAGGGCGCAATCCGGTATTCCTTATCGCCCTATCGGTGATTTCTCGAAATACAAAGGCGATGAGTTGTGGGCGCAGACCACGGCCGCGGACTTTGATAATGACGGCCTGCTCGATGTTTACATCAGTCAGGTTTATGATTTGGCGTACTCGTACTCGGTGCTTTACAAAAATCTTGGCAAATTCAAGTTTCAGGAAGTCAGTGCTCTTCACGGAACTCGCGTCTTTGACAGTTATGCGGCGGCTTGGGCGGATCTGAATAACGACGGTAAGATGGATCTGGTTCAGTCAGGCAGAGCGAAGAACAAGGAAGCTCCGGCCATTCGCGTTTTGCAAAACGTGATGGGGGATGGAAGCAACTATCTGCGGGTGCAGATCAAGGGAACTCGTTCCGGGACTCAGGCAGTGGCGGCCCAGGTGCGAGTCTATCATTCTGATGGGGTTTTCTTGCGCCAGGTGGATGGTGTGACGGGGACGATGAATCAGCAGAATGATCCGACTTTGCATTTTGGTTTGGGTCCGGTGAAGAATATTTCCAAGGTGGAGGTTCGTTGGCCTTCAGGAAAAGTTCAGGTCCTTGATAATGTTTCAGTGAACAGCACTTTGAAGATTGAGGAGCCTCGCTAATGACAACCGAACAACGAGTCGCTTTGGTTCAAGGGCAGCTAGAGGCTTACAACGCTCGGGACATTGAAAAGTTTTGTTCGTTCTATCATGCCGACGTCATGGCGTACCGGCTGGGGCAGGATGTTCCGTTCATGGTGGGGATGGAGGCTTTTCGCAAAAGTTATGGCGAGAAGTTTAAGAACACGCCGGATCTGCACTGCACTTTGAAAAGCCGGATTGTTTTGAATGGAAAGGTGCTGGATGAGGAGTCCGTGGTTCCCAGTGGGTCGCATGTGGTTGCCATCTATGACTTTAAGGATGGGTTGATTAAGGATATTTGGTTTGTGTATTGAGCCGGGAGAGAGATTGGCTGCGCCCATCCTGGGCTTGTGCAAGCTTCGTTAGCATCCTTCCTATAACCTCCAAGTCTGATCGGAGACTGTCCTTCTCTTGTCCAGAAATGGCATTTTTGAGAGATAGAATTTCGATCGCCGGGATACACTCAAAGGCAGATCCCCGTGCAATCCAAAAGAATTGGCGTTTGTCGCCTTTGTGCCAACGACCGTTACCTTCCGCGATATTCAACGGAATGGAGATCGCAGCACGTGATAATTGATCCGCCAAAGTTCGAGTCACACCTTCACGCTTTAAAATGTCGTCGATTACCAAGTTGAATTTAATTGCGCGCTGATAAACTTCCAGATTTTCAAAAGAGAATTTCATGAAATTTACGGAAGCAATTTCCGTAGCGAAGCAAAGACATTTGAAGTTTCAAGAAGCCTTATTAAGATCCGTTCCCCGGCCGAACTCTAATTTCCAATCTCCAATTTCCAGCCATTTTTACGCACGTGAAAACTAGCTCGCCTATCGGCGTCGCAAGGAAATTAGAAATTGGAAGATTAGATGATTTTTGCTGGCGCAAAAATGGCGGAGAGAGAGAGATTCGAACTCTCGGTAGGCTTGTGACCTACACACGCGTTCCAGGCGTGCGCCTTCAACCACTCGGCCACCTCTCCGCAAACAGGAACGTAAAGAGAAGCCAAAGTATCATAGCGCAACGCGGCAATGCAAGGACTTGTACCAAAAAATTGGGCCTATTCTCCGAAGTATTCGTACAGTTCTTCCTGCCGAACCCGGGCGTAGTGGGCCTTTTGCTTGGCTTTGCGGGCTTGAGCCTCCACGAAATTCCAATAGACCACCTGATAGACGAAAAAGACGAAGATTCCTCCGGCAACAGCCAGGAACAGGGGGCGGTTGTCCTCCCATTCGGCCATCCCGGTGAACAGCACCAGCGGATGCATCAGGAAGAGAATCGCATGCAGCCACATTTCTTCGGCTGAACAAAACTTGCGGTGAACCCATTCGTCCTTGGTCACCAGCACACAGGAAAAGCCCGCCATAATATAATAAATAACTTCGGTGGTAGGGGTCCGGTTAACAAAGGCCAGGAACAACAAACACGCAATCACTGACATGGTGTCGATCGGGTGGCCGATACGTTCCCACCGTGGCAGTCCGCGACGGCGATGAAACACGAACTCATCAAATAAAATAGCAGCCCCTTGAATTCCTGACACAACCAAAAATGCACTGACTGTCATAACTTCTCCATCAAACTTCCGCACACTGTAAGACCGGGACCGAAAGCATAACTGATGATGGGGGTTCCGGAAGGCACGCTGTCGTCGCGAAGTATCTGCTCCCACAGGTGCGGAAGTGTTGCCGACGACATGTTCCCGCGCTGGCGCAGCAAGGCCCGGCTGTGGGCCACTTGAGACTGATCCAGCTCCAGGTGCTTCACAACCTGATCGATGATTTTGGGTCCGCCCGGGTGAACGGCGAACAAGCCGTTTTTAACCACGTGGGCAAGATCGTATCCGCGCTCTTTCAACCATCGTGTGGTGAAATCACGAATCTTATCGCCCACCATCATCGGCACATCTTTGGACAGGCTCATTTTCATGCCCCAGTCCGAAACCATCCACTCCATGGCGGCGGTGGTGTTGGGGATCAGTTCTTCATATAACGACAGAACCTTGAACCCCTTCTGAGGTTGCTGAGTCGACATCGAATAAGCGATACATCCATCGGCGAACAAACTTTGAATCACCATTTGTTCCAGCGTCGGATCTTCCGGATTCAGATGCAGACTGCAAAGTTCAGTGTGTACCAGATCCACGGTCAGCTTTTTGCCAAGAATATTTTCATTCGCCAAAAAACCCGAGGCCATGCGCAAAGCCGGGAAGGCGCCGTAGCAACCCATGTGATAAGAGTGAGTCACCGTCACCGGTTTGGGCGACTTCACCGCCGTCATCTGCGCCGCACTTGGCGAGATATATCCCGTGCAACTGACGTGAATCAGATCATCGGGAAACGCGCGCTCTGAATAGATGCGCTCAAAAAGTTCTTTCACGGTTTTGTGATAGTACTCGTGGCGCATGTGCATGCTGACGCCGTGGGAATTGGCCTTGACGGGATAAATCGGCTTGTCGTCCCAGTTCGAGCGTTCGACGTCGGGAATGAAAAAGTACCTTTTTTCAATCTGCGTTTCCGGGCAGCCCACCCTTTGCAGCATCTTCAGGTAGTCCTCTTGCGAGTATCCCTGATTCTTCTGTGCCAGCTTGTGGGCTTCGGAAAGCCATTCAAGGCATTCCTTCTGGTTTTTCTGATATGGAGGCTGAATGGAGTGGAAGTTTTGTAAGTACATGCCTTGAGGCTAAGGACAGCCTCAAGACTTGAATAGATCCAGTGTTACGAAACAGGCGGCTTAGGTTTGGAGCGCCATTCCTTATCGACAATCAACCGGGCTCCACGTTTGAATGTGAAGTAGGCATAGGCCCACTGCCAGATAACGAAGACTTTGTTCTTAAAACCAATCAGATAGTAGACGTGGATGAATAACCACAAAATCCATGCGAAGAATCCGCTGAATTTCAGATTACTGATTTGTGCAATTGCTTTGCGCCGGCCAATTGTCGCCATTTGGCCCTTGTCGAGATACTTAAAATCAAGTCGGGGTTTTCCGTCAATTTCGCGCAGAATCTGATTCGCAGCATGGGTCCCTTGTTGCATAGCCACCGAAGCAAGTCCAGGCAGGGCTTGGCCGTTTTCGGTCAGGTAACAAGCTTGATCGCCCAAAACAAACACTTCCGGGTGTTCTTTCAAGCTTAAATCCTTCTCGATAATCACTCGGCCCGCGCGATCCAGTGGCACACCCATTGTTTTGTTGATGCTGGAGGGCTGAACACCCGCGGCCCACAGGATGGTGGCGGCTTTAATCACTTCGTCACCCAACACCACGGAATCGGATTTCACATCCGTGACTCGTGTGTTGGTCCAAATCTGCACACCGAGATCTTCCAGATCGGCGGCGGCTTTGCGGGAAAGATCCGGATGGAAGGCCGCAAGAATTCGTGGGCCCGCTTCAATTAAAATCACACGCGTGCGGGACGGATCGATGTGGCGGAAGTCCTTCGTCAAAGTGTGACGGCTGATTTCACCAATGGTGCCGGCAAGCTCCACCCCTGTAGGGCCTGCACCCACAATCACGAAGGTCAGTTGTTGCTTTTGTTTATCCGGATCGGTTTCTTTTTCGGCTCTTTCAAAGGCCATCAAAAGACGGCGGCGAATTTCGGTTGCTTGTTCCAGAGTTTTTAATCCCGGGGCATTTTCCTCCCACTCGGGATGCGCAAAGTAACTGTGTTTGGCTCCGCAGGCCAGAATCAGATAGTCGTATTCAATGCTGCGATCCTGCACTTGAATTTTTTTATTCTGCAGATCAACGCTTTCAAGATTGTCCATGAAGACTGAGACATTTTTGTATTTGGAAAGTATTCCGCGAATGGGTCCGGAAATTTCTGCTGGGGAAAGTCCCGCTGTAGCTACCTGATAAAGCAATGGCTGGAACAGATGATAGTTGCGACGATCAATAAGAGTGACGGAAACATCTTCATTGTTTCCGAAAGCGCGCGCGGCTTTCAGCCCCGCAAAACCACCACCGACGATGACGACTTTTTTTGGCATATGAACCTCTGAGAGCACTCTAGCATTTTGCTTTATCAGAAAGAATAAGAATCATGCAGATAGAGGCTGCATAATAGATCGGTGTCAGAAGTATTGCTGAAAATGCAACACTGTTGTTTTTTTGTTTGCGCAATTTCAGATAGCAAAAACTAAAAGAGGCCCGTTGGGGCCTCTTTCTAGTTGGTACTGGATTTTAGTTTTGTGTTACTGCGAACCAGCAGGATGCATAACAGCAGTGCTGGAACCCCGATCAGCGCCGTTCCCAGGAAGAAGAGTGCATAGGATTCCATCAGAGCATGGGTTTCGCTAAGTTTCTGAACCGCAAGTCCCGAGAAGCCTTTCAGCACCTTTCCTAACAACGCATAGAAGGAGCTGAGCAGGGCATACTGCGTGGCCGTGTACCCCAGCGTTGTCAGGCTGGACATATAACCAACCAGCGCAGTTCCTGCAAAGCCCGTAGCAAAGTTATCCACGATCATGGCACCTGTAAACACTTCAGTGCTTGGCCCCATCATCGCCAAAACCGAGAAGCCAAGGTTGGAAGCCGGACCAATCACCGCACCAATAAGCAACGTCGAGATAAAGCCAAAACGCACGGCGGTCAGGCCGGCCGCAGCCACGCCCACTACCGAGGCGATCAAGCCGACGGACCCGCGAACAGCGCCCACAGTTTCTTTGCTCAGTCCCAGATCTGCATAGAACGGATTTGCCATCGGACCCATGACAAAGTCAGACAGGCGATACAGGCACACTGCCGCCAGAATCAATAAAGCGCGCTGACCGTGCTGTTTGAAGAAAGAGATAAACGGACCAGCAACGGCATCGAACAAACCTCGCGCAGACCACAAAGACACAGCACCAGCCACATTCGCCGGTCCGTGCTTGGGTTCTGCGGCAAACAATGTCGCAATCACACCCACGGCCATCAGAGCGCCCATGGCAGAATAAGAAACCGACCAGCCAATCGCACCGGCCAGAATCAGAATCAAGGCATCTGTCACCAGCAAAGAGGCGCGGTAACCCAGTTGATACGATGACGACAGCAAGGCCATGTCTTCGCTGGCATCAGAAACTTCAATCCTCCACGCATCGACCACGATGTCCTGGGTGGCGGAAGCAAAGGCCGCTATCGCCGCCAACAGCGTGAACAAGGCCAGGCCCCCTTCGGGTTTGACGTACGCCATGCCAAACAGACAGATCCCCACCAGAATTTGCGAGATGATCATCCAGCCGCGACGGCGTCCCAGCCAAGCCCCGAAAATCGGTGCATTCATTTTATCAATCAAGGGTGCCCAGACAAACTTCAGCGAGTACGCAAGGCCCACCCAGGAAAGAAACCCGATGGTCGCCAGCGCAATGCCGCTTTCACGCAGCCAGTACCCCAGCGTGTTTCCGACCAGCATAAACGGCAGGCCTGAGGAAAAGCCCAGGGCCAGCATAATAGAAACTTTGGGACGAGCCAGGGACTTGATAGTGTCCATCCAGCTAAGGCGGCGAGATTTTTTTGCAGTCGTCATCGGTGCGCGGTCTTTCCAAGTTGCTTTCGCATCTTCCACAGAAGATGGCTGATGTAAGGACGGCGGGTTTCGCCGGTGGTTACCATCAATAGTTTTGTGATCTTCAAATTCACCGCATCGGTGTAAAGAAGAATCAACATTTCATAAATGAAGTTCGTGTTCAATGTCACGTGGTTGTCGGTGCCAACGCCCAGTTGCACGCCTTTTTTCTCCCACCACGAAAACGGATGGTCCTTGTAGTCTTCAAACTTGCCGGTCAGCTTGTTGTTTGAGGACGGCAGGGACACCAGGGTCACGCCTTTTTGAATCATGCGATTTAAAACGTCGTGCTGATAGTGCTCAACTTCGCGGGCAGTGTGGAACTTGGCTTTTACAAACAAAATGTCCTCTTCCGCCGTGATCTTGGTCCCTTTCAGGATTTTATCCAGGACGTGACGGTTGAAGCCCCAATCCAGCTCGGTCAGTTCGCGATACAACGGATCTTTTTCAGAAATCGGCAGGCCTTGCTGGTTTTTGGCCAGAATGTCCTGATAAATCCGGTGGAAGTATTTGTTTGGGTTGATACCCAGACTGATCCCGTGTTCCAGGGTGTCGATGTGCCAGATGTTCATGGCATTGTCGACGGCCTGGATGCCCTTTTTCAGAGTGTGCCAGGTTTCACCATGGTGCGAACGGATTTTAAAGCCACGGTACTGAAGTTTGCGGAAGCCGGCCTGCATTTCGTTGAAATGCTCTTTACGGTAAAGTTCGCGCTCATCACCCACGGTGTCGACATCTCGCAAATGACGCTCCAGGAACGGATACTTGTCGATCATGTCGACCAGTTCGTTGATCTGTTCCATGAAGTGTTCCTGGCGGTTTTTGAACTTTTCAGAATCAAAGTGGTTGGCTTCTTTTCTGAAAGACGGCGACAGGATGAAATCAAAGTTCGGATGTTTTTCCTGGAAGGCACGGAAACCGTCATAAAGGCCCAGCACCACGTCTTCCGAGGTCACGTTGTCGATGCCCGGAATCTGTTCGGAGGAGCTTGCCGTCGAACGGGACAGCGAGAATTTCAAACGTACACGGCCGACGTTGAATTTATAGTACAGCTCTTCGGCCATGGAATAGGCCGCTTCCTTGTGAACTTCGCGATTGATGAAGATCAATTTTGGAAGATACAGAATTTTCAGATAGCGCGAAAAGCCTTCATTTTCCTGCAGGCGGATCAGACGGTCGACATCTTCAACCGAACGAATAGGCAGGGCTTTGTCGCCATAGACTTCTTTGATCTTTTGTTCATAGATGTCTTTGTCGGGGCCTTCCAGCAGTTTTTTCAGTCTGGGATAGATGAATTCTGCGGTGATCGCGCCGGTCAGGTGAATGTGTTCTTCGTTGTATTTCAGCGGGAAGTTTTTGAAGAACTCAAACAAGGCGGCGGACACCGGGTGCTTTAGCAGCGATGAAATCGTCACTTGATTGATCTGAAAACGATTCAGTAAATCACGGAACTCGACCACCAGGCCGTAGGCATCCAGATTCTCTGTTTTAAGTTTTGAAGACAAAAGCAGATCAACAGTGTCAGAAAGTGAGATCCCGTTGGTTTCGCTGATGATGGTGGTCAGTGCTGAGGTCAGCTGATTGTGAACATCCTTATTCACCGATTCCTCCTAAGAGAAAAGGTTAACGGGGAATAAGATGCTTGTACATGGTTTTATGGGGCCCGATATCCTTGATATCAAACAGCGGACCATAGAATGAAAATCCAAGTCTTTCATAGAATGAAAAAGCCTTGATGCGCGCATTGAACCACACAAGGTCGCAACGGCGGCTTTTTAGTTCTTCAACACCAAAACGCACAAGCTTTTGTCCCAGGCCCTGGCCGCGATAGCTGTCATCGGTGGCCATGCCACGCAGGCGATACGGATGGCCGGCAGCAAATGCAGGGTGTGATTCCTGGATGAAAGTCGCGACCGAGACAAGTTTTCCGGAAATAAACAGGCCGAAGTGCAACGTGGTCGGAAGGTCGTCTCCCGGATTCACGCATTCTTCGGCGCGCAGGTGAGGCTTAAGAACTCTTTGACGGATGGGAAGAGTGTCGGTGGTTGAGATGGTTTTAAATTCGTACTCTGTCGTCATCCAGTATTTAGCCTTAGATAGGGCGACCAGTCGGGAGGCACATGATCCTCGCCGATCTCCAGTTGCAGTGTCGGCAACCATGATGGAGCACGGGGCTCGCTCAGTAAAGGCATATTGGCAGTGCGGGGCGTTCGATTCGCTTTTCTTTGATTGCAGTCCCGGCAGGCGGCGACAACGTTGGTCCAGTTTTTCGGACCGTTATGTGAGGCGGGGACAACGTGATCAAGAGTGAGTAACTTGGCGGCGAGTTTGGTGCCGCAGTACTGGCAGGTGTAATTATCGCGGATATAAACGTTTTCCCGGCAGAATCGGACGGCTCCGGCAGTCCGGGGTCGAACATAAGTCTTCAGCCGCAAAACACTGGGCAGCTGAAACCTTCGTTGTACCGACCGGGCAAACGCAGAGTGATATTCCAATATCTCCACTTTTCCCTGAAACCACAATACCAAGGCCTTTTGCCAACCTACGATCTGCATCGGCTCGTAGCTGGAGTTAAGCAACAAGGACCTCAGCGAGGACATGTGCATCATGCTTTCCCCCCTCAGGCGCGATCCTAAATATGATTATATCTAGCTCTGCGTCTCAATTTCAAGTGTCTCGTTAAATATTCAAAAGAACTGGGTCTTTTCGGTTGCCTGAATAGGGCCAAAATGGGATACCGACGTTTTAAGCGCTACAGGAGGCATATTTATGAAAAGAGTCTTGGCATTTAACTACGTTCTTAAAGGACCTGACGGCACTGTATTGGACGCTTCCGAGCGCAACCAACCACTTCCTTTCCTTGAAGGTGCTGGCCAAATCATTCCGAAATTGGAAGAAGAAATCAAAGACCTGCAAGAGGGCGATAAAAAAACTGTGAAGCTGGCGGCGAAAGACGCTTACGGCGAAGTTAAAGAAAACATGTTCATGGATGTTCCTAAAGCTGAGCTTGCACACCTTCCACAATTGGAAGTGGGTGCTCACCTGCGTTTGGAGCTGGGCCAAGGCGCTCACATCGTTCGTGTGACAAAAATCACTGACGAAGCAGTCACCCTGGATGGCAATCACCCATTGGCTGGTCAGGATCTTGAGTTTGCAATCGAGATGGTTTTGATTCGTGAGGCGACGGCGGAAGAAGTTCTGCATGGACACCCGCACGGCCTACACGGCAACAGTGGCCACTAGTCGGCCGATGAAAAGGGCCCGCTCGACTGCGTTGTCGGCCCTTTTCCTTCTCTTCGGCGTACTTTGAGTACGCCTTCGTTTCGTAAAAGGGCCTCCGCCTTGCGATCGGGCCCTTTTGATCAGCCTCATTGTGGTTCTTGGAATTGGCTGATTGGTTTTTTTAAATTTCCTTTTTTATTTTTTTGGAGATAGTTGCGATGCCTTCGTTTGATATTGTTTCTGAGATTGATGTTCAGGAAGTGGACAACGCCGTAAATCAGGCGCGTAAAGAGATTGAAGCTCGTTACGATTTCAAAGGCAGCAAGGCTGAGCTTCAATGGGATAAAAAAGAAATGGTCCTTCTGGCGGAGGATGATTACAAAATTGGGGCGATGGCCGGGATTCTGCAAACCAAATTGCATCGTCGTGGGATTGATATCAAAGCGATTAAATTCGAAAAGATCGAAGAGGCTGGTGGCAGAATGCTTCGCCAGAAGGTCACTTTGGTACAGGGAATTGACCGCGAGATCGCCAAGGATATCATTAAATTGATTAAGGATTCCAAGCTGAAAGTGCAGCCTCAGGTTGCAGATGATAAATTGAAAGTGACGTCAAAAAGTATTGATGAGCTTCAAGAATGCATCAGTCTGGTGCGTGGTGGAAACTTCCCTCTTCCCTTACAATTTAATAATATGCGCGCTTAAAATTGGGCTTGCACGTTTTTTGGGCTATGCTAGCGTTAATGCTAGTTAAGTCCCCGTGTGAGTGTACTCGATTTCATCTTGTTCGAAGGCTTCCTCGGGTAATATGGCCCAACCATAGGAGGTCTTTGTGGCTAAGAAACTTTATGTAGGCAACCTGCCTTATTCTGTAGATGATGAGGCACTTCACCAACACTTCGCACAGTTCGGTGCGGTAGATTCAGCAAAAGTGATCATGGACAGAGAAACTGGTCGCTCTAAAGGCTTCGGCTTTGTAGAGATGTCCGATGATTCTGCTGCTGATCAAGCTATCGAAAGAGGCAACGGTATTGAATTGGGCGGTCGTCCGATCAATATCTCTGAGGCTCGTCCTCAGGCTCCTCGCGAAGGCGGTCCACGTCGTGGCGGCTTCGGTGGTGGTCGCGGCGGTGGCGGCGGCGAAAGACGCGGTGGCTTCGGCGGCGGTGGTCGCGGTGGTCCTCGCTAAGCAGCCCATACTTTGACGAAGCTGGACTTGTCATTGTCTTAAAAACTAAGGTCTCATAGGAACCCTATGAGACCTTTTTTATTTTTCCTCATTCTTCTTTGCAGTTCTCTTTCCTTTGCACAAAAAAAACTGGTCGTTCTGGGTGATTCGCTCACCGAAGGATATGGCGTTGCCAAAGACGCGGCCTTCCCGGCGGTTCTTGAAAAGAAACTTCATGAGGCCGGCAAAAAAGAATGGACCATCATCAATGCCGGGGTCAGTGGTTCCACCACCGCCTCGGGGTTGAGTCGCATGAAGTGGGTGTTCAAGTCAAAACCCGATGTGGTGCTTCTGGCTTTGGGGGCGAATGATGGTTTGCGCGGTCTGAAAGTCGAAGACAGCGAAAAGCATCTGGCTCAGTCCATCGAATATGCGCAGTCACAAAAGGTGAAAGTGATCCTGGGTGGTCTGTACATGCCCCCGAATTACGGCAAAGACTACACCGACAAATTCAAAAAAATGTACGAGTCACTGGCCAAGAAATACAAACTGACTTTCATTCCCTTCATTCTGGACAAGGTGGCGGGAAATCCAAAATACAATCTGGCCGATGGGATTCATCCCAACGAAGAAGGTCACAAGATAATCGCAGACAATGTGTTTTCAGTTCTAAAGGGGGCGTTGTGAGTTTGATCCTGAAAGATGTTAGAAAAGGTTTCCTGCAAGGGGAGTCCGAGATTCAGGTGCTGAAAGGCCTTAACGTCACCATCCAGCCGGGACAGGTTGTTTCCGTCGTGGGTCAGTCTGGCAGTGGCAAGTCCACTTTGCTTTCAATTCTTGCGGGGCTGGAGCGCGCTGACAGCGGCGAGATTCTGGTCGACAATATCAATCTGACCCCGATGAGCGAACAGCAAATGACTTTGTTCCGCGCCCAGAACATCGCCGTCGTGTTTCAACAGTACCATCTGATTGCCCATTTGACGGCAGTGGAAAACGTGATGCTGGCGCTGGAAATTCTGAAAATGGAAAATCCCAAAGCCCGTGCTGAAGAAGCACTAAAAGAACTGGGCCTGGGGCATCGTCTGAATCACTTCCCAAGTCAGTTGAGCGGGGGCGAGTGTCAGCGTGTGGCGATTGCGCGGGCCTTGGTGGTGAAGCCCAAAATTCTTCTGGCTGATGAACCCAGTGGAAACCTGGACATCCATACAGGTGATAAAGTCATGGATGTGTTTTTTGATGTGGTTCGCAAACACAAGATCACCACGCTGCTTGTCACTCACAGTGAAGCTTTGGCGAAAAAATGTGAACGTACCTTGCGCCTTGAAGAAGGCCAGTTGAAGGAAGCCTAATGATTTTCCGACTTGCTTGCCGGGAGCTTCTGCGTAGCTGGCGCTTTGGGCTCTTTTTCATATTCAATCTAAGTCTTGGGCTGACGGGCTTCGTGTCCCTGCAGGCCTTTAATGTGGCGCTGGAAACTGAAATTCAGGCCAATGCCAAATCCATTCTTTCCGCGGATCTGGCCGTGGCGGCACGCCGCGAGCTGACCGAGGACGAAGCCAGGAAAATGCGGGAACTGGTTCCCGCCGGGGCCACCGAAGGCAAGATCTATGAATTCTTTGCGATGTTAAGTTCGTCCAAGGGTTCAAGACTGGTTTTGGTCAAAGCCGTGGATCAGGCCTATCCGTTTTATGGGGAGCTTGATCTTGAATCCGGCCGCCAGATCACCGCAGGCAGTGACAACAAAGATATTCTTTCAGCGCCCAAAGCGTGGATTTATCCCGAGCTGAAGTCCCAACTGGGACTGGATGTTGGGGATGAGATTCAACTGGGTCAACTGAAGCTTAATATTTCTGATGTTGTAAAAAAAGACGCGACCCAAACTTTCCGAATGGCCAGTCTGGCGCCAAGAGTTTTTGTGAACCGCGAACTCTTGCCGCAGTCAGGTCTTTTGCAGTACGGAAGCACGTTCTCGCTGGCGCACTTGTTTAAGCTGCCAGAAACCACGGATCACAAGCTGGTGCGAGATCAGCTTTATAATGTTTTGACCGATCCGCAGATTAATGTCGAAACCCCTGAAACGGCGGGTGAAGATTCCGGCCGTCAACTGGGTTATTTGTCTGACTATCTGGGCCTGGTGGCGATCGTAGCGCTGTTTATGTCGGCGCTGGGAGCGGCCTACATCTATCGTCTGTTCCTGTCGACCCGCATGAAAGAAATCGCCATTTTGCGCACGCTGGGTCTGCAAAGTGGCGAGGCGGTGAGTGTTTATATTCTGCAGGCCTCCATGCTGGGGCTGTTGGCGACCATTCCGACGATGCTGTTCAGTCTGCTGGTGTTGCCTTTGCTCAGTAAACTGCTGGCGAACTTCACGCCGTTTGATCTAAGTCCCACGGTGACGCCGGAAGCGTTCTTGATTTGTCTTTTGATGGCGGTGTTTGGCAGCTTCGTGGTCAGTATCCCGTTCCTGATGAAGATCTTTGATCTGCGTGCGGCGAAACTGTTCAGTGAAGAAAAGTTTGCGGTGGGCGAAGGACAGCGTCGCTATTGGACATTCCTGCCTTGTGTGGCTTTGTTCTATGCCCTTTCAGTGTACCAGGCTCATTCCTGGAAAATCGGCAGTCTGTTTGTCGGATCAATGGTCGCCGTGGTGCTGGCGCTGCTTTTGATCGGTTATGGGACAGTTAAAATGGCTGGCTGGATACGGGGCTTGAACCGCTGGTTCCTGAAATTCAGCTTCTTAAGTCTGTCCCGCCGGGCGGGGGCGAGCCTTGCGATCTTTGTGGCGCTGGGCTTGGGGGCTTTGCTGATCAATATCCTGCCGCAGTTGAAAAACTCATTGCAGGCGGAATTCCAAATGGATGCCAACAGCAAGATCCCGTCTCTGTTTATGTTCGATATTCAGGATGAACAATGGACGGGTCTGGAAAAGATTCTGGCGGACCGTGAAGTGAAACCTTTGGGCCGATCTCCGCTGGTGCGCGCGCGCATCTTGAAGGTGAACGATCAGGACTATGAAAGAAAGCTCGAAACCCAAGGGTTTAAAACCCGGGAAGAAGAGCGTGAAGCCCGTTTCCGCAACCGGGGGATGAACCTGTCTTTCCGTGAAGGGCTTTCTGATTCCGAAATCATGATTGATGGCCGGCCGTTCTCGGGTCCCTTTGATCCGGAAAAACAAAAGCGCGCCGAACTCTCGGTGGAAACCCGCTTTGCAGATCGCATGGGCTTTAAGATTGGTGATGTGCTGGTCTTTGATGTGCAGGGTGTGGAAGTGGAAGGCGAAATCATCAACCTGCGCAAGGTGAAGTGGACAAGCTTCCAGCCGAATTTCTTTATTCTGGTGCAAAACGGCGTCTTGAACGAGGCCCCGAAAAGCTGGATTGCGGCGATTCCGTTCCTGCCGGATCAGCAAAGATCTGAATTGCAAAACGCCATTGCCAAAGAATTTTCCAACGTGTCTGTGATTGATGTTGTGCGCACGGTGGATGATGTCCTAAGGACCGCCGAAAAAATGAGCTGGTCCCTGGAGCTGATGGCGGGTCTGGCGCTTTTGACCGGATACATCGTGTTGTTCTCGATTGTGCGCAGTCAGATCAAGCTGCGCCGTTGGGAGCTGAACATGTTAAAAATCCTCGGTGCCAGTTGGGGGGAAGTCGCCAGCTTCATTCTGACGGAATTTGCTTTCCTGGCATTTATCGCATCGTTCTTCGGGGCGGCCCTCAGCGTGGTGGTGAGCTTTGCTCTGAATACGTTCATCTTTGAAAGTGATTTCAAGTTCTCGCTGGTACAGCCGCTGCTGTCGGTGGTGATTATCACCGTTTTAAGTCTGGTGATTTCACTGCTGGCCAGTCTGGATATCGTCCGGGAAAGTGCTTTAAGCATCCTGCGCGAAGAAAAATAGACGGGAGTCCTTTTAATCCCGTCTGAGATGATGTACAAAAGTATCCATGATGACGCCGAACGAGGCCTTGGCCAAAGCCAAAATCATTCTGGAAGAAGGGGGAGTCATCGGCTTCCCCACTGAGACCGTTTACGGTCTGGCGGCCCGTATTGACATCCCTTCGGCCATCGAAAAGATCTTTACCACCAAAGAGCGTCCGTTTTTTGATCCTTTGATTGTGCATGTGGCGTCCATTGAACAAGCCAAGAAGGTCACGGCCTTCTGGGGCCCGGCGTCCCAGACCTTGGCTGAAGCTTTCTGGCCAGGTCCGTTGACTCTGGTTCTGCCAAGGGATCCTTCTGTAAATGCGATGATCACTTCGGGTCTTGAATCTGTGGGAATTCGTATGCCGAATCATCCGCTGGCGCTGGAACTGCTGCAGCAGGTGGGCGTTCCTTTGGCGGCACCCAGTGCGAACAAGTTCGGTCGCACTTCGCCGACGTCGGCTTCGCACGTGCGTGTGGAATTCAAAAATGAAAATGTTTTTGTGGTTGATGGTGGCGATTGTGAAATCGGCATCGAATCCACAGTGCTGCTGGTCCGTCACCGCCCGGAAGGTGTGGTGCTGTCCATTCTTCGTCGCGGGCATATTCTGAAGTCAGATCTGGCGCGTGTTCTGGAAGACAAGGGACTTAAGTACGAGTTCATCGAACAGGTGGACAAGCGTGAATCTCCGGGTCACATGAAACATCACTATATGCCGCCTGTCCCGATGGTGGTGTGTCTGGAGCCTTCCCGCAGCCCGGAAAGCGTGCTGAAGGAAGTGAATGAAAAGATCGGCGAACTGCCGGATGAGATTGAAAGTATCAAGATCATCAAACCCAAAGCGGGCATTCATTCCTGTGAAATCCTGAAGCTGTCTGAAGACCCTCTGCTGGCAACCCGTGAATTCTATGGTCACTTGCGTGAAGTGGCAGCGCGTGGAAAAGACTGCATCCTGTTCTATCGCGAACCCCATCAGACGGGCGAACGCTGGGAATCTCTGTTTGACCGCTTGAATAAAGCGGCCTCTTTGATTGTTTAGTTTTTATCAGCTGAACTGTTGCGGGACTTCTTCCAGATAAAATGAACCATGTTTGCCAGCAGCAGCAGTAAAGCCCCATACAACATGACGGTGTGATAGGTTCCGGGGTCGGTCGCAGTGTGCATGCCGTAATAATAGACGACGGTCTTCAGCAGGATCAAAGAGCGCATCATCATCCAGACATAGGAAAAAAGCTCTTTGAAGATCTTCTGATCCTGGGTGATTTTCTTTTCCGGCTTCTGAGGCTGCGTTGGATAGTTCCAGTTGTTTTGGCGATGATAGTCCACGATCACAGCGTTCCAGCCAGAGCGCAGATCTTCAAAGTTTATCGGCTCTGGGCAGCCTCGCAGGTACAGCGCCAGGCGCTCGGACGCATCTTTCAGCAGTAAATCTTTTGTTTCATGTGAATAGTATCCCGGACGATCTGGAGAAAGGTCCTGCGGAAGATTCTGAATGATCTCCTTCAGGTAGCTTTCAGCTTCCTTGTTTAATGATATTCCGGAAAGTGGTGTGCGAAACGCGGTGGCTTCCATAGATGACTTCTTCATATCACGGAGTTTCAAGATAACACCAACAATATCCTGTCGGAGTTCTGACAATCTTCACATTTAAAGCCCGCTACACTGAGGTTGATCTTAAGGGGGGCCTTCGATGATCAACTCACTGGCTTACGCAAGTCTTGAGCGTGTTTCCACGAATCTGCAGTCTTTCTATCAACTGCGTCTGAATCGTATTCATAAATTCAAAGCTAAAATACATATTCAGTCTGACGTCGGTCCTTTTGAAATCAAGACCGTCACGGATGTGGAAGAGCTGAAAGAGGCACTGACCCTGAGATACGAAGTCTTCCACCGCGAAATGCAGGGTAAAAGAAACCCGACAGGGGTGGACGTTGATGAATTCGACTTTGACTGCGACCATCTGATCATCAAGGAAAAACGCAGCAACCGCATCGTTGGCACTTATCGAATGAATTGTTCGTTGTTCACGGACGAGTTTTATTCCGGCAAAGAGTTCATGATGAACGGGATTCTGGCTCAGCCGGGTGTGAAGCTGGAGCTGGGCCGTGCCTGCATTCACAAGGATTTCCGCCGCGGGGTTTTGATCTCGCTTTTGTGGCGCGGAATTGCCGAATACATGGCGGCCTCAGATTCCAAGATGCTTTTTGGTTGCGCGACGGTGAAGACGGATGATCCCCGCGATGCGGCCCTGTTGACTCGGTACTTTGAAGAGGAAGGGCGTATTGTGCCGGGGCTTCGCACCCGACCGACGCTGGCCTACACGATGCCGATGCTGAATCACTTTTTAGAAGAAGTCCGAAGCCCTCTCACGGAGATTCAGAGAGCCCAGGCTGAGGAACTTCTTCCTCCTTTGTGCCGCGCCTATTTGAAAGCCGGCGCATATATCGGCGGGGAGCCGGCATGGGATCGTGAATTCCAGTGCATTGACTTCTTGACGATTCTTCATCGGGAAGATTTAAATAGGACCCTGTGGAAGCGATTCAAGCTGGACTCCGCGGAGTCCTAAAACTTACTGTCTTTGTTCTGATTATCCTGACATTCATGTTGTGGTCGTACGTCTGCCATTTGGTGGTGCGCGACCCGCAGAAAAGACTGCAGCGCTTTTCTAAAAACACGCGCTTTTTCTCGGGCCTGATTCTGAAGGTTTTCAATCTGGATCTGACTGTCATCAACAAACCTGCGGATGATCAGAAGTGTTTGATCGTTTCCAATCATATGGGCTTTGTTGATATTCTGATGCTGGCGTCCTGCAACCCGATGCTGTTTGTGACTTCCAATGAAATGCGCGAAACCCCGTTCCTGGGTCTTTTGACTGAGATGGGTGGTTGCATTTACGTTGAGCGCCGCAGTCGCACGAAGATCCTGGATGAAATGAAGTCCATCGTGAATGCCCTGCGTGCGGGATTCCGTGTGGTGCTTTATCCGGAAGCGACCTCCACCAATGGTGAACGTGTGTTGCCGTTTAAGAAAACCCTGATGATGGCGGCGGCGCAGGCCGGTGTGCCGATTCAGCCGGTGGTGATCAACTTCCGCGAAGTGAATGGTGAAGAGTTCAGCCTGAAATGGCGTGATCATCTTTGCTGGTATGGTGACATTCCCTTTGCGACCTCGATGTGGAAGTCTGCGGTTTTGAGGTCTGTAAAAGGTGAGATCGAGTTCCTGGAACCGATTTACTCGACCCCGGAAGATGACCGTGGTCTGATCGCCGACAAAGCCCACGCGGCGATCTCGGCCAAGTTCGTTCCGGTGAAAGGTCTTCCTGCCGAACCCCAGCCTCCAGCCGAGATGCAGGCAGATCCGACTTGATTTAGTCCCTCTGATATGTAAATAATGTGTAAATGAGGAAGATCATTCACATCGACATGGACTGCTTTTACGCGGCTGTGGAGGTGAAGTACCGTCCTGAGCTTAAGGGGAAGCCCTTGGGAATCGGCGGACCACCGAACACCCGCAGTGTGCTGTGCACCGCGAGCTATGAAGCCCGCAAGTTCGGCGTGCGTTCGGCGATGCCTTCTTCGCAAGCGGTACGTCTGTGCCCGCAGTTGGTTTTGATTCCTCCACATTTTGACTTATATAAAGCTGAAAGCCGCAAAGTCCGTGAAATCATGGAAAGATTCACGAACAAGATTGAGCCTTTGTCCCTGGATGAAGCCTATCTGGATGTGACGGAGTGTGAGCAGTTCGGTGGCAGTGCCACCTTGATTGCGCAGGAAATCCGTCGTTTGATCTTCACCGAACTGAACCTGACGGCGTCCGCCGGGGTGGCCCCGAACAAGTTTCTGGCCAAGATCGCCAGTGACTGGAAAAAGCCCAACGGGCAGTTCGTGGTCCGACCTCAGGATGTGGAAACTTTTGTGAAGGACCTGCCGGTTGAAAAGATCTTCGGAGTGGGCAAAGTCACCGCCCAGAAGATGCATGATCTGGGGCTTCGCACGTGTGGTGATATTCAGAAATACACCGTCCTTGAATTGTCGCATTGGTTTGGATCGCGCGCGGCGGAGCTTTATGATTTTTCCCGCGGCATAGATCATCGCGAAGTGATCACCGAGTGGGAGCGCAAATCGCTGACGGTGGAGGAAACTTACAACAGGGATCTTCCCACGTTGCAGGATTGTTTAAAGACGTTGCCGTCACTTTACGAGGACTTTGTGCGCCGGATGGATCGTGGTCAGTATCACGATCGCATCAAGGGTCTGGTGATCAAACTGAAGTTCTTCGATTTCAAACAAACCACGCATGAAGAAGTCATCAGCGAGCTTCCCATGTTGCAGGATTTTGAACGCCTGCTGGAAAAGGCCTGGAATCGCCGGGGTGTGCCGGTGCGCCTGGTGGGTCTGGGTGTTCGCTTGGGCACTCAAAAGAAATCTTCCTCGGAATCCGATTCTTCTCAGTTGAAGTTTGCCATTTAGTTGTAAATCACGGTTGGAAACAGGTGGTGCATTTTTTCTGGCATCACTGTTGCTTTAACAGTCCTTTGCCCACCAGCGGGGCCACAACGGCTTCGTTTGTTTTAAGAAAGGACACCACTATGAGAAAAATCGTATTTTCCGGCCTGCTCATAGCCACCTTGTTTCGTTATTCAGGCCTTCACCGTTAGGGCTTTACAGCAGGAGCTGTCGGGTTTGTCGCCGGCTCTGGCATTGATTCCTGGCTCTATGGCGGTCATCACGGTGATGATCGTGGTTTTGCACGTTCTGGTAAATGCAGAGGATCTGACTGAAGGTCAGTCCCTGCGTAAGTCTGTGGAAAAATGGCTGGTCAAGCTCGCTGATATGTTGAGAAACAAACGCTGAAAAAGGAATCCTCTCTATTTGCTCACTTTTCTTTATGAAAAGATGAAGTCAGCGATGGGAGGTATTTATGATAAGCCTGTCAGTCGTGATCTTGGTGTTGGCTTTGAGTTTCGGAGGACTCTATTTCATTCTTCGCAGTCGTAAAAACGGCTTCTTTGAAGAAGAGATCGGCAAGAAGCATCCTCCAGGATTTCGTCCACACCATCGAACAAAATAAAAAGGTCCCGCAAGGGACCTTTTTGCTTTAGAAAACTTTTTTCCATTCATCTTCTTTAAATCCGACCAGATGAGTGTCGTCGCCGATGACGAACGGACGCTTCACCAGCTTGCCGTTTTCAGAAAGAAGCTTGAGTGCTTCTGCTTCCGTCATGGAAGGAAGCTTTTCGCTTAATTTCATTTCCTTGTACATCACACCTGAGGTGTTAAACAGGTTGCGGATGCTGCCTCCACGCTCTTTCAGTGCAGAAAGCATTTCTTTCAGCTCTTTCTGAGAAGGGGCTTTGTCGACGATGGGAAGCTTGTCGTACTTGACCTTTTTCCCATCCAGAAACTTCAAAGCCTTTACGCAGGTGGAGCACTTCGCGTACTCGTAAACCTTAAGCATGGCTCTTCACCAGCCAGCCGCACATTTTATACAAAATGCGCGCGCCCACGTTGCCGTCCCATTCAACTTCCTCTTCAGAAAGGCCGCCGGTGGAAACTTCATTCAGGTCGAAAGCCACGATCTTGCGGCCGGAAGCATGAACTTCGCGGAACAGGAAGAAGACCTGATCCACGCTCAAGCCGCCCGGAACCGGAGTGCCGGTGTGGGGGCAGAAGGCCGGATCCAGACCGTCGATATCAAAAGAGATGTACACGTTCTGTGGAAGCTCTTTGATGATGTCTTTGCAGACTTGTTCCCAGGTTTCGCCTTTGAGCATGCGGCGTTTCAGTTCCAGGTCGTAGAAGGTCTTGATGTCTTCGCGGGAGTTGCTGAAGTCGTATTCTTCCTCGCAGAAGTCACGGATGCCAACCTGAACCAGCTTCTGAGGCTTTTTAGCATCAGTCATCACATTATACATAATGGAAGCGTGGGACTGCTTGAAGCCCTGATAAGCCGTGCGCAGATCCGCGTGAGCATCAATGTGTAGAACGCCGAACTCGCCTTTGTATTTGTCGCTGACGGCGCGAATGGCTCCCAGTGGGGTGGAGTGATCACCACCCACCAGACCCAGAAGCTTTCCTTTTTTCAGGACGTCAGAGCACTGGTCGTAAACCCATTGGGTCATCTCTTCGCAGGCTTCATTCACCTGAGCGGCCAGCTTGTTCATTTTGGCTTCGTCTTCGCTGAGGTTGGTTCGCATTCCGATCAGCTCCTGAGCCACAGCCTTGAACTTGTCGTTCATGTTGCACAGGTCTTCCGGGAAGTCGCGCATGTGGTAGCCGACTTCGTAGGCTTTGCCCACTTCAATGTCAAAAAGGTCAATCTGTTCACTGGCTTGGCGGATGATCTGAGGCCCGCGGGAGGCGCCTTCACCGTAAGAGGTTGTGACTTCCCAGGGAACAGGTACAAGAACGACCTTGGACTCTTCTTCTGTCATGGGAATTCCGAAGATTCCGAACTCTGCAGAAATGGTGGTCGTCGGGTCGAATTTCACAGTCTTTTCAGACATTTTTTACTCCTTAAATTAGCCCCCATGGTATAGCATTTAAGCGCGGCGTCAATCGAGCAATAACTTGATTATTTTTGTCGCATAACCCATTTTAACCCAACTTTGGGAACCACTTAAATTCCCAGCGAAATTCTTTGGAGGAAACACAATGAATATGAAGGGACTCCTGGCTCTTGCACTGAGCTCAGCTTTGACAGCTCCCGCTTTTGCAGCCGCACCAAATGCGAATGCACCAAAAGGCGGAAATTTCGTAAACAATCTTGGCGGTGAACCACCAACAGTTCATCCGATCACAAGCACTGACGTGTACGGTTCCAACGTACAAGCGATGGTGTGTGAAGGTCTTCTGTCTCGTGATTCTGAGACTTATGACTGGAAACCTCGTTTGGCTGAGAAGTGGGAAGTCTCCAAAGACAACAAAACTTTCACTTTCTTCCTTCGTAAAAATGCAGTCTTCCATGACGGCAAGCCGGTAACAGCTGAAGACGTTAAATTCTCCTTCGACGCGATCTTCGAGCCAAAATATGAAGCGGCTCACCTTCGTCCATACTATGAAGGTCTTTCCAAAGTTGAAGTGGTTGATGCTCACACTGTGAAATTCACCGCTAAAGACATGTACTTCAAAAACTTCGAATCCGCTGCGGGTTTGACCATCATCCCTAAGCACATCTACGGCGATGTTGAAAAATCCAAAAAAATGAACCGTCAGTTGATCTGCACGGGCGCATACTCCATGTCCAAATTCGACCGTGGTCAAATGATCCAGTTGAAGAAATTCGACAAATGGTGGGGTCTGAACGAGCCATTGTACAAAGGCGCTTACAACTTCGACACTGTGACTCTTCGTTTCTACAAAGACGAAAACGTTCAGCTTGAGCGCGCTAAAAAAGGTGAGCTTGATTACCTTGACCTGCGTATCGAATCCTTCATGAAAAAAACTGAAGGCGCTCCTTGGGGCAAAACTGTTCTTAAACACAAAGTTGCCAACAGCGCTCCTAAGTCTTACGGCTTCGTGGGCTGGAACTTCCGCAAAGAATTGTTCCAGGACAAAAACGTACGTGTGGCTTTGGCTCACCTGTTGAACCGCGAAGAGATGAACAAAAAGTTCCGTTACGGCATGTCTGACCTTGCCAACGGTGCGGTTTACATCAAATCCGAATACAACCCAGGCAACAAAGCTTTGGAATTCAATCCGAAGAAAGCTCAGGAATTGCTGGCTAAAGCCGGTTGGGCTGACGCTGACAAAAACGGTGTTCTAGAGAAAACCGTTAACGGCAAGAAATCTGAGTTCAAGTTCACTTTGATCTACCCTAATAAAGACGTAGAGAAATATTGGACTATGTACCGTGAAGACCTGAAAAAAGCGGGTATCGACATGGAACTTAAGTATCTTGAGTGGAACTCCTTCCTGAAGCTGGTTGACGAAGGTAACTTCGACGCTGTGACTATGGCTTGGGGTGGTGGTTCTGTTGATCCGGATCCAAAACAAATCTGGCACTCTTCCGGTGCGATCCCAGGTGGTTCTAACTTCATCGGTTACAAAAACCCTGAAGTGGACAAGCTGATCGACGAAGCTCGCGTTGAGCCGAATAAAGCTAAACGTGTTGTTAAGTTGAAAGAAGTTTACAGAAGAATCGCTGAAGACGCTCCATACGCGTTCCTGTTCAACGACAAGTACGTATTCTATGCAAATTCTTCACGCATGGGCACTCCTGCAGAGACATTTAAGTACGAAATTGGTACAGACTACTGGTGGATGAAGCCTCAATAGGCTTCTTCCTCTGAGTTGTTCATCTGTCTCTTATTAGTTTGGGAGTAGGGCTTTGATCGTCTACCTGATTCGCCGATTACTACTGATGATCCCGACATTCTTCGGGATCACCATCATGACTTTCGTTCTTATCAATTTGGCTCCGGGCAGCCCCATTGAGCAGAAGCTGCAGGCAATTCGCTTCGGCTCTGCTGGTGGAGCTGGCGGTGGCGCTGCTGGCGTTAACAGTCGCGGTGATTCCGCGGTTAACGAAGAAGTGATTGAGGCCTTGAAGAAACAATACGGTTTCGACAAGCCTTTGCATGAACGTTACATCATCTGGCTTAAAAATTTGTCCCGTCTGGATTTCGGTGAAAGCTTCACCTACCAGGAACCGGTCATTGATGTGATCAAAAGTAAGTTCCCGGTGTCTTTGCAGTTCGGTATCGCCTCTTTGATCCTGACTTATTTGGTGTGTATCCCTCTCGGTGTTCGCAAGGCCATCAAGGCTGGCGGCGCCTTTGACCGTATCACCACTATTATTCTGAATCTGACGTATTCGATTCCACCGTTGGTATTGGGTATCTTCCTGATCGTTGTGTTCGCCGGGAAACTGAACATGTTCCCACTGGGCGGTTTGCACTCGGACGATTATGAAGTTCTGACCACCTGGGGCAAGATCGTGGACCGTGCACACCACTTCGTGCTGCCGTTGATCTGTTACATGATCGGTGGTTTCACGGAGCTTTCCACTCTGATGCGAAATTCCATGCTGGATGTTGTGAAGTCGGACTTTGTTCGTACGGCACGCGCCAAGGGTCTTTCTGACAACGTGGTTATCTTCAAACATGCTCTTCGCAATGCTTTGATTCCGATCGCAACCGGTTTGGGCGGCTTCTTCGGAGCTTTCCTGGCGGGTTCTTTGATCATCGAACAGATGTTCAACTTGGACGGTATCGGTTTGCTGGGCTATCAGTCCATCATGGCACGTGACTATAACGTGATCATGGGTCTGACCTTCATTTCGTCTTTGCTTTTGATGTTCGGACGTATTTTCTCTGACATCATTTATGTTCTTATTGATCCAAGGATTGACTTCAAATGATCGAAAAATATCTTATTCGCAATGAATTGACGCTGAAGAGATATAAGCGATTTAAGCGCGATCGTGTCGCTGTTGTCTCTGTTTGGATTCTTTTGGCTATGTTCTTCGTGAGCTTCACGGCGGAACTTTGGGCCAACAATCACCCACATGTGATGAGCTACAATGGGAAATTGTTCTTCCCGTTGTTCAAGGATTATCACCCAACTGCCTTCGGCCGTGATGACATCTATGTGATGGATTATCGTGAGCTGGAAATGAAAGAGGGCGACTGGGCGGTATGGCCGATCATTCAGTGGGACCCATATGAAAGCAATAAAACCGTTGAAACCTATCCATCTCCTCCTACCAAAGTAAACTGGTTGGGTACGGATGAGAGCGGTCGTGACGTGATGACGCGTCTGTTGTACGGATTCCGTTACACGATGTTGTTCGCGATTGGTTCATGGCTTGCGACTTATGCGATTGGTATCACCATGGGTGCTATCATGGGTTACATGGGTGGTAAGACCGACTTGGTTGGTCAGCGTCTGGTTGAGATCGTGGAAAGCACCCCGATTCTGATCGTTCTTTTGACGATCATCTCTATCTTTACTCCAAGCTTGCCGTTGTTGATCGGGTTCTTTGCGATCTTCAGCTGGACCGGGATCTCTGCTTATATGCGTGCCCAGTTCCTGTCTTTGAGAAAGCGTGAGTACGTTGAGGCAGCTAAAGCCATTGGTGCGGATCACACCCGTATTATCGGTAAGCACATCCTGCCGAACGGTCTGACTCCGATTGTGACCTTTGCGCCGTTCTTTATCGCAGGTGGCGTGAATACGTTGTCCTTCCTGGATTACCTGGGCTTGGGTCTTCGTCCGCCGACTCCTTCTTGGGGTGAGTTGCTGGCTCAGGCTCAAAAATGGTTCACGATTGCAGAGTGGATAGTTTGGGGCCCGATGGTGGCTCTGGTTCTGACTCTGACCCTGTTGATCAACATCGGTCTTGCAGTCCGCGACGCCTTCGACTCCAAAATGTAAATAAAAAACAGGTGGCTTAAGGCCACCTTTTTTTATCCCCAAAAAGGTGCCTGGTGACTTTTTACACCTACACCGCATCATTCTTTCTGTCTTTAAAGTTGATACCCCTTTCTTCCGCCGATATGGTCCAAACAACCAATCTATTTCCGGGGGAATCATGAAGTTTTTCGTGTGCATTCTAGTCTCTGTTTTTGGTCTGTCTGTTCAGGCGCAGGTTCTGGGTAAAATCAAAGGTTCTGGCGAAATGACGGCGAAGTACTTCCGTTTGGATGGCTCGGCTGATGTTCGCAATGTAAAGTGCACGGTCGCTTTGAATCTGGATCAAACGGCCGACGTGGTTGAGCTTGGTTTTTCTTTCTATGAGTGTGAACAACTGGGTGGTTGGAATGATCTGCCAGTGTCCTTGAAAATTGATGGCAACAAGCTGGTAAATTCCAAAGGCATCGAGCAGGGGCGTATTTATGCGGACGGCACTATTGAGTTCACAAGTCTTTCCCGCTCTCAGGTGACTTATCATGACGAGAAGTACGATGGCTTCTGCCGTCTGTATTCCATGGATAAAAAGACCCTGAATCTGGACACCGTGATCAAATACACGTTTGTGAAAACAGCGACAGGTTACCAGATGAACCGCGAGGTTTCTGAAGACCGCCTGGCCTATAAGTCCCGCCGTGATTATCCACGCTGCCCAGCGGTTGTGATCCCGACGGCGGTAAAAATGACCTCCAGTCTCAATGCGGGTCTAAAGTAATATATCAGTTCGAGATTCTTTTCATTATTGAGGGGCTTGCATAGTCCCTCAATACTTTCCCCCTAATCTGATCCCATCAGGCGCACTTGTTTGTGCGGGGGGATCTTATGATGTCCAAACGGATGTACGCGGGAATCTGGGTATTGTTTCTGGCTCTGATACTGAGCTCTTGTAAGACGCCGGTGTCTTTCACTGAGGAATTCAGTTCCAAAACCTCTGAAGAAACCACCACAACGGACGCTTCCCCCAGTGACGACAGTGCTGATGATTCCGCCGATGATTCCGAAACTGTGCCGGATTCTGAAGTCGTGGGCGAAGTCTGCGACCAACTGGATTCCGATTCTCACAACGCCTCTCAGGGCGATATCATGCAGGATCCTTTCTTGAACATATCTTTTGCTTCCGGCAAGGGCCTTGTTTTGCCCCAGGGTCCTTGTGTAAAGCGCACGGTGAAAGAGGACTCGGATGTTCGCCGCGAGATTTTGTATGAATACTCGTGTCGCGAAGTCAAAGGCGTCGTGAATTTGATCAGCACCCGGGAAGAAGAAAACGGCGCGGTGGTATCTGTGATCGACACCGATGTTGATGTCTATGGTAAGGCGGGACTGATTCGAAACGTTCAGTCCACTCATACGCACACACGTCTTGGCAGTGGGGCAATTCAGATTGATCGTGAGTTCGAGGAGACTTCGACGGTGGAGGGTGTTCAGCATCAGATCACCGGGGTTTCCTTTTATGACTTTATCCCCGATGAAGATGCCGCCAAAGGAGCGGGCTTTGTTCAGATCAGCGGAAACGTCAGTCACCTTAAGGGTGGCGTGACCCAGAATGTGTACAGTGTGTCTTCGGATGGTTTGCATCGCGGGGTTTGCGGGTTTGATGACGGCATAGTGACGATGAGATCCTCGGAAAAGATCACGACGGTGACTTACTCTGGCTGTGGCAAGCCTGCGATCACTCAGGCTGACGCAGAAGTGGTTGAATAAAAAAAGCGGCGAATTTTCATCCGCCGCTTTGAAGTTTGCTAAAAAAGAACCAGGAACCTTTTTGGTTACTCGGCTTCTTCCAGGTAGGTGTAACCGGAAAGACCTTCTTCGTAGTGCTTGATCAGAAGCTTGGCTTCTTGTTTTGTGATCGAGCCCTTCTGGATGGATTCCTCTGTTGCCTGACGAACGCTGTCGACCATTTCAGAGCGGCCGTACTGAACGTAAGACAGAACTTCAGTCACCGTGTCACCTGGAACGTAATGGTCAATAGTGTAACCCACGCCGTTCAAAGAGATGTGAACCGCATCCGTGTCCCCAAACAGATTGTGCAAATCGCCCAGGATCTCTTGGTAGGCACCGGTCAGGAACACGCCCAGATAGTACTGCTGGCCATCAGTGAACTGATGCAAGCGGATGGTTTCTTTCGGTTCGCCGGAAGCCGTGTCGATGAATTTTTCAATCACACCGTCAGAGTCACAAGTCAGATCCGCCAAAGTCGCTTCACGTTTAGGCTCTTCGCCCAGACGGTGAATTGGGATCACCGGGAACAACTGACCCACCGCCCATGAATCCGGTACAGACTGGAACACAGAGAAGTTGGAGAAGTAAGTGTCGCACAGTTCCTTACCCAGAGCTGCCACGATGTCTTCACAATCCGGAGTCGCGCGCGCCAGTTTGATCATCTTGGTTGCGATCGCAAAGTACATGGATTCACACCATGCACGTTGTTCAAGGCTCAAGACGCCGTAAGTGAACAATTGCAGAGTTTCCTGTTTGGCCTGTTCCAGGTCATTGAAGCACTCGTTGATATTGTCTTTGTTCACCTTTTCAAAGATGTACTGCATGTCCTGCATGATGGAATGATCCGTTTTCGTCGCTGGACGAGGCGGCTCGTGGCGGTGAAGGTCGTTCACGCCCATCACGTTGAACACCAAAACCGAGTGGTGAGCCACCAGGAAGCGGCCGGACTCAGTCACGATGTTTGGATGTGGAATGCCTTTTTCATCACACAGGGTCTGAAGTACAGACACGATGTCATTGGCGTATTCCTGCTCAGAATAGTTCACAGAGCTGTCAGAGTGGCCGGAACCGTCATAGTCAACGCCCAGGCCGCCGCCCACGTCGATGTACTTCAGGCCTGCGCCCATTTTGTACAGCTCGGTGTAGAAGCGTGCGCCCTCTTTCAAAGAGGACTTGATGGACTGGATCTGAGGAACCTGAGAACCGATGTGGTAGTGCAGAAGTTCCAGGCAATCCAGCATGCCTTCGCTTTTCAGGAATTCAACGCCTTCCACGATTTCAGTGGAAGTCAGACCGAACTTGGAGCGGGCGCCAGAGGAGTCAACCCACTTGCCGGCACCTTGGGTGTTCAGCTTCGCACGGAAGCCGATTTTTGGACGGGCGTTGAACTTTTTCGCCACATCCACGATCATTTTCAATTCTTCTTTACGATCCACCACGATGATGGTGTTGCGGCCCAGTTTCTGGGACAGGATCGCTGTTTCGATGTATTCCCAGTCTTTGAAACCGTTGCAGATGATAAGTGCATCTGGAGTGTTCATCAAAGCCAGAACCACCAGAAGCTCAGGTTTGGAACCTGCTTCAAGACCCATGGAATAGTCTTTACCGTATTTCACCAGCTCCTGAACCAGGTGACGCTGTTGGTTTACCTTGATCGGGTAAACGCCACGATACTGGCCTTTGTAGCCATGATCAGCAAATGCTTTTTGGAAGCAGCCGTTCAAAAGCTCCACGCGGGATTTAATAATTTCCGGAAAACGAATCATGATGGGAACGCGGATACCGCGGTCCAAAAGATCTTGGGTCAGCTCATGCAGATCCACTGTCGGACCCGCGGCGCCCATCGGAGTGACAGCAACATTGCCTGCGCTGTTAATTCTGAAATAACCGTTGCCCCAGTTGTTGATCCCATAAAGCTCAGCGCTTTTTTCAGGACTCCAATTAGACATCTCTTCTGGCCCTCACGACTAGGGGGCCCGGATAAAGGACCCCATGTTGTTTTTCAGGGGTCCTTTTCGGTAAAAGAACCCAGTTATTTAACGATCAAGTTCAAAATTTTGCCGGCTTTGTAAATCACCTTGTCGGGATTCTTGTCGCCAAGCACAGCTGCCACTTGTGGAACGGCTTTCGCCGCCGCGACCGCTTCCTGTTCGGAAGCCGCCACGCCCAACTCGATCGTGCCGCGCATTTTTCCATTCACTTGCACGCCGATTGTCACAGTGTCGTCAGCGCACAGGGTGTTATCATATTTTGGCCAAGGAGCCAAAGAGCAAAGTCCCTGTCCGCCCATTTTTTCCCACAATTCTTCAGCCAAATGCGGGGCAAACGGAGCCAGAATCTGTACCAGCGGTTTCAGAGCCAAAACAGAGCGGCACTCCGCGCGGTAAAGTTCGTTCACCAGAATCATCATGGCGCTGATCGCCGTGTTAAAGCTCATGGACTCGATGTCCTCTGTGACTTTTTTGATGGTTTTGTGAACTAATTTCTCGATCTCCAAAGTCAAAGCGGCATCGGTCGCCACATATTTGCCGTCATCGCTGACAACAAGGCGGCCGATGCGATCCAGGAAGCGTTTTACGCCGTCAATACCGGTCGGAGACCAGGCCTTGTCTTTATCCAAAGGCCCCATAAAGCTGACGAAAGTTCGAACAGCATCTGAACCGTGTGTCTGGCCGATTTCCTGAGCTGGGATCACGTTGCCACGGGATTTGGACATTTTTTCACCGTCGGGTCCCAAAACCATGCCCTGGTGGGCCAGTTTTTGGAATGGTTCATCATGGGTCACAAGACCGCAATCAAAAAGAACCTTCATCCAGAAGCGGGAATACAGCAAGTGACCGACAGTGTGTTCAGGACCGCCCACGTACAGATCCACTGGCATCCAGTACTTTTCAGCTTCCGCACTGAACGGAGCTGCATCATTGTTTGGATCGATATAGCGCAGGAAGTACCAGGAAGATCCGGCAGCTCCCGGCATGGTGTCGGTTTCGCGTCGGCCTTCTTTGTTGCCGTCCATGTACTTCACCCATTCCGCGTTGCGGGCCAGTGGAGCTTCTCCGGTGTCGGCGGGTTCATAGTCCGCCACTTCCGGCAATACGACAGGAAGCTCGTTCACGGGAACGCCGCGGGAACCGTCGGCAAAGTGTACGATCGGGAACGGCTCGCCCCAATAGCGCTGACGGCTGAACAGCCAGTCGCGCAGCTTGTACTGAACTTCGCGAACGCCCAATTTGTTTTCTTCCAGATAAGCCAGCATTTTTTTGATGGCGTCGGCTTTATTCAGGCCGTTCAGGAATTCAGAGTTGATCATGACGCTGTCGCCTTCAAATGGCAGTTGGTCACTTTCAAGCACGGTTTTAATTGGAATGTTGAATTTGGTCGCAAACTCGAAGTCACGCGCATCGTGACCAGGAACGGCCATGATTGCACCGGTGCCGTAATCCATCAGGACATAGTCGGCAATCCAGATCTCGATCTTTTCGCCCGTGATCGGGTGGATGGCGTGAGCCCCCGTGAAGACGCCGGTTTTTTCAGTCGTCGCCTTGCGGTCGACTTCTGATTTTTTCGCCGTGGCGGCAATGTATTCTTCCACCGCCGTGTGCTGCGGCTGGGAGGTGATCTTTTTGACCAGCGGATTTTCCGGAGCCATCACCATGAAGGTCACACCGTACAATGTGTCCGGACGAGTGGTGAAGACTTCAAAGCTGTCCTGTTCGCCATGAACCTGGAAGGTGACGCGCGCGCCTTCGGACTTTCCAATCCAGTTGCGCTGCGCCTCTTTGGTTCTTTCCGGCCAGTCGACTTTGTCCAGGTCATTCAACAGGCGTTCGGCATAGTCGGTGATTTTAAGCATCCACTGTTTCATCGGCACGCGGATGACCGGGTGACCGCCGCGCTCTGATTTTCCGTCGATGACTTCGTCATTGGCCAGAACGGTTTTCAAAGCCGGGCACCAGTTGACCGGAACTTCCTTCTGGTAAGCCAGGCCGCGCTCATACAGTTTCAGGAAAATGAACTGAGTCCATTTGTAGTAGTTAGGCTCACAAGTGGAGATTTCGCGGCTCCAGTCAAAGCTGAACCCAAAGGACTGCAGAGTTGTGCGGAAGCTTTCGATTGCTTTTTTGGTCGTGATGGCAGGATGGATCCCGGTCTGGATGGCAAACTGCTCAGCCGGCAGACCAAAGGCATCGTATCCCATCGGGTGAAGAACGTTGAACCCCTTGGCGCGTTTGTAACGGGAAATGATATCGGCCGGAGTGTAAGAGGCCATATGCCCAACATGCAAACCGGAGCCCGATGGATAGGGGAACATATCCAGCGCATAATATTTTGGTTTCACACTGTTTGTCTCAGCCTGAAACGCCTTGGCGTCCGCCCACTTTTTCTGCCATTTTTTCTCGTACTCGGTGAAGTTCAAACTCATAAAAACATCCTTCAAAATTCAAAGAAAAACACCACAACCATAAATAGCCAAAATCCCCAGACAATTCAACGAATAAGACCCCCTTAGCGCCCACATCAGACCCTTCCACAAAACACAGAAAATGTAAGAAAGTCTCCCCCGCCCAAAGTCCACAAAATCCCGAATGCCATCCACATTGTTTTAGATTCCCAATACTTCGCGCACGGGCGCACCAACAAGGTCCTGATCGAGGAAGGAGGGCTGGGGGGCTGGGTTCCGCCG